>JAMPCN010000004.1 GCA_023666125.1 Bacillus sp. (in: firmicutes) | reverse complement strand
GGGCTTTAATGGGAAAGAATATTACCATTCAAAAAAACGTTTATTTTGACTATTTGTGGATCGATGATCTCTGTAACATTATGCTTTGGTTTATTGAGAATACCCCAGCCAAAAAACACTATAATGTGTGCCGTGGAAGCAAAATGGACTTATATTCACTGGCTTGCCTGGTCAGAGAAATTTTAAATATAGATTGTGATATTATCGTAAGTGAACCGGGCTGGAAGCCCGAATACACCGGCAATAATGAGCGGTTATTGGCCGAAATAGGAAACTATCAATTTACAGGATTTAAAGAATCCATTACTGTTCTGTGCGAATATTACAAAGGGCATATTGACTTAATTGATGTAAATAAATTGTAATAAATCTATATATTTGGCATTTATAAAGATAAGTAACACAAGGACTGAAAGTTCATTTACGCGCTTTCATCCCGATCAGTATCACGAAAGATTTGTATTTACAGAATTTTCTTTACATACTTTTTTGTTAGCAGGCCAAACACGTGAAGCATAATCCCTTACAAACTTCGGGCAGGCTTTTTGTCCGACAATTACTCCTTTTTTCGACCAACGTTTGAAAAATGAAAGTTTTGCGCTTGAAATATCGAATCGGCAGGAATCATTATCCGTGAGCCGATATGCGGTAAAAGTATAACTGATGTCATTCATAACCCATATATTTCCCATGCATTCATCCGTATTGGAGAAAGTAAGGCGACTGATAGGCATTTCGTTTTGATTATATACACCACAGATATACTGCATAGAGTTATCTTTATCGGGGTGTAAATAATCTATATTCCATGACAATATTTACGGATATTCTTACGTGCTAATATCGCCCGTTTTCTGTCGAATTTTTCCCATATATAATTTCCCAAAACTCCTCCTATACTTTTCCAACCCATGTATGCTATAATAAGTGAAAAGAAAGGCACGGTTCTCAAAATGAAAGCTGTTATTTTAGCAGGCGGGCTGCAAAGTACAATTAATAACGAAAATGAGGGCATCCCCAAACCGATGGTAGATATAGGTGGGAAGCCTTTATTATGGCATATTATGAAACATTTTTCGGAATACGGATTGAATGAATTTATTGTATGCGGCGGTTATCGTGTCGATATGATAAAAGAATATTTTATGGACTATTATATCTATGCTTCGGATATTACCGTCGATTTGCAGACCAATACGATAAAAGTGCATAATGAAAAAACAGAGGACTGGAAAGTAACCGTGGTTGATACGGGAGTTTTTTCCGGAACAGGGCGGCGTGTCAGCCTGATTCAAAAATATATTGATGAGGAGGATTTTATCGTCACATATGGCGACTGCCTTTCAGATATTAATATACCGGCAATGATTGATGTGCATCGTCAAAAACAGAAAATTGCCACAGTCGCTATGGCAAAGCCGACAGGAAGAAACCGTTTGCTGCCGATTGACGAGGAGGGAACGTTGGTATACAATCAATCTGAAAAAATATCCAATGAATCGGCATGGGTGAATGCGGATTGCTTTATTTTTAATAGGCGTGTTTTTGATTACTTAACGGGAAATTATGATTTGGAAAAGCAGCTTTTTATGAAATTGTCGGAAAAACAGCAGTTGGCAACCTATAAGCATACGGGATACTGGACGACAATAGAAACAAGGAGAGACCTTGTAGAAGCTGAAAATCTGTGGAATGCGGAAATTGCGCCATGGATGAAAAAATAGGAAAATGCAGGAACAGGGAATGAAAGTAGTTATTTTGGCCGGCGGTAAAGGCACGCGTATCAGTGAGGAATCCAGAATAAAACCCAAGCCAATGATTGAGATTGGCGGGATGCCGATTATCTGGCATATTATGAAGCTGTATTCTTTTTATGGATTTCATGAATTTATTATTTGCTGCGGGTATAAGGGGCAGATGATAAAGGAATATTTTGTGCATTACTATACCTATCAATCGGACAGCACTTTTTCTCTTTTAAATAGAGAGGTAACCGTGCATGAAAATCATGTGGAACCATGGAAAGTGACATTGGTTAATACCGGGCGAGATACTTTGACGGCAGGACGTGTTTTGAAAGTAAGGGATTACATAGAAGATGAAGAGTTTATGCTGACATATGGAGACGGCGTGTCAGATGTTAATATCCGGGATGTGCTTTCTTTTCATCATCAACATGGGAAAATAGCGACAATCACAACGACACAGCCTCCGGGGCGGTTTGGCGCGTTAAAAATAGACGCTGATACCAATCAGGTCGGAGGATTTAAAGAAAAAGCAAGAGCGGATTCCGCATGGGTAAACGCCGGTTTTATGGTATTGAACCGGAAAATATTCGATTATCTGGGAGACGGCAGCGAGATGCTGGAGTCGGGGCCGCTGGAAGCAGTTGCAAAAGATGGCGAAATGACGGCATATAAACACGACGGGTTCTGGTCTCCGATGGATAATGTAAGAGATAAGGAATATCTGGAAAAACTGTGGGCGGATGGTAAAGCGCCATGGAAAGTGTGGTAAATATGGATAACATGACAGAGCAGGAAGCCAGAGCGGCGATTTTAGAGCAGGTAAAGGAGTACTGTAATCGGTATCATAATATAAAAAAGGAATATCATGAGGGAGAGCGGATTCCGTATGCTTCCCGCGTATATGACAGTGCAGAGATGGTAAATCTGGTGGACAGTGCATTGGAGTTTTGGCTGACTTCAGGACGGTATACGGAAGCGTTTGAAACGAATCTGGCTAAATATCTGGGAATCAAATATTGTTCGCTGGTAAATTCCGGTTCCTCGGCCAATCTGCTGGCATTTATGACATTGACGTCACCTTTGCTGGGAGAAAGAGCGGTAAAGAGGGGCGATGAAGTTATTACGGTGGCTGCGGGATTTCCGACAACCGTGTCACCAATCATCCAGTACGGGGCGGTTCCCGTGTTTGTGGATGTGACGATTCCACAATATAATATAGATGTGGATATGTTGGAAGAAGCGCTGTCAGATAAGACGAAAGCGGTGATGATTGCGCATACGCTGGGCAATCCATTTGATTTAAAGCGTGTAAAGGAGTTTTGTGATAAACATGAACTCTGGCTGGTAGAGGATAACTGTGATGCGCTTGGTTCGCGGTATCAACTGAACGGGGAATGGTATTTGACAGGTACCGTAGGGGATATCGGAACATCCAGTTTTTATCCGCCGCACCATATGACGATGGGGGAGGGCGGCGCAGTCTATACGAACAATCCGCTGCTCCATAAGATTGTACGTTCTTTCAGAGATTGGGGCAGAGACTGCGTATGTCCGTCCGGCAGGGATAATTTGTGCGGACATAGATTTGATAAGCAGTATGGGGAACTGCCGTTAGGATATGACCATAAATATGTGTATTCGCATTTTGGTTATAACCTTAAGGCTACCGATATGCAGGCGGCGGTCGGCTGTGCGCAGCTTGAGAAGTTTCCGGGTTTTGTGGAACGCAGGAGATATAATTTTAAGCGCCTTTATGACGGCTTGCAGGATTTAGGGGATAAATTTATTTTGCCTGAGGCTGGTGAGGGAACAGAGCCAAGCTGGTTCGGGTTTGCGATGACCTGCAAAGAGGGCGTGGAAAGAAATCGGATTGTGCCGTATATTGAGAGCAAAGGCATACAGACAAGGATGTTATTTGCCGGTAATCTGACCAAACATCCCTGTTTTGACCAGATGCGCGCTGACGGAAACGGTTACCGGATTGTAGGCGAACTGGTAAATACGGACAGGATTATGAAAGATACTTTCTGGATAGGCGTTTATCCGGGTATGACGGATGAAATGCTGGATTATATGATAAAAACAATAAAAAGCAGTACCGACTGATGGGAAAAAGACAATAACCAACAACGGGAAAGGCGTATGGTAAGAAAATGCTTGATTTTTATAAAGGGAAAAGGGTATTGGTTACAGGGCATACCGGTTTTAAAGGAGCATGGATGTGCAGGGCGTTGACGCTGGCAGGCGCGGAGGTGACAGGATATGCGCTGAATCCGCCAACTGCGCCGAATCTGTTTGATATGCTTTCGCTTCAGGAGCATATGGATGCAGTATCAGGGGATATCCGTGACCTGGATAAACTGCGCCAGGTTTTTACGGAAGCCGAACCGGAAATTGTCATTCATATGGCAGCACAGCCGATAGTAAGGGAGTCTTATAAAAATCCGGTCTATACTTATGATGTGAATGTTATGGGTACGGTTAATGTACTGGAATGCGTTCGTTTGACAAAGTCCGTGAAGTCTTTTGTTAATGTGACAACCGATAAGGTGTATAAAAACAGGGAATGGGAATGGGGATATCGTGAAAATGAGGAATTGAACGGATATGACCCCTACTCTAATTCCAAATCCTGCTCGGAATTGGTGACGGACAGTTATAAAAATTCTTTTTTTCAGGATAGAAATATTGCAATTTCCACCATGCGGGCCGGAAATGTCATAGGGGGCGGGGATTTTGCCGCGGACAGAATCATACCGGACTGCGTCAGAGCGGCTGTTTCGGAGAAAGATATTATAATCAGAAATCCATATTCCATCAGGCCGTTTCAACATGTATTGGAGCCTGTCATGGCATATCTTATACTGGCAAAGGCGCAGTATGGGAAGCGGGAACTTGCGGGCTGTTATAATATTGGTCCGGATGAGGCCGATTGTGTGACAACAGGAGAACTGGCGGAAATGTTTTGCGATATCTGGCAAAGAAGAACCGGAACAAGTATCCGCTGGATTAGTATGTATGATGGCGGTCCGCACGAGGCAAACTATTTAAAACTGGATTGTTCCAAATTCAAAAATTGTCTGGGATGGCGGCCTTTGTGGTCTATTGACACGGCATTGGACAAGACAATAGAGTTGTACCGGGCGTATTATTCCGATGGAGATGTAAGGGCGTGTATAGATGAGCAGATAAAGGAGTATTGTACGCAGTTTTTAATGGCTGTAAAATGAGTTTATCAGTAAAAATAGTTGCATTTTGCGGCGGTGATAGTATAATGAGGCATAGAGGAGATGTGGCACACAACCATAACGTCTGTACAAGTTATCTTATTCCTGGCTATTTAAGAATTGTATAAACTGGACGAGGCTTTTTCTCTTTTCCATATCCAGTTTCTGCATATCATAAATGATATCATGAAGAGAAACGCCGTTAAGATATTCCAGAGACAGATTGGTTGTACCGGTATAGGGAGAGTCAATACTAAGTAAATAATCGGCGCTTACCTGATAGAGATGAGACAGTTTGACAATATGGTGCAGAGGAATTTCACGGAGGCCTAATTCATAGTTAGAATAAGTCTGTTGTGTGGTTCCAAGATACATGGCGATATATTCCTGGCGGTAATTGTATTTGTTTCTTAATTCGTGTAAAATTTCATGTGTTTGTTTCATGTCACACCTCTGTTTGTTGTATTATCACAATAACACACAACATATGTAAAGAGAGAACTTACAACATATTGGTGTTGGTGAACGGAAAATACAATAAAAACATTATCCCTAGTTATTATCCTGATGTAGAAAACGGATATATTTTACTAAATCCTTACGGGCGGTACTGTCCAAAGACTGCAAATTATAAAGTACTTCGTGCAGCGTGATATCATCTATATAGGTTGCGTTCATATCTACGTTGCCAAGATAGCTTGTATCCGAGTTTAGCAGATAATCCGTACTGACCTTATAGTATTTGGCTAGTTCCGTTACTACCGCAATGGGAATTTCACGATATCCGTTTTCATAATTGGAGTAAGTTTGTTGAGTTACGCCCAGATATTTTGCAATGGTTTCCTGCTTAATATCATGGTCTTCCCGTAAATCTCTTAACATTGTATTCAGCGTTTTCATTATTTATATTATCTCCGTTGTTACCGATATTAACACACAACATTTTGTTGTTTGATGAAATACTATAAAACGTAATAAAATAAAAATAACTACAATACTCTGTTGTAAATGGAAAATTGTGGTAGTGAATGTTGTAAAATATAAAAATAGAGTTAATAGTTTATGCCACACTATGAGTAAAGGATGGGAAAAATGATATACCAAGGCGATGAATTATATTGGATAGCAATATGTGATGATGAGAAAGACAGTGCCAGGGAAATCAAGAGTATTTTGCTGGAATATGAAGTGGAACCGGGAGATTTTCATATAAAATCC
This sequence comes from Bacillus sp. (in: firmicutes), assembly GCA_023666125.1. Classification (GTDB taxonomy): domain Bacteria; phylum Bacillota; class Clostridia; order Lachnospirales; family Lachnospiraceae; genus UBA3282. The sequence goes on along the minus strand of JAMPCN010000004.1, from coordinate 62,382 downwards.
TTTGAATCAGGTGAAGAACTGCTGAATGCAAATCTCGCCAGATATGATTTGCTGGTACTTGATATTATGTTCCCAACAGGAAATGGGAGAAACATAGCGAAAGAGTACAGGAGCCAAAATGAGAATGGTCTGTTTGTTTTCTGCACCGGTAAAGCTTCACCGATACCGGAGGATTTTATATATCATCCTTATCGGTTTATGCGAAAAGAGAAAAGAAAACAGATGCGGGAATATCTGTTGGAAACGGTGGACGAAATGTACAGACGAAGATATTCGCCGCAGTTGCCGCTGACAGAAGGAAAAAGGAATGTTATGCTCAATATAAGGGATATCCTTTATATAGAAATTGCGAAAAATGGCAGCAACGTCTACTATTTTGACAAAGAAAAAGAAATGCAGGTCATGAAAGTAAGAGAAAAAGTCAAAGAATTGTATTCGTGTGTCCATATGCATGGATTTGAATATGCCCATAACAGTTATCTGGTTAATTGTAATTACCTGAAGCAATGGGATAGCCATGAACTGGAACTTGTCAACGGAATACGTATGAGTGTCAGCAGGTCTAAAGAGAAAGCGTTTAGGGATGCCTGTATGAAATATATTGTATAAACGGCACAGATTTTCGGTAAAATGACGGCGAAAGGATTACGATGAAAAAAGTTTCTTTATTACTTACGACATATAATTCGGCGCAGAATTTACCGATTACTTTAGACAGCATACGAAGCCAGACTTATGAAAATATAGAAGTTGTTATTGTAGACGGTGTTTCAACGGACGCTACCATTTCGTTGATTGAGCGGTTTGCAAGGGATTCGGCGCTGGAAGTAAAGTGGATTTCCGAGCCGGACAAAGGCTTATATGATGCTATGAATAAGGCATACCGCATGTGTACGGGAGATATCATTGCGGTATGTAATGATAGATTATGTGAAAAAAATGCGGTTTCCCTGCTGGTAAATGCAATCATTGAAGCGGGGGAGGGCTGCATCGGCGCGCATTCTGATTTGATATATGTGGATGGCGATAAAGTAATCCGTACCTGGCATATGGGTCAGGGCAATATCAGACAGGGATGGATGCCGGGGCATCCAACGCTTTTTTTAAAACGTGAAATATATGAAAAGTATGGTGAGTATGATATTACTTACCGTTGTGCGGCGGACTATGAGTTTATGGTGCGCTTTTTAAAGGATGAGCAAAATAAACTTGTTTATGTGCCGAAAGTATTGATTTCCATGTTCTATGGCGGAACAAGTAATGCAGGATTACAAAATTATCTTGTCTCTTTCAAAGAAGGATATATGGCGCTGCGTACTAATGGCGTAAAATATCCGCTTATCATTACATTAAAGAGGACATGGAGGGTTTTGCGGCAGTTTTAGCCGGATAAAGAAAAAAGTTACGGAAAGAGAAAGGCAGAATGAAAACAATCCTTGTAGTAGAAGATAATGCCAGAAACAGGGAAATGCTGGTTAAAATCATTGAAAATCTTGAAGAGGATGTCGTCATCAAAACTGCTTCCAATCAAGAGGAAGCGATTGTTCAGACAATGAAAAGTCATGTAGACCTTTTCATACTGGATATCATGTTAAACACGTCTAATCCCAGCGATGTGTCAGGGATGAAATTCGCAGAGTATATTCGTTCTTTTCCGAATTATAAATATACGCCGATTATTTTCATTACGGCATTAGAAGACCCGCAATTATACGCATATAGCGGACTGCACTGTTATTATTATGTGGAGAAGCCCTATGATGCGGCCAAAGTTGCCGAAGTGATTTCTGAAGCATTGAAAGTTCCTAAAGCGCCCGAAGAACCGAAGACGGTGTTCTTTCGTAAGGATGGAGTTTTGTATAAAAAGCTGGTTGCGGAAATTATTTATATCGAAAACAGCAGGGCCGGACAGATTGTTTATTGCACAAACGGTAACTTGAAGCTGCCCTATAAACCAATCAAAATGATTTTAGAAGAACTGAATTCGGATAAGTTTATACAATGCAGCCGATATCATATTATCAACAAAGATTATGTGGAAGAGATTGATACGGTCAACAGATATATCCGTTTGAGAAAGGTGAAAGAACAGATTGAAATCGGTAACGCGTATAAGAAGAGGTTTTTGCGGGATGTGATGGAGTAGGGGATGCAGGAGCTTGGCATATAGAAAATGTGTGTAGTAAAGGATATTGCGGATGGTTAGAAATATTAAAATTCTTTTAGAGTTATTTGCATATTTATATTGTTTAGCGGAACTGTTTGGAAATAAACTAAAAATTAGTATTCATGTAGTGGTATTTGTCATTCTTTCTTTGTTTATAGCAGTTGGTATTGATGATTACGGATTCCCTCAATATCTGGGCGCATTAGGATATATAGGAATGTTTTTATACGGATTGTTATATTATGGAAAGGGAATAAAGCTCACACTATTGAATTGTTTTTTATCTGCGGCAATTGTTGCTATTTTACAATTAATAGTATTGCTTCCAACATATTATTTGTTTTTTGCAATATATGAACAGGGGCCATTAACTGAGTTATTAATTAATATTGGTTGTTTTTTGTTAATCCTGCTTTGTAGTTCTAAAGTAGAGTTAAAACGGCTATCGGATTTTTTTATTAAACGAAATAAAGTGATAGTAGGAACTTCCATTTTTATTTTTCTCGGATTTGTAATTGAGTCATATCAAATAAAAAACGAAGGTGATATATGGGGTGAGACATACATTCAGATATTGTACTTTTTCTTTATCTTTCTATTTATTATTTATGAATGGCAAAAGACAAAAACCGATGCCGAACGGAAGAAAGCGCAATTAGAAATGAACCGTTTGTATTATGACGCATATGACCAGTTGATTATGCTTGTTAGGGAAAGACAGCATGATATGAAAAATCATATAGGGGCTATCCTGGGTATGGTTTATGCAACGGATAATTATGAAGAACTGGCGGAAAAACAAAAGGAATACTGTCATTATGTGATGGAGCAGAATGAGAAGACAAAACTCGTATTATCTACGGGGAATCCTCTGATTTCAGGATTCTTATACAGTAAGATACAGGAGGCGGAAAGCAAAGGCATCAAAATGGAGTATCATATTGGCGTAATGAAAATCGAAAGGGTATTGCCGGAATATGAATTGATAGAAATGATGGGGATTTTAACCGATAACGCAATAGAGGCGCTTAGTAAAACAGATGAAGAGCAGAAAGAGGCATTCAAAGAAATCCGTATTTTGCTAAAAGAGTTGGAAGAGGAAAACTGTGTGGAATTAACAGTGGCCAACACCAGTAAACATTATGATGATGACATGACGCAGCATTTCTTTGAGAGTGGATACAGCAGTAAAGGAAAAGGGCGCGGAATCGGTTTATCAAAACTTAAACGGCTTGTAAAAGAGAAGAAAGGCGATATTATCGTGAGTAATGAATTATATCATATGAGAAATTATCTGACATTTACGGTAAGACTGCCTAAAAATGAATAATATTGTTTTTGGCTATTTTAGTTATAGTAATGCCACTGCACTTGTGCTATTCTAAATATAACAGAAAGAGAGGCGATAAAATTGGACGATTTGGCATATACTGATTCTATGATAAATGAAATTCGAGAATTACTGGTAAGCGCCCGTCAACGTGTGGCGATACAGGTAAATACGGAATTACTGTCCACCTATTGGAACATAGGCAGGATTATTGTTGAATATGAGCAGAAAAATAAAGAACGGGCGGATTATGGAAAGCAGACGTTAAAACAGCTTTCCAAAGAATTAACGCAGGAGTTTGGAAAAGGTTTTTCACGTTCTAATTTGCAAAATATGAGGGCTTTTTTCCTTACTTATCCAATTTGCCAGACACTGTCTGGCAAATTGAGTTGGTCGCATTACTGTGAACTTCTGACAATTTCTGATGATGATAAACGCAGTTTTTATGAAAAGGAAGCGGTTAATGCCGGATGGTCGATACGAGAACTGAAACGACAGATTTCTACGTCGCTCTATGAGCGGTTACTGTTATCGGAAGGTAAGACCAATAAAGAAACGGTGCTTGCTTTGGCAGAAAAAGGAATAGAAATGGCTGTTCCGCTTGACATGATAAAAGACCCTTATGTATTTGAGTTTTTAGGTGTGCCGGAAAACAAACCGCTATTGGAAGGAGACCTTGAAAAGTCGCTGGTGATACAGATAGAGAAATTTCTATTAGAGTTAGGGCGGGGCTTTATGTTTGTAGGCACGCAGCAGCGTATCACACTCAATAATACTCATTATTATGTGGATATGGTTTTTTATAATAAAATTTTGCGGGCGTATGTGCTGATTGAATTAAAAACGTCAAAATTGACGCCGGAAGCTGTCGGACAGCTTAATATGTATTTAAATTATTATGCTTCAGAGGTAAATGATGAGCATGATAATCCCCCAATAGGAATTATTCTTTGTACCGATAAGGATAGCGTAGCCGCAGAATACGCTCTTGGCGGTTTGGCAAATAATATTTTTGCCTCCCGCTATGTTTCCTATATTCCGGATAAAGAACAGTTGGTTGCACAAGTAAAGTCGGTTTTGAGTGAATGGAACAATGGAAAAAATAATGAAAAAGACAGAAATTCCGAAACCTGAATTTCTGTCTTTTTCATTAATCTTCCATCGGAAGTTCCGGTTCACCGAAAAAAAAGTAGCTGAATCCGCTGATGTGATAAACATAAAAATATGCCAAGGAAGAACTGCAAATCGCAAACATATTTTTTCTAAGCCAGTTTTTCATGATGTTTCACCTCCTTTAATGTTTTGGTTATAGATAATTGGAGCGTATGAAGTACCACAGTCCAAAAACTAATGATGATATAGCGGCTGTCCGGGAAGATGTAAAACAGGACAGCGATGATGAAAACAACTTGAAAAGATTGTATTTTAGCTTTTTTCATGAATTTATTTTTCTGGCTTATCATAAATTCATCCTGTAGCACAGGACTTTGCTTTAAGGATGCGGAGCCAATCATATAATCCAGGACCGCACATAAAAGCAGGATTAAATAAATCACTAAAGGGTGTACGGCTATCATATTCGGGAGAATATAGATGACCGCGCATAAATAAAGGAAAGAGGCCAGAAAACATGTCCAGTATTTGCGGAAATGAATGCCGCCGCTCCTGGTACGCAGCAGGATAAGCGGAACAACTGCAAATAAAAATTCCGGCAGTTTACCTACGGCAAGGAAATAAACAAAAAATATCAATGTTTTACTCACATCATATAAAATGCCGGTGAATGAAAACCGCAGCAGTTTTATCTGATAGTCTGAAAATCCATATTCTGATTGTACTTTATTCATAAGATAGTCCATAAGCATTTCTCCTGTCTTTGTTATCATCCATTTTAGGGCAAAATGAACGAAAGGCTGAATTTCATGCTTAAAATAGTGTGATTCGACATTTAATCGCCAAAAAGTGGCGAATTTTGACATTTTTAGTTCCAAATGCGCAATTCGATAGAGAAAATAATCAGTTCGGGCAAATAGAATCCATACTGCCGGATTTTGCGCCAAGATGAAATAAAATGGCACAGGGTATGCCTGCTTCAATGGGAGGAATACAAAAGATGAAAAATCTCTGTCAAAAAATACGCCGAAAAGCTCTTCATATTATTATGAGAGAGAAGTATTATCGGGATTTGGAAAAGATGCAGGAGCAGTACGATACTTTTCTGCATGATATAAGGCATATGATGAGAACGATTGCATCACTGGCGCAAGAGGGCGACTGCGAGAAGATAGGAAGTTTGATAAAAGATGCAAGAGCATCCCTTGAAAATATCGAATGGAAAATGATATGTTCGCACAAGGTATTGAACGCTTTGCTGGTGGAAAGAAAAGAATATGCGGATAAATGCGGCGTTGCGTTGGAACTTGCCATTAAAGAACCGCTGTACTTTTATCAAATAGAGGATATGGATATTGTTGCTTTGGTAGGAAACCTGCTGGATAATGCAATAGAGGCGGCCAAAGCGGTGGGAAATAAGGGCAGCGTCTGGTGCAACATACAGATGGCGAGAAATGAACAGCATGTCCTGATACAGATAGAAAACAGCTATGCGGGAAAAAGAAAAAGCAAAGAAAAGAATAAGGAGAAAAATGCATGTATCGGTGAAAAGCATGGTATCGGATGTAAGAGCGTGCAGGATATTGTGAAAAAGTATGGCGGTATGACAGACGACAGGCAGGAGAACGGACGCTACCGGGTAAAGGTTATACTGCCTGTAAGAACCGAAGGGGAAAATGCGCCCGCCCATTTGCAGAAAAGCGCGTCAGAGGGCGTTTTACAGCAGGAGTGGTAGTGAATCCGCTATTGCATAATAATAGTAAATAAGGTAAAATTTCTATTAGGGATTTTACCTTATTTTTTTATGTAATAGGAAATTGCGGTAATCGTGGCGGGGTTTAGGCAAGCCGCCGGGATTGCGCTTTTGTCAGGGAGAAAAATGAAACGACAGGAATGTATCTATAAGATTGCAAATCGTGTAATTCGTATTCTGCTTATATTGATTGTATCGGGAATATGCCTGCAAAGTATGCTTAGTACAAGCTTTCTTGGCTATATTATAAAAGAGGATGGTTCCAGACAGCAGAGAACGTTAAATATTCCGGATTCTCTCCTGCGCCATTTACTGGTTTTTATTTTATGTATGGCGGCATTTGTGCTGGTGAGAAGGCTCTGGCAGCATATACGGACGGGGAAATTTTGGACTGCGGTAAGAGAAAAATGCAGCGTTTGTGCGGCAATAAAACTATTATGCGTTTTAACGGGCATAGCCGGATGCGTCTGGGTTTTGATGACGCAGCTTCGGCCGGCTTCCGACCCGGCGAAAGTCTATGACTGCGCCATACAGTGGCGGGAAAAGAATTTTTCCTCTTTTGCGGAAGGCGGCTATCTTTTCCGCTATCCGTTTCAGTCCGGCATGGTCTTATTTTATTACCTGATGTCTTTCCTGATAGGAACGGATAATTATTTAGGTCTGCAATTTATTAATGTAGCGGCGCTTATTGTCATTTATTATCTTTTGGCGAAATTGGCAGGGCTGTATTGGAAAGAGGATGGGAAAATACAGGTATTTGCTTATATTGCGCTGGCGTTATGGGTTCCGTTCTTTTTTTATGTTACGTATTTATACGGCATTATGCCCGGTATGGCATGTGCGCTGGCTGCGGTTTATATGATGTTTCGGTATCTGGATAAAAGGCAGTACCGATATATGCTGCTGGCCGCCGTTTTTATCGGAATTGCAACCGTATTTAAAATGAACTGTTTGATCTATCTGATTGCGATTGCCTGTTTTCTTGTTTATGACATTATTGTCACATCCGAAAGGCGTAATAAGCTGCGTTCCCTGCTTTTTATTATTTTCATGATTATCAGCGTGAAAGGACTCAATCAGGCTGTGTATAGCTGCGTGGAACATATATCGGGATATGAGATGCCGGATGGGGAAGTGATGGTATCGTGGATTGTGATGGGCCTGTCAGAGACGCCGGTGGGGCCGGGGCATTACAGCGGATATATTGGGGATGTGTTTATCAAATATCATTATGACACGGAGAAGATAACGGAAGCTTCCATTGCGGATATCCAGAAAATTCTGACAAGAATGATAAAGCATCCGCATGGTGACGGAATTCCTTTTTTTGCAAAGAAAAATGCTTTCCAGTGGAATGACCCTACTTTTATCGGCATGGTTTTAACGGATGGCAGAACGTCGGCAATTACGCTGTCGGATGGCGTACAGAGTGTGATTAACGGACGGGCAAGCGTATGGCTTTCCATATTGCTGAATGTCGTGCAGACGCAGATTTTGCTGGGGGCATTGTTTTGTCTGATAATGCGGTTTAAAAGCAAAAACCTGTATGAGCTGTTTGGGGGCGTTATGTTTTTAGGCGGTTACCTGTTCCATTTTTTCTGGGAGTCGAGCAGTTCTTATACGATACCGTATTTTGTCATTCTGATTCCCTATGCGGTAAAGGGCTGGCTGGATATGGTGCGGAAAGCGGACGGTATGCTGGCGCAGTATCAGGCGGGGCAGCTTGTGATACGAAAAACGGAAAAAACAGGAAGGCATGTGGTTATTGTCGTCGTATGCCTTGGATTGTTTGCTGCTTTTAGCAGGACAAATCTGTATGCCAATACATTCGGGCTGGATGATGGAGAAGATGCAAAAAATCAGTTTTATCATTATAATCAGGAAGAAGAGCTGGAATTTGCCAACGGTTATTACCTGATTGCGCCCTGCCTGAATGAAAAACTGGTTCTGACAGAGCGGGATGGCGTGATAGAGACCGCGTCTGCGTCGGAAACAGAAGAACAAAGGATTGCAGTCAGTGCAGAAGGAGGGAACGCGGTCTTTCGGTTTCGCGGTTCGGAAGAGGTTCTGGCCGTTTTGGAGGGGGAAACTGAAAAACCGGCCGCCTATATGGATGACAGCAGAAATATGTACTATGACTTTACGCTGGACGCGGAATATCGGTGGATGTTTATGCAGGCAGGCGAAAATGAGTATTATATCATGATGAACGGACTGGCGTTAGCTTATGATGAGAAAGAAAACAGCGTCATTTTGGAGGCGTTTGATGGAAACGACGGGCAGCGCTGGATAGTTTCGGCATGTAAATAGCAAAATGATGATGACAAAAAGATTGGGAAACGGTATGGAAAAAATCGTATTTGTGATTCCGGATATGGCGGGCGGCGGTACAGAGCGTGTTGTGGCATTGTTAGCAAATGAATATTGCCAGAGAGGAAGAGAAGTGGCGATTTTATTATTTGCGGGACATGAGACGGCCTATCGGCTGGATGATAAGATAGAAGTGGTCAGCATGGGCGGCCCGACGGGCGGGAAGTTTTGGGCCAGAGTAGAGCGGGTCCGGAAAATGCGGAAATATTATAAAGAAAATCGAAACTGCCAGATTTGGTCGTTTAGTTCCATGGGAGCCATTTTTTCCGTGCTTGCAACTTGGGGGCAGAAACATGCTTTTTTGATATCGGAACGCAGCGACCCGAATAAGATTTCTTATAAAAGAGGGCGCAATTTTGCATATCGGTTTGCAGATGTCATCGTCTGCCAGACCAAAGAGGCAATAGAGAGTTTTCCGAAAGGCATTGCGAAAAAATCGGTTGTTCTGCCCAATCCTATTGACATTGGCGATATAGAGCCGTACGACGGGGAACGGAAAAAGAAAGTGGTGGCGGTAGGAAGGCTGCAATATCCCAAAAATCACCAACTGCTGCTTGGCGCGTTTGCGGATTTTATAAAGGAATATCCGGATTATACGTTGGAATTGTACGGAAAGGGAACGCAGGAGGCGGAATTAAGGCAGTTGACGGAAGACCTTGGCATTGTACAGAAAGTGATTTTTCATGGCTTTACGGATAAAGTGCTGGAAGAAATCAATTCGTCGGCCATGTATGTGTTGTCTTCGGATTATGAGGGGGTCTCTAATTCCCTGCTGGAAGCGATTGCGCTTGGAATTCCGGTCATTGCTACGGACTGTCCGATTGGCGGATGCAGAATGTATATTGAAGACGGCGTAAACGGCTTACTGGTTCCGGTAGGCGATAAAGAGGCGTTAGCGGCTGCGATGAAAAGGATTGCCGGTGACGGGGCGTTTGCAAAACGTCTTAGTATGGAAGGCAGAAAAATGCGGGAAAGAAACCGCGTCGGACAGGTTGCGGATTATTTTGCAGATACGATAAACGAATGGAGAAAAGCATAATATATGAGTCAGGTATTGATTATTAACCCAATTTTATATACGCCTGAGACGAATCGGATTCCGCAGGTGGAATCTATTAAAGATACCATGATTTATACATTATGCCTTGGGTTTGTGAAAGCAGGGCATCAGGTGACGCTGCTTGCGGCGCAGGATTATAAGCCGGTCGTGGAGGAGGTTTATGACTTTCCTGTCATTTTTATGAAAACAATAGGGCATAAGGTGTTTCAACCCAGATGTTTTCCTTATATGCCGGGGCTGCGTGGATTTTTAAAGCAGCACAGGGAATATGATTTGATTATTGCCAGTGAGGTTTTTGGTACATGGTCTTATACAGCGTCCAGGCTTTATCCGGAAAAAACGATTATCTGGCACGAACTGGCGAAACATAACAATATTCTGCACAAAATTCCCTCTAAAGTATGGTATAATATCATTGCGAGATTTATGATGCGTAAAAGTCTGGTAGTTCCAAGGTCAGAGGCGGCAGCTTGTTTTATTTCGCAATTTGTTCCCCATGTATGGGAGCATTTTGTTGACCATGGCGTCAATATAGACAAGATTCCCCTGCCGGAACAGATAGAAAAGCAAAACCGCTTTGTTGTTGTCTCACAGTTTATTGAAAGAAAGCAGATAGATAAAACCATTTTACGGTTTCAGGAATTTTGGGAAAGAGGACATAAGGATTATAAGCTGTATGTAATCGGCAGAGGAGAACTGGAAGAGACGTTGAAACAGTTAGTTAAAAAACAGCGTTTGGAAGAGGCGGTTTCTTTTTGCGGATGGATGAAACATGAAAGGCTGCTTCCCTTTGTGGCGGAATCAAAGGCAATGCTTGTGTCTACCATCAAAGACGATAATATGGTGTCTATTGTGGAAAGCATCGCCGCAGGCACACCGGTCGTTACAACGTCCATACCCTATACGGCGGCCTATATCAAAAGGGATAACCTTGGTATCGTAGCGGATAACTGGGGGGCGGACGAATTAGAAGAAATTTGTGATAAAAACGGAGTGTATACGCAAAACTGTATTGCTTACCGAGAAAAGCTGTCCAACACCTATATTGCAAAGCAACTGCTTGCATGTCAGGGATGGCGGAAGAAAAACAATACAAAATAAAACAGATACGATAGAGAGGGAAAAGGCATGAGAATTGCGGTCGCGGGAACGGGATATGTAGGATTGGTGGCGGGCGTGTGTTTTGCCGAAAAAGGGCATGACGTGACCTGCGTTGACGTGGACGAGAAAAAAGTAAAAATGATGGAGGCCGGCATTACGCCGATTTACGAAGAGGGTCTGGAAGAGCTGATGAAAAAAAACAATGCGGCGGGCAGGCTTCATTATACGACGGATTATAAAAACGCCTACCGGGATAAAGAAGCTATTTTCATTGGTGTGGGAACGCCGGAGCAGCCGGACGGTTCCGCCAATCTGGATTATATTGCGACGGTTTCCAGGCAGATTGCGGAATCGGTGGAGTCGGACTGTCTGGTTGTTGTCAAGTCTACGGTTCCGGTCGGAACGAATGATAAGGTGGAACAGTTTATTCATGATTTTCTGGTTAGAGACGTCAAGGTGGAAGTCGCTTCCAATCCGGAGTTTCTGGCGCAGGGGTCGGCGGTTCGTGATACGCTGCATGCGGCCAGAATCATTATCGGAACGGAGAGCGCCGAGGCGGAAGCCATATTAAAAAAGATTTATGAACCGTTCGGGCTGCCGATTGTATCGGTCAACAGACGTTCCGCAGAGATGATTAAATATGCGTGCAATGATTTTCTTGCCCTGAAAATTTCTTATATGAACGATATCGCTAATCTGTGCGAACTGGTAGGGGCGGACATTGACGCGGTAGCGGAGGGCATGAGTTACGATGCCAGAATCGGCGCCCGGTTTTTAAACGCAGGCATCGGATATGGCGGAAGCTGTTTCCCGAAAGACACGAAAGCGTTAAAATATCTTGCGCATCAGCACGGATATACGCTGCGGACGGTGGAAGCCGCGGTGGATGTCAACGCGGAACAAAAAACAAGGCTGTACCGGAAAGCAAGCAATCGCATGATTACGTTCCGCAATCTTAAGGTAGCGGTTTTAGGGCTTGCCTTTAAGCCCGGTACGGATGATTTGCGCGAGGCGCCTTCTTTAGACAATATACAGTTATTATTGGAAGAGGGAGCGGACATTTACGCCTATGACCCGATTGCCGCCGATAATTTTAAGAAACGGTATCCAGAGGGAACGTGTGAAAACGGCTCGATTCACTATGTAGAGACGGTAAAAGAGGCTCTGCAGGATGCCAATATCTGTTTTGTTTTTACGGAATGGGATGAAATTAAAGCCGTACCGGCGTCGGAATTTAAGGAACGGATGAGGATTCCGCTTGTATACGACGGACGCAATGTATTTAAAGTACAGGAAATGAAAGAGGCCGGCGTCGAATATTATAGTATCGGACGTCCTTGTGAGAGGTAGAGTATATGAATCAGTTGGATATCGGAAAAACATATGTTATTACGGGCGGTGCGGGTTTTATCGGTTTTCATTTGTCGAAAAGCCTTTTAGAAAAAGGGGCGGAAGTAATCGGCTTTGATAATTTAAACGATTACTATGAAGTCTCTTTGAAGGAAGACAGATTGAAAGTGTTAGAGCGGTATGAGCATTATACGTTTGTAAAAGGAGACTTATCGGAGAAAAGCGATGTTCTTCAGCTTTTTGAGGAATATCATCCACAGATTGTGATTAACATGGGTGCGCAGGCAGGGGTGCGTTACAGCATAGACAATCCGGATGCCTATATGCAGTCCAATGTCATGGGATTTTTCCATATTCTGGAGGGATGCCGTTATTTCCCGGTAGAACATCTGGTGTATGCTTCTTCCAGTTCCGTTTATGGCAGCAATGAAAAAATACCGTTTTCCACGAAAGACAAGGTAGATGAACCGGTCAGTCTGTATGCGGCAACCAAGAAATCCAATGAATTGATGGCATATGCGTATAGCAAGCTGTATCGGATTCCGGTGACGGGACTTCGTTTTTTCACTGTATATGGACCGTTTGGCAGGCCGGACATGGCATATTATAAATTTACGAAAAAGATTCTGGCGGGCGAGCCGATTCAGATTTATAATAAGGGCGATATGTATCGGGATTTTACCTATATAGATGATATTGTGCAGGGGGTAGAGAACATTTTATGCAATCCGCCGGAAGCGGATGCGGGCGGCGTACACGCTAAATTATATAACATCGGCAATAACAGGCCGGAGAGGCTGATGCATTTTATTGAGATACTGGAAAAGTGCATTGGGAAGACGGCTGTAAAAGAATATCTACCCATGCAGGCGGGCGACGTTTACCAAACATATGCGGATATCACCGATTTAATACAGGATTATGATTTTAGGCCGAATACTACATTAAAAGACGGACTTAGCAGATTTGTTCATTGGTATCGGGAATATTATGGGGAATAAAAAGTTCCGCAGGCTACGGAAGGAGTATGGTTAGTAAGATGAAAAGAGAGATACCGGTTTTGTATCTGGTTGTTCCATGCTATAACGAGGAAGAAGTTGTGGAAAAATCCGCACGCGTTATGCGGGATAAAGTCTGCCGATTGATACAGGAGAAAAAAATTAAATCCGGAAGTAAGATTATGTTTATCAATGACGGCAGTAAGGACAATACGCTGCGGCTGCTGCATCAGACAGCAGAGCGGGATACGATGTTTTCCGTCGTCAGCCTGGCGGGAAATTACGGGCATCAGAGCGCGATTCTGGCAGGAATGATGACGGCCAGAAAGTATGCGGATGTTGTTGTGACAATCGATGCGGATTTGCAGCAGGATATAGAGGCGTTGGATAAATTCCTGGCAAGCTATATGGCGGGCTGTGAAGTGGTGTATGGCGTGCGTAACGACAGGCATTCCGACGGCACGTTTAAAAAAAGCACGGCAACGCTCTATTATAAACTGATGCACCTGCTTGGCAGTAAAGTGATAGCCAATCATGCGGATTACCGGCTAATGTCTAAAAAGGCGCTGGATGCGCTTTCGGAATATCAGGAGACTAATTTATTCCTCCGCGGGCTGATTCCGACGATGGGATTTGCTTCCGACGTCGTTTACTTTGATGTAAAAAAGAGGGAGGCCGGACATTCCAAATATACGCTTGGAAAGATGATGACGCTTGCATTAGACGGTATTACCTCCATGAGCGTCAGGCCGCTTCGGATGATAGCGGTAATGGGATTCGGGGTCTGCCTGTTTAGCGTGGTTATGTCCATTATCAGTCTGGTGGACTGGATAAGGGGCAATAATGTACCCGGCTATACAACCAGTCTTTTAATATCGCTTATTATGGGCGGTATTACATTGTTGTCTTTAGGAATCATCGGAGAGTATATCGGGAAGATTTATATGGAGACGAAGAAGAGACCGCGCTATATCATAGATACTTTTGTATGGAAACCGGATGCTTTAAACGAGACGGATGGTATTTCACAAACGGAGGAAGAAAATGCCTGAAATAGACGTTCATGCGGATGATTATGCGCTTACCGTGCATACGTCGGCGGATATTTTGGATTGTATGAAAAAAGGAAAACTAAACAGCATCAGTATTGTGCCGAATATGTCCTGTTTTGCGGAATGTATGGAAATGCTGTATGAGGCGGTTAAAACGCTTCCTTTTTTGCCGGTAATGTCGGTGCATCTGGATTTCGTTGAGGGAAGATGCCTTGCAGGGGCAAAAGAAGTTCCGCTTTTGGCCTCTCCGGACAGTGATCTGACAGGACTCTCCTGGGGGAAACTGTTTCTTTTTTCCTATCATCCGATGAAGCGGAAAGCGGTCAAAATACAGTTGGAAAAAGAAATAAAAGCCCAGATAGAAACGGGATGGCAGGCGATTAGCCGCTGCATGGAAATTGCAGGAAAAAACCATATTGCCTGTAAGCAGAAAGGCCTGCGGATAGACGCCCATCAGCATGCCCATATGATTCCCGTCGTATGGGAGGCATTAACGGAAGTCATTGACAGGGAGGGATATCCGGTGGAGTATATCCGTAACTCCAAAGAAGTGTTGGGCGCGTTTTTATCGGAAGTTTCCCTGTGGAAGACATACCGGCCGATAAATTTTGTGAAAAACAGAATATTATCGTTCTATTCCCATAAAGTGGACCGCTACGCTGCACAGCATTCTATGGAAAAAATGTATTTGTGGGGGCTTGTGATGAGCGGACACATGGATTATGACAGAATTGTCATATTATATCCGAAGATAGCCGCCAAAGCGCAGAAAGAAAACAGGACACTGGAATTTTGTATGCATCCGGGTCTTGCCCTGCCGGAAGAGATTACAGCCGAAATCGGGGAAGACGCGGCCGAAGATTTTTATCTGCAATCCGACAGGCAGGTGGAAAAAGACGCCGTTATGCGATTAACTGATTAACCAATGCAGCTTCGGTATTTCATCAAGCAGAATTTCCATGAAATAGAGGGCGCCGTCTTTACTTAGATGGTCGGCATCCATAAAATATTCAACATTGCCGCGGAATCGGTCATCATAGGAATAATCATAATATTCGACACCCGTGTCAGAAACAATTGTGTTTATGGTTTCTTGAAATTCCTGTAAGAAAGTTTCCGGAACCAAATCCTGGTAATATTTGGAAAAGGGCGGCGTAATCAGAATCGGCGTAATATCATGCTCCTTGCAGTAATTGATAATGTCATACAGATTCTGAATCCTTTCCGGCAGAAAATATTCTTCTTTATTGTCAAAATGCCGGCTGTAACGCTCGGCGGCTCTTCTTGTAAACTCCTCCATATCAATTCCGTTATCTTCGGCAGCCAAGGCGACAATAGACAATTTCAGGCTGGGGAACAGCTTTACAATATCTTTTCCTGCGGTCAGAATCGGCAGTTTATTTGTCGTAATATCAATATATGGATCATAATCCGGAATATTTTCCGGAGAAAGAAAATGATAGTAGCGCAGGCTCATGGCCTCGGCTTCCGTTTCGTTGACAACTTCATTATTAAAAGAAAAATAAGAAACCGGAATGAGCATAATGCTGTCATCCACCATATACTGCACATATTCTTTTAAAACCGCATAGTCATAGTCATAGGACTGGCTTGTATTGGCAAAATTGAAGCATTCGTAGCCGCGGTCGGTCAGCGGTTTGTAGTTAAAGTCGTACATACCGTGGGAACTGCCGAGGTTGCCGACGGTGATATAGGAGTAATTATGCCCTAAGGCGGAAAACTTGAGAATATCCTGATAGTTTGCTTCATTAATTTTCCGGTACGGTTTATTGAGGCAATAGATAATCAATACGGCCGCGGCCGGAATCAGCAGACATTTTAAGGCAAAACGCAATACGTCGTATTTTCTTTTCATAGTAATTCCTCCGTTAAAACTGGAAATAGATAAATTCCGTAGCAATGCCTTTCGGCGCAAACAGTGCAATGATAACTAACAGCAGAATATACACGGGCCATCTGACGAGGCATATCTGCTTGGAAAATTCCTTGATTACGTCATACTTAAGAGAAAGAATATCGTAAATGGCAAGAATCAGTACGGATAAGCCCATGCCTATCATCTGGGTAAACGATAAATCCAGGCAAATCATG
The DNA here is from genome assembly GCA_023666125.1 of Bacillus sp. (in: firmicutes). GTDB lineage: Bacteria > Bacillota > Clostridia > Lachnospirales > Lachnospiraceae > UBA3282. Next base: position 45,976 of record JAMPCN010000004.1, on the reverse strand, counting down.
GCAGTTTTTAAATAATTAAGCGGACGGGAAGCATCCCAGAACAGACGCGAAATAACCCACATGGCGTCCTCTATGTTGTTTGCGCGGAAAAAAATCCAGGTAAAGCATAATATAATAAAGGTAACGGGAAGCTGCCAGAAATGCTTTTTATGTTTTTGGCCTTTGGGCCATATGATGGTTTCTGCGATTTGTAACAGGCCGTGAAGACCGCCCCACACGATATAAGTAAGCGTACTGCCATGCCAGAAACCGCTGATTAAAAACGTAATCAGCAGATTGAGAAAATGGCGCAGTTTCGGCACTCTGTTACCGCCTAAAGGAATATAAACATAATCCCTAAACCAAGAGGAAAGAGAAATATGCCAGCGGCTCCAGAATTCCTTGATGGAAAAAGAAAAGTACGGACTCTTGAAATTGGTCATTAAATCGATGCCGAATAATTTGGCACAGCCGATAGCAATATCGGAATAACCGGAGAAGTCGCAGTAAATTTCAATAGCGAACATAACGGTGACGACAATGAAAGCAAGTCCTACATAAGCATGTACATTATCGTATAATTGATTGACAGTGATGGCAAAGACGTCGGCAATGACTAATTTTTTATAATAGCCCCACGCCATTAATTTTAAGCCGTAAGTGACATTTTCATAGCGGAAAGGACGTTCCTTTTTAAACTGTGGCAAAAGAGCGTCCGCCCTGCCGATAGGGCCGGCCAGAAGCTGCGGAAAAAAGGAGACAAAGAGCGCATAATAGCCGAAATGTTTTTCCGCATGTATTTTGCCATGGTAAACGTCAATCAGATAGCCCATGGACTGGAAAAAATAAAAGGAAACGCCGGCAGGAAGAAGTATGGTCATGGTAAAAGGCTGCATGGACAGTCTTCCGGCTGCAATCATGTCATTTATCCGGGCAACGACGGGATTTGCCGTTTTAAAAAAGACAAGAATACCGACAAGCGGTACAATGCCGAGTAAAAGATTGCGCTTTTTTTGCCTGTCAGAACGTGCTTTTTCAAACGACAGGGCGAGCAAATAGGTTAAAAGCGTTGTCAAAAAGAGTAAAATGCCATACCACAGATGCAGATTCATATAGAAAACATAGCTGGAAAGCAATAAAAACCCCCATCTGTATTTATGCGGAACCATATAATATAAAAGAAATACTACAATGATAAAAATACCGAAAGCTATCGAATTAAAAAGCATGGCAAGCCTCTTTCCTAATTATGTATTATAGCCTGTACCATTAAAAGTTTACCACAAATTGGAAAGGATAGAACATAAAATATCTGTTATTAAGAAATAATTAAGAAATATACCTCTTTCACAGCCGCTTGGTGGACACGCAGGGGATAAATGTGATAAGATAATAGAAAATTATCAGGGGAACAGGTGAAAATGGGTATTACCTCTTTTTATTTTTTATGCTTTTTTGCAGGTATTTTAATCATATATTACAGTATTCCAAAACGCTGGCAGTGGGCTTTTTTACTGCTTTGCAGCATTGCCTATTATCTTCTTACCGATAACGGCGTTCTGATTTTATATCCGCTTGTTTCGGTAGGCGTCAGTTATTTTGGCATACGGATAATGACGAAAACGGAAGATGAGAAAAGAAAAAAAAAGGCGTTAGCAATAACGCTTATGATAAATCTGGGTATTTTATTTATTTTAAAATATATTAACTTCGGTATTTATACGGTCAACGGCATTGCCGGATTTTTCGGCGCTTCCGAGTCTGTTCTGCACAGGTTTCACTTTCCGGTTCCGCTCGGGGTTTCCTTTTATACGTTTTCTTTGTTGGGATATGTGATAGATGCCTATTATGGCATAGCCAAACCGCAGCCGAATCCGGCGAAGCTGGCCTTGTACGGCATGTATTTTCCGGTGATGATTTCCGGACCGATTTTACAATACAGGGAATGCGGGGAACAGTTTTTTACGGCGCATACCTTTGATTATCATAAAGTGACAAGAGGTATGCAGCGGATGCTGTGGGGGCTGTTTAAGAAGTTAGTCATTGCGGAGAGACTGCGTCAGCTTGTCGATACCGTATACGGGCAGTATCAGGAATATCCGGGCGCATACATCTGGGTTGCGACTATCTGCTATGCCTTTCAACTGTATACGGACTTTTCCGGCTGTATGGATATTGTTTTGGGAATGTCGGAGAGTCTGGGGCTTACGCTTCCGGAGAATTTTAAAACGCCGTTTTTTGCTAAGAGCGTGGCGGAATATTGGAGAAGATGGCACATTACGCTTGGCGTCTGGATGAAAGAGTATGTATTTTATCCGCTTTTACGTTCCCGCTTTTTTACCGGATTAAATAAGTCATGGAAGCAGAAATTCGGAAAGAAAAGAGGAAAGCAGTACGCCACATTTGCCGGAATGTTTGTGTTATGGTTTACGGTAGGCGTATGGCATGGCGGGGAATGGAAATATGTTATTGGTTCGGGGCTTTTGCACTGGTTTTATATTGTAATGGAGGAATTGTTGGAGCCTCCCTGTGCAAGACTTATGGAAAGGGCGCATATCAATGCAAAAGGCAAAGTTATTGGAGGCGTCCGTATGGTTAGAACATTTTTGCTGGTATGTATCGGAGACTTATTTTTCCGGGCGGATTCCGTCGGTGATGCGCTTGCCATGTTAAAAGGTGCGGTGACGGCTTGGAATCCCGACATTTTATGGAACGGCGCGCTGACGCAGCTTGGCCTTGATGCGGTCGAGCTGGTAATTGCCGTTGTTTCTTTGCTGGTATTGCTTATGGTATCGTGCCTGCAGCAGAGCGGCTCGGTGCGTGATAAAATTGCGGAGAAAAAGCTGCCGGTCAGATGGTTTATCTGGTATGCGCTGTTATTTGCCGTTATTTTGTTTGGCTGTTACGGACCGGAATACAGCGCGGCGGAATTTATTTATCAGGGATTTTAGCAAAGACCGATAAATTTGTTGGGATTCAGGGTAGAGAATAAAAATATTTTATGATATGATGATAGTAACGTGAAAATAAGTTTTTGCGGGTCACAGGCTAAGGGAAAGGCATGGTTATAAAATGGACAAAATTGCGGTTCTGATTCCTTGTTATAATGAAGAAAAGACGATTGCCAAAGTGGTAAGAGACGCAAAAGCGGCTTTGCCGGAGGCGGTTATTTATGTATATGATAATAATTCCAAAGACCGTACGGTGGAGTGCGCGAAGGAAGCAGGCGCGCAGATACGGTACGAGTATATGCAGGGCAAGGGAAATGTTATCCGCCGTATGTTCCGTGAGATAGAAGCGGAATGTTATATCATGGTAGACGGGGATGATACATATCCGATGGAGTATGCAAGGGAAATGGCGGATAAGGTATTGTGCCACAATGCGGATATGGTAGTGGGTGACAGGCTTTCATCGACATATTTTACGGAGAATAAGAGACCTTTTCATAATTTTGGAAACAGTATTGTCCGCAGCAGTATCAATAAGCTGTTTCATTGTAATATTAAGGATATTATGACGGGATACAGGGCGTTCAGTTATGGATTTGTCAAAACATTTCCGGTGCTTTCCACAGGATTTGAGATTGAAACGGAAATGACAATACATGCGGTTTATAACAATTTGCAGATTGAAAATGTCATTGTGGATTACAGAGACCGGCCGGAGGGAAGTGAATCGAAGCTGAATACGTTTTCCGACGGATTTAAGGTTTTGCATACGATTGTAAAACTGTACCGGGATTATAAACCTCTTGGTTTTTTCTGCTCGTTTGCGGTTATTTTGGCGGCGCTGGCGGTTGCCATGTTTATTCCGATTTTGATTTCCTATATTGAGACGGGGCTGGTGCTGCGGTTCCCGACCCTGTTTTGCTGCGGATTTATCGCATTAGCGGCGGTACAGTCATTTTTTGCCGGCTTGATTTTATCCAATATGGCGTTAAAAAACCGGAGAGATTTTGAATACCGTTATGCGCTGGTGATGCGCAACGTAACTAAAAAATAGGATGATTAACGAAGCTGATATACCTCATAAGCATTTCCCCCGGCGTTAAAGGTGTCGGCTAATTCGCATTTGACATTGTATGTATGCCGAAAGTACATGATGACAGGATGCTCACGGTAATAGAGTCCTTCTTTAAAGATAAAATAAACATTGCGGCTTTGGACGAGGTCTTCACCAAATTCCCCGATACCGTGATTTGCCAGTTTTTTCCGGCTGTTGGGATTGCAAGCAACACCCCAGTTGGTATAGAAGAAATTCTGGTAGGCGTCCAACGTCGTATCAAACGGTGATTCGCAGTAGTTATCCAGCGTACCGCTGTCATAAGTCCAGATATAGAAATTGTCCGGATGTTCATAGCAGTATTCCTTTAAATCTTCCCATACGGCCCGGTTCACATGATAAGAGGAGTCAATATTGGTTTTGGTGCAGTAAACGGAGAATGCAGACAGCACAATGATGCACGGCAATATAAATGCAAAACAAACTTTCCGGTTAATCTTTATCAGGTTAAATGCGGTCAGGATGCCGCATAAAACGATGACATCGGTGACGATAAGCGGCTGTATGATTCGTTTCGGGAACCGCCCCTCATATAAAAGATATCCCCATGTCACCATCCGCCCGGCAAGATAAAGCAGATAGACGGCAAGCGCGATGGTATTCTTACGGTAAAGAATGCAGCAAAGCGTAAACAGGAGCAAAACGGCGGTGCATAAATTCAGCGGCTGCATACCGTCCTGATATAAAAAGACGCTCAATGTGCCGACGGCAATGTTTTGCAGCCTGGAGATAAGCGGTGTGCGCGCATGATAGCAGTCCTTGGCAATTTGATACATATGTTCCCAGTCTTCTACGCTCATCTGATAACCGACATGGGGCGCGCCGCCCCGCATATAGCTATAAGCCTCCTCGTCGATGCCAAGAGCGGTCAGTTCATAGGAGCATTCATCATATTCCGGCCATGTATAAAAATCGCCGACACGTTCCCTGTAATGATTGATTTTCATAAAATCGGACCATTCCTCTTCGGAATAGGCAATCATATGGACGCCATACAAAATCCCCATGCCAAGAAACAGGATGCCGACAAAGGAAAACAGTTTCAGCATATAGTCGGCGTAAAAACGCTGGTTGGATAAGAGCCATTTGGAAAGCCATAATAGACCGGCTATCGGCAGCAGCATGTACAGGACATTCTGGCGCATACTGAAAGTAAGCCAGGCCAGAATAAATGTGGGGATGTTTCCTTTTAAAAATGCGGCAGGGCTTTCGTCCGATTTGGTCGTGATAAAATAAAATAACGCCGTGGCAGCGCAAAAGCCGGCGGTTGTCGTATACTGCGCCTCGCTGATGATATTAAAATCCACGATAAAAAATAAAACCGTAAGAATCCCCAGTGACGGCAGGATAACGGAATCGGACTGAAAATGTTTTTTTTGGAGTTGCAGCATTCTATGGTATAACAGCCAGATACAGATGATATGAACGCCGTGTTGAAAAAGGCCGTACCAGGGAATCGCGCTGTTTATCTTATAAAGGCAGCATAGAAGCCAGGAGAGCGGATACAGAAAAAATAATACATGAGCGTCCGGTTCGCCCAAATAGGCGCCGGAGAGCATACTGTACATGCCGAAATCGTCATTGATGCCGTCAACAGGTTTTATATAATATAAAAGAAAGGCGTAAAATGCGGCCAGGAAGAGAAAGAAAAGGAAGACATCCGCATGGCGGTATAAAAATCCATGTTCTTTTTCAGTGGAAAAAGACAGATGCTTTAATTGGGAACTTCGTCTGGCAAATGGCATTTCTGACCATCCTTTCTATCATTCGTACATATTTATAGTTTTATTATTATATACTATAAAAGGGTGAAGTTACAAGTTTTGAATGAAATAATTGCGATTTTGGAGAGATTATTAAGAAAAACGAAAGGTTTTTTTAATATTTAAAAGAAAAACGCCCACAGGCGGAAAAATATGGTATAGTGATGGTAACGAAAGGTGTGGTGAATTATGCAGCAGAAAAAAAATAGAAAAAATTTTCATATGAATGGAAGAGCGGCCTTATTTGCCGTAATGATTGGCTTTTGTATTCTGGCAATCATAGAGATAGCTTACGGACAGGCGCAGTTAAAGGTGGAAAAGGAAAGGCTTGCCCTGGAAGAGGCCAATCGGCAGACGTTACAGGCGTTAGAATTGGCGAAAGACGAGACTAAGACCGAGCAAACCGATTCAGAAAGCGTAACGACGCCGCAGGAGAGTTCTTTTATGAATGCCGTGGAAAAGACAGCAAAAGAGACGGAGCAGAAGCAGGAGGCACAGTCTGCACAGAGTGAAGAACAGACTGTGCCTGACAATGCGAATGACGGTAAGGAATACGATATGCAGATTGTTTTTATGGGAGACAGTTTGTTGGACCATGTGCGGGAATATGACGGCATTGCCGCCCTGATAAGCGACGCCTGCAACGCCAATGTCTATAACATGTCGATGGGCGGCACGACGGCGGCTCTTGCACCCGGAGAAACGGCTGATTTCGATAAATGGGATTCCCGTTGTCTCTTAGGGGTTGTCTATGCGATTTTAGGAAAGATTGATACGTCTCTTTTCGATCCGTATAAAGCGGGAGAAATTTTGAAAACCTGCGATTTTTCCAAGACGGATTATTTTGTAATCGAATATGGCGTCAATGATTTTCTGGCGAAGATTCCGCAGAATTATTATCTGGAAAACGGTGAAACCAGAAATGAGGGCAGTGAACATACTTACGCGGGAGCTTTAGATACGGCTATTACGCTTTTGCACGACGCATATCCGAATGCCCATTTTCTGATAATTGGACCGCATTACTGCCAGTTCTTTAATGGGGAGACATTTATGGGTGATGGCTATACCTATGATAACGGTTATGGAAAGCTGATTGACTATGCGAGAGTATGCGGTTATGTCGCGAACCAGCATAAGGAGGACGGCGCTCTATTCTATAATGCCATCGAAGAGAGCGGCATCGACGCATATTCGGCGGACGATTGTTTAGAGGACGGCATCCATCTGACATCAGAGGGCAGGCGCAGATATGTGGAATATGCCATCCGGTTGATTAAATCAGATTTTTATCCGGAAGAGTAAAATCGGTTGCGGAATGAGCCGAAATCCGATACAATAAAGAACGGATGGTTTCACAGGATAATGGCGAGACCGGAAAGGATTACGGTAAAATGAGCAGAGAAGAAGTATTTGAAAAATTAAACGAAGTATTTCAGGATGTTTTTGATGATGATACGATTACGGTGAACGATGCGACAACGGCTGACGATATTGAAGAATGGGATTCTTTGGAACATATTAACCTGATTGCAGCCGTTGAGCAGGAGTTCGGCGTAAAATTCAATATGGGACAGGTCGTATCCATGAAAAATGTAGGCGAAATGGCCGATATCATTATAAGCCATATGGGATGATTCATCCTCTCAATAATTCAATCATCCCTAAAACAGGGCTTATTAAGAAAGCGACCTCCCTGTCCTGCAGCGCAGGGGCGGGAGTGGGCGTATCAACGGCGGTAAAGCCGTTTGTAAGGAGCGTCTGATAGTCCTTATCAAAAGCGTTTGTTTCATAGCAGATGTGATAGGGGCTGTTCTTGTATTTTTTCATCAGCCCCGATACAACAGAGTCCTCTGCCGCAGGAGAGACTAATTCAATACAATATCCGTCTTTTTGCATAAAACAGATATGGACTTTGCGAATATCGTCATATATTGTGCTTTGCAGTACCCGGTAGCCTAAAGCCTCAAAGCTTTGGACTGCCTTATTTATTTTTTTTACAAGATAGCCAATATGATGCACTTTCAGTGTCGGCATAGAATATTCCCCCGGTCTTTTACTGTTTCCCTTATTGATAAATGCTTTGATATTGTGTATATTAGATAGAGTACAGGTTTCACGGTTGTGATACAGATATTATACAGGAATCTGCCGGTTTTGGAAATATCCTATTTTAACTGCAAAATGGGCGGTTGGAGCGCATGGCGCTATCGAAGCGGGCTGTTTTATGAGGAGAATGAAGATGAAAAAGCTGAAAACGCTTTATGAAAAGTATAAAGATTTTATCATGGAAGTGATTCATTTCGGCATGGTGGGCGTTATTAATACGTTCATGGGCTGGGTGATTATATTTATTCTATATAATATCGTGCATATGAATTATTGGTTTTCCAGCGCGGTTTCTTATCTCATCGGCAGTATTTTTTCTTATCATGCCAATGCGAAAGTGACGTTCAAGGTAGAGGGAAAAGAGCGGGATAAGATGCTGCCATGGCGGTTTGCCATCAATATTATCGTCTGCTATCTCGTAGCCTTTAGCGTGGCAAAACCGCTTGTGACAAACGTGCTATCGTTAAAGCCCGGGGGTATCATAGATAAGATAGCGATGATGCTGGACATGGAACACCAGGATATCGTAGAAAATATAGCGTTGATACTCGGCATGGGATTTTTTATCATCATGAATTTCTTCGGGCAGAAATTATTTGTTTTCCGCAAGGTTCATAAAAAGCAAAAAGATGTGGACGGAGAGAGGAGCGGCGGATGAAAAAAGCAGCGCGGTACTGGTTCCTTGTTCCGATAGCGGCCTTTTTACTGCTGGAGGGAGCGGTCTTTTTCTATTATGGCGAAAGAAGTTATATCGGCGTACATGACAATATGGATTTGTTTCTGGCGCAGTTTCAGATGTTAAAAAATACCAATTCTTTTTGGAAGCATGGCGTGGACGTGCCGTTTTTGGGCGGTATCAGCAGGGATAATTTACCGTCGGAGTTATCGTTATATACGCTTTTATATATGATTTTTCCGACGTTTACGGCCTATATCCTGGGGCTTTTAATAAAGCCTGTCATTGCTATGGTATCGTTTAAACTTCTGGCGAAGCAGTTATATCCGGATAAGTATGGGCAGTACCGTCCGCTTATCTATATGACGGGATTTGTCTATGGTATTTTAAATGTCTTTCCGGCATTCGGGTTCGCGTTTGCCTCCATGCCGCTGGCGGCGTATCTGCTTATCAGGATATATAAGGAACCGTCGAAAAAATTATATCTGTTTTTGTTTTTATATCCGCTTGTGTCTTATTTCAGCTATGTCGGCATCTTTATCCTGGGTTATCTGGTAATTGCCGTCGTATGGCTGTCCATAAAGGATAAGAAACCGGCGTATTCCCTGATGGTTGCCCTTGTCGTACTGGCTCTTGGCTATGTCGTGTGCGAATACCGCCTCTTCGGACAGATGCTTCTTAGTGACGAGGTGACAATCCGTTCTACGATAGTCAATCCGTCGCTGACGCCCGCGCAGATAGGCGGTGAAATTCTGACGGTATTAAAAGAGGGGATTTTCCATGCCGACGGCGTGCATACAAAAGTTGTGCTGCCGATATGCGTCGTTTATTTTATTGCCCATAATATATGGTATTTGTGGAAAAAGCGGGCAAAAGATATTTTTCATGACGCTTTTAATTTGGTTATGCTCTTTATCGTATTTAACGCTGTTATCTATGGGCTGTATGACTGTGAGCCTGTCAGGTCGTTAGTGGAAATGCTGATTCCGCCGTTAAAAGGATGGCAGTTTAACAGAACGATATGGTTTAACCCGTTTTTGTGGTACAGCGCGCTTTTTTTGATATTAAAGCAACTTTATGACAAAGGTGTCATATGGATGTGGGCGGCTAACGGCATTATCTGTATTGCCGCGCTGGTTGTTATCATGACGCCGACAAGGTATAATGACCTTTATCATACCTGCTATTACCGCGCTTATGAATATTTTCATGGAAGCGAAGTGGATGAACTTGACTATGAGCAGTTTTATGCGGTAGATTTATTTGAGAGGATAAAAGAGGATTTAAACTATCAGGGGGAATGGTCGGCGGCTTATGGATTCCATCCCGCCATTTTGGAATATAACGGGATTGCGACGCTGGACGGGTATCTCGGATTTTATTCGCAGCAGTATAAAGAAGATTTTCGTAAAATTATTGCACCGGCTCTGGAACGGGTGGAAGAGAGCAGAATTTACTATGATACATGGGGGGCGCGCGTTTATTTGTATTCCGGCACGGATTTAAGTATCGTGAACGCGACGAAAACGATTTATGCCACCGACTATGATATTTATATAGACGAGGAAAGTTTTCGGAATCTGGGTGGAAAATATATTTTTTCCAGATGGGAAATTACGAATGCGGACGAGGCGGGCTTAAGCCTGCTGAACAGCTATCGTTTGGAGGACGCCGCTTATACAATCTATGTCTACGAAAGCGGACAGGCATCATGAATAGTACATTAAAGTAGAAAGAGAGAATGCGATATGGCAATCAGAGTACACAATTTTGCGGGCGTGCTTGGCTGGAACGCAAGAAAGTATTTACCGAAGTTATCTACCGAGAGTTATTTAAAATTACAGTTTATCACGAGAAGAAAGCAGCAGAAAAAATATATAGAGTATTTTTACGGGCAAAAAGAACCGCCGCATCCGCTTATTGTGAATCTGGAGACGGTCAACCGCTGTAACAGCACCTGCGAGTTCTGCACGGCGAATATTCATGCGGAGAAACGTCCTTATATGATGATGCCGGATGAGATGTATTATTCCATTATCGACCAGCTTCACGACTGGAACTATAAAGGCCATCTGACCTTATACGGCAATAATGAGCCGTGGCTGGATAAAAGAATCGTGGAACTTCATAAATATGCCAGAGAGAAACTGCCGGAGGCGTTTATTTTCATGTCCACGAACGGACTGCTTTTGAATATTGATAAGGTCAAAGCCATTGTTCCTTATGTGGACCAGTTGATTATCAATAATTACTGTCTGGATATGAAACTGCATGATAATATTCAGGTAATCTATGATTATGTCAAAGAACATCCGCAGGAATTTAAAGACGTGGATATTTTAATTCAGATACGATATTTGAAAGAAGTGCTTACCAACCGCGCCGGAAGTGCGCCGAATAAGCAGTCCAAAGGCAAAATCATAAAAGAAACCTGCCTGATGCCCTATACGGATATGTGGATTATGCCGAACGGAAAACTCGGCGTCTGCTGCTGCGATAACTTCGAGGTAACGGATTTGGCCGATTTGCATGAAGTCAGTTTAAAAGACGGCTGGAACAGTAAAAAATATCAGGAGTTACGAAACGCTGTTAGGAACGGGCGGGATAAATACCCATTCTGTAAATATTGCGATTTTATTGACGCGGGTCTGCGCATGGACGCCGTGGATGATGTACTAAAGCATCATGATAAAATGCACGGCGCAAGGCAGTCGGTATTTAAGGGGAAATAATAAACAGAAGAAAGATAACTTGGGGGTAAAAATGAGAAAAATTGGGAAAGTATTTTTGTGCAGCCTGCTCGGGGCATGCATATGGGTAAGCGGATGCGGCGCACAGGCATCCGATAAGGCTGAAGAAGGAGAGGTAATCGGGGCGATGCCTCAGACGCTTTCCATTATGGGCGACAGTATTTCCACATATGCGGAATGGATTCCGGAAGGATATGCGGTCTTTTATCCGATGAACGGAGAAGTGACGGACGTTAATCAAACTTGGTGGAAGATGGTTTTGGACGATATGGATATGGCGTTGTGTGCCAATGCTTCCAGTTCCGGTAGTACCTGTGCAGGCAATTCTTTGGGAATGGACAATCCGCAGCACGGATGCAGTGATTTCAGGATAGCGGATTTGATGGGAGAGGGCGGTACATATCCTGATATGATTATCGTATATATGGGAACGAACGATTTTCTTATGGGTATACCTGTTGGCAGTAATGACGGAACGCAGTATGTTGAAGAGGGAGAAGTCGATAATTTCAGTGACGCCTATAGCCTGATGTTGGATAAGCTGGCGGCGAATTATCCGGGAGCGGAAGTTTTTTGCTGTAACCTGACGCCAATCGGAGATTGGGGAAAGGAACGGGCTTTTGATATTATGGTCAACGGCGACGGACTGACGTCGGAAGATTACAGTGCGCAGATTGAAGTGATAGCCGCGGCAAAAGGCTGTCATGTGATTGATTTACAAAACTGCGGCATTACCGTAGATAATATGCAGGAGTATGTGTCGGATGGCGTACACTTAAAGCCGGAGGGCATGATGTTAATACGTGACGCAGTAGAAAAGGCGATTACCGGTTTTTATCAATAACCGGTAACCGCCTTTTTATTTTTATATCATCTTAAGATTCATGGTATTCTTTTTCCGTATTGACGTTCCAGACGTTGTCCTTATTTTTAATGCCGTTGATAATATTTTTTACCGCTTCAAAAGACGTTACCATGGAGTGGTCAATGTTATTGTAGCGGTGCTGTCCGTTACGGCCTACGCAGTAGAGATTGTCAATGGTTTTCAAATAGTCTATTAACGTATCGATTTCCTTATAGGTGTCAAAGTAAGCGGGATATGCCTTTTTCACTCTTTCCACATGGGAATCCATGACGTCTTTCGGATTATCAATCAGGCCCATTTTGATGATTTCATCTACCGCGAATGCCGCAAATTCTTCATCGGGCATCGTCCAGTATTTATCGCCCTCGGTCACAAAATACTCTAAGCCTATCCATACCGTATGTTCCAAATCCTTAATCATATAAGGCGACCAGTTGTTATAGATCTGCAGGCGGCCAAGCTGTACGGAGCGGTCGTGTACATAAATCCAGCAGTCGGGAACGATATTGTTTATCGTCTTCATTTTCGTTTTGTTTTTCAGGTTCAGTTTCGGCAGCAGGATACCGACGGTCATATAGTCGCGGTAAGGCAGTCCTGCGGCAATTTCGGCAGGTTTTTGCGGTACGTCATTCATACCCGCAATCAGGTCTTTAATCGGCATGGAGGAAATGAAGATATCGCCCTCCACGGTAATATTCTCACCGTTTGACTCATAGGTCAGGGAAGTGATATGGTTGTCCGCGTCTTTATGAAGCTTTGTCACTTTGCAGTTTTTCATAATCGTGCCGCCAAGTTTCGTGATTTCCTCCGCGGTGACTTCCCATAACTGGCCGGGTCCGAGTTTCGGATAACTGAATTCCTCGATTAAAGAGGTCTCCACTTTCCGGTTTTTCTTCCCGGGCAGTATCTTTCCAAACATATCCTTGACAATCGCCATAATAGACAATCCCTTTGCGCGCTGTGCGCCCCAGTCGGGAGCAATTTCGCGGGGATGCCGGCCCCAGAGGTTTTCCGTATAGTATTCAAAGAAGATAGAATACAGCTTTCTGCCGAAGCGGTTGATATAAAAATCCTCCAAAGAATTTTCTTTCCGTTTATGGAGCAGGGAGGCAAGGTAGCTGAAAGCCGCCTGAATGTCCGTAATAAGCCCCAGATTTGTAAAAGTTTCTAATTTAAGGGAAATCGGATAATCGAAGAATTTTTTATTATAATAAATACGGGATACCCTATGGCGGCGCAGCATAACCTTGTCCGTTTTTTCCGGGTCGGGACCGCCGGGGGTTAAGGTCATCTGACGATTTAAAACAATGTCGTCATAAGTAGGCGAACCCTGCAGGGGGAGCATGTGATTCCACCATTCATTGACCCTGGGTACTTTGGAGAAAAAACGGTGGCCGCCCATATCCATGCGGTTGCCCTTGTAGTTTACCGTTTTTGATATGCCGCCCATATCATTGCTTTCCTCTAAAACAATGACCTCATATTCTTGGCTCTGCTGTAATAATTCGTAAGCGGCAGTCAGCCCTGCGGGACCTGCGCCGATAATATATACTTTTTTCATAAAATCTCCTGTTCCGGCCTGAAGAATGCCTGTTCTTTATATAATATCACGTTTAATCGCTGATGTACAGCCGCTTTGTATAGGAAGAGTGGACATATTTTTTAATTTGCGTTAAACTGTTACTATAGTTTTTCTGTTTTTATGATGAAAAAGAAAGGTAAAAAATGGTTTATGATACAAGTAACCGGTTTGATATTCTGGCTTATAGCGGTTCCGTTTTGCATCGGTCTGATACCGGCATATTTTTTATCGGATAAAAAAAGAAATCCGGGCGTAATCCTATTGTCCGGATATCTGCTTATGTGGGCTGTTTTTGAAGTGGTAACCATACCGGCGGTTCTTTTGATTCAATATAATAACTTCCGGTTCGTGCTGCAATGGTTTATGGCGGCGGCTATTTTACTTGCCGTTTTGGGACTTGTTTTAAGTTATTTTAGAGGCGTGCAGAGAAGAAACCGTTATGAAAGACCGCTCATTAATGAACCTGCGCCATACAGGCCGGGAATAGAAGCGAAAATAGAATGGATTATATTTTTTGCGCTGGTCGGTTTTCAGTTGTATATGGCGCTGACAAGGGCGTCCTTTGACGGAGACGACGCTTACTATGTGGTGCAGTCGCTCATGGCGCAGCAAAACAATGCAATGTATAAAAATAATCCTTATACGGGCCGTTCCGTGCCGTTAGACGCCAGACATGCGCTGTCGGTCTTCCCGATGTGGATTGCCTTTGTGGCGGTAAAAGCCGATATACATGTGACAATCGTGTCACATGTGATTATGCCGCTTGTATTGATGCCTCTCAGCTATCTTGTCTATTATGAAATCGGCAGGACGCTTTTTGCATCCAAGAGGGAGAATGTTCCGGTTTTTATGATTATCATGAGCATGTTCCAGATGTTCGGAAATGTTTCGATATATACGAACGAAGCTTTCTTTTTGACAAGGACATGGCAGGGAAAATCCGTCGTGGGAAGTTTTGTCATACCGATGCTTTTTTTGATTGCTTTATGGCTGTTTGAGAAAGAGGAGAAAAAAGAGCGAAAGACAGGGGTATGGATTATGCTTGTTTGTCTGCATATGACAGCCGGTATATGCAGCTCCATCGCGGTGTTTCTTCTGGTGTTTTTGCTGGCGGTTTTAGCGTTTTGCTTTATGCTGGCGGAACGCGATATCAAAATGGCATTAAAATTGGGGCTGACCTGTATACCGAGTGCGGCTTATGTTCTGCTCTATCTGATATTGACCCGGTAAGGCTGCCGTTATCTGATGGCAGGGAAAGGATTTTCATATGTGGGGTATTTTTTTAGAGAGCCTGGTTATTTTTCAAAACTATGTCGGATATCATCAATATAGATTTTTATTCGTTATTTATCTGCTCTGCCTGCTGTATTTATGGTTTGCGGAGAAAGAAAAAGGACGCCGTGTCGTTTTCGTTTACGCGCCGACGCTTTTGCTTGCCTGCTTCTTTTGTCCGCTCTTTCGCAAGGCGTTTGTCGCCCTTTTGGATGATGCAGAGGTTTATTATCGCCTGCTCTGGCTGCTGCAGATGAGTATTGTCAGCGCATATGCTATCTTGAAACTGTGCGGACGTTACCGGAAAATCGGGCTTATCGTAAGCTGTATCGCCATGATAGCGGGCGGAAGTTTTGTATATGGAAGCGAGCATATCACCAAGGCGCAGAACTGGTATCATCTTCCGCAGGAGGCGGTTGAAGTAGCCGGGTTAATAGACCCGGAAGAGGGGCGCGTGATGGCGCTTGTGCCGTCGGATTTGATTTACTATATCAGACAGTATACATCCAGAGTCAATATGCCGTATGGCAGGGAAATGTTGATTGCCAGATGGGATTATTATCATGCGATGTATGAGGCGATGGAGGAAGCGGATGTGATACAGACCTCTTCTTTTGTGGAGCTGACAAGAGAACATGAATGTGATTATGTGGTTCTTAAAAAAGATAGGGAAATTGAGGAGCCGCTGACGGATTATGGGTTTTTATTATATGCGGAAACAGAGAATTATTTGATTTATCAGGATACGGAGATAGGAAAGTAAGGTTGAAGGAGTAAGATTACGTATGTTATTTAATTCCTATATTTTTATATTTTTATTTTTTCCTATCTGCCTGATAGGATATTATGGCTGCATTCACCGGAAAAAAAGGGAGTTGGCGCAGCTTTTTCTGATTGCCATGTCATTTTGGTTTTATGGCTATTTTCAGATAAATTATCTTTTGATTATGATAGTCAGTATCGCCTGCAATTATTTTTTCCATTGCAGGTTATCCCGTATGACGTCGCGCATAGCGGCCAAAAGAATGCTGGTCTTGGCGGTGGCCGTCAATCTGGGGATTTTATTTTACTTTAAATATTATGATTTTTTTGTGGAAAATATCAACGCGGTTTTCGGAACCTCTTTTTTGCTGCAGCATGTGCTTTTACCGTTGGGCATCAGCTTTTTTACATTCCAGCAGATAGGCTTTCTGGTCGATACATACAGGGGAGAGGTAAAGATGTGCAAACCGCTTCCGTATATTTTATTTGTTTCCTTTTTCCCGCAGTTGATAGCGGGACCGATTGTCAGTCAGGAACAGATGCTGCCGCAGTTTGAGGATATGGGCAAAAAAGCGTTTGATTGGGAAAAGTTTGCGCGCGGTTTTCTTCTTTTTATCATGGGAATGTTTAAAAAGGTCATTCTTGCGGATACGCTTGGCGCGGGCGTGGACTATGGATATGCCAATATAGAGCTTTTAGGGCGGATGGATGCGGCCCTGCTTATTATCTTTTATTCCCTGCAGCTTTACTTTGATTTCAGCGGTTATTGCGATATGGCAAGGGGAATCGGCAGGATGCTTGGCATAGAGATA
This sequence comes from Bacillus sp. (in: firmicutes), assembly GCA_023666125.1. Taxonomy (GTDB): domain Bacteria; phylum Bacillota; class Clostridia; order Lachnospirales; family Lachnospiraceae; genus UBA3282. The sequence goes on along the minus strand of JAMPCN010000004.1, from coordinate 29,341 downwards.
CCCGTCAATTTTGATTCCCCTTATAAAGCGGGAAATATCGTTGATTTCTGGAAAAGATGGCATATTACATTAAACCGCTTTTTTACGCGGTACGTCTACATCCCGCTTGGCGGAAACCGTAAGGGAGAGGCGAGAATGTATCTTAATTTTTTGATTGTCTTTTTTTTAAGCGGTTTATGGCACGGCGCGGGTTGGAATTTTCTCGTATGGGGAATGATGCACGGTCTTTTATATGTTGTGACAAGATGGTGGCAGGCGCATCCCGAAAAGAAAATGACAAATGTGTCAAAAAATACAATTGTGACAATGGTGTCAAGAATATGCTTGTTTTTCTATGTCAGCATTGCGTGGGTGTATTTCCGGGCGGAAGATGTGGCGCAGGCAAACAGGCTTCTTGGCGTATTGTGGAAAGGAAAGATGCAGAAACTTTCCATGGCGTTTGCAGAATGTTTCCAACTGGACGAGCTGTGGTATGTTTTAAAGGTGCTGCATCTGGACGCTATGTCATATAGCAGATATATTTTGATGTTTGTGATGCTGGCGGTGGGAATTTATTTTTCGATGTTTGGCAAAAATGCGGCGCAGATAGCGGACAAAGTCAGGGCAAAGGCGGTTCCTGCGGTATTTTTCGGCGCGGTTTTTGTATGGTGCGTCCTTTCGCTTTCGCGAGTCAGCGCCTTTTTATATTTTAATTTTTGAAGATATGCAGTTTGATGGAAAGGCATAGTCATGAAAAGTAAGAATCCTTTTAAAAAATTTGTTTTGACCGGATTGGTCACTATCATATTGCTGCTTATCGGTGTGGCCGCGCTGGTGGTTTATATTGATCCGTTTTTCCATTATCATGCGCCGCTTGCAGACTTTCCCTATCTGGTGGATAACCAGCTCAGCCAGAATCCGGGTATGGCCAGGAATATGGAATATGACAGTGTCATTCTGGGTTCTTCCATGACCGTGAATTTTAATACGCATTGGTTTGAGGAACTGATGGGGCTTGATACAATTAAGTTAAACTACAGCGGCGCATATCCGAAAGACCAGTCCAATATCATGAAGATTATCTTTGACAGTGACAATCAGGTGGACGCCGTTTTTCTTGGCGTTGACGTTATGACTTATACCGGCGGCGTGGACGAGACAAAATATCCGATTCCCGAATATTTATATGATGATAAATACGGGAACGATATACAGTACCTGTTCAATAAAGACGTTCTGCTCAATTATATCCTGCGTCCGATGGCGGACCCGGAAAAAACAGACCTGGCAACGGTTTACGCAAGCTGGTGGACGGACGAATACTATAATAAGCAGTGGGTGATGCACAATTATGAACAGCCCGGACGTGTGGAAACGACGACGCCTGCGGACGCCTATCTGGAAAGCGTGGAGAAGAACCTGACGACTAATATCTGTCCTTATATTGAAAAAAATTCCGATACGGTTTTTTATATCTTTTTCCCGCCGTACAGCATTTTGTATTGGAATGATGTGATTTGTGAAAATCATCTGGAGGCGACGATGGAGGAGTACCGTTATATTGCCGAGCGGATGCTTGCTTATGACAATGTGCGCCTTTTCTTCTTCCCAAATCAGGAATGGATTGTAACCAATTTGGATAATTATGCGGATTATACGCATTATCATCGTGACATCAATTATTATATGACGGAGTGCTTTGCCAACGGAGACTGTGAGATTACCTCAAAAGAAGAAATAGAGCAGGCGCTTGGAAAAATGCGCCTGCTCGTTGATGATTTTGATTTTGAAGAATTATTTTCCGTAGAGTATTAAATTACTTGCCGTCCTGATTTTTCTGCGGCAGGATACAGTCTACAAAACGCTGCGCCAACAGTTCTTTCCCGGCGTCGTTTAAATGAATATAGTCTGTCATATAATCCAGATAATTGTCTTCATTAACGGAACCATAGAAATTATCAATACAGGAAACGCCGCAATCGTTTGTCACATCCAGTTCCTTTTGGAAATAGTGGCTTATCGTGCCATGCCCCAAATCGATGCGGTCTCCGTTCTGGAAGTTGCCCTCTTCGTTGATGCTGTGACAGAATGTATGCGACATGACAACGATACGGATAAAAGGATAGGTTTCCTGAAATTCCGTAATGGCGCTGCGCAGCGCACCGGTATAAGCCACGATGGAATACGGGTCGTTCGGGTCGTCGCTTGGTATTTTATTAATATAATCAATCGCATCATATACAATACAGATAATATCCACATCATTCATATCCAGATTTTGCAGCATTTCCACGGTAGGAACAAAATCCGGGTCGTAGCTGCAATAGGCGGCAGATAAAATAGTCTCAAAATCACGGGAGCAGATTCCTTTCGCCAGATAGGAAAGGCTTAACGCATCCATCCAGTAGCCGTCGTTGTACGATTTAAAGGCAGCGCCTATTGTGGTGCCTGTAAAGGAACCGTCATAGACGGTTGCGCCGGATTTGGCGGCAATCTGTTTTGCTATTCCGGTTTCGCCTTTGTCTAAGGAAAGCGGGTCGTTTCCAAGACAGAGGATAGTCGTGACGCCGTCGTCCTCATGTCCTTCCAGTTTGTCGGGAGCAAGCGGGATGATGCTGTCTAAAACTTCAATATCGAAATTGGCGGTCACTTCGTTCGGGTCATCATCAGGACGGACGCCTTTGTTCCATTTATAAAGTTTATAGGAGCAAATGATGACAATAATTGCAATCGCCGATATAAATATGAGGTGCAGATTGATTTTGAACGGCTGTTTGGATTTGCCTTCATCAATCGAAGATGTGTTTTTTTCTGTATCCTGATTCATAGTTACCTCCGTTCGGACAGCTTAATAACTGTATAGTTTGTCTTATATGCTATATTTTACTATGAACAGGAAGAAAAATCCATGTATTCACAAAATTTTAAGAATTTCGTAAGAAAAGGGCTGTTACGGTAACAGCCCCTCCGAATCTGCCGCCCTAAACGAAATTGCTCACTTCGTTTTCGCCTGCTAACGTGTATGTAATGATAGCGGTTTGAGGAAGCTGTGCGTGAAGCTCTTTGTACCATTTACTGTATTTATACATACGGTAAGTGGTGCTTAAGTTCTGCAACTGTGCATCATCCGCCAGCCGGGAGCTGAAAAGTTCCCTTTGCTCCCTGTTCATGGAAACATATTCCATGTAGGGCATTTTAAGCTCCGTAATGCTTTCATTACAGTTAGGGCAGGAACGCTTATGCCCATTCAGCATATGGACATGGCGGCAACGTTTACAATAATGCATGTACATCATGAAAAATTCCCCTTTTCTCAGTTGATAATGTTGAAATTGTAATGTTGCACTTATATTGTGTCAGTTCCGGAAAGCAAAGTCAAGCGAATTGAGGCAGAAATTGGCAAAAAAGCGGTGTTAAGTATCGCGTAATTTCTACGCGCTTGACGAATCGGAAAGGGATAGTTAATATTATTCATAAAGAATGCAGCTTAAAAAAGGAGAACGTATTTTGGAAAAGAAAGTAAAAACTGCCGCATTGTTAAGCATAGCGGTTTTTGTCATAGTCATGCTGCCTGTGTTATATCTTTCTTTCGTCAATAGGGCAACGGGGGACGATTACGGATACAGCATATCCACAAGGGCGGCATGGATGGGAACGCATTCGCTGGTAGAAGTGGGCAAAGCGGCCTGCGAGTGTGTCCGGGAACGCTACTACAACTGGCAGGGAACATGGTTTAGCATTTTTCTGTTTTCCTTGCAGCCGGAAGTGTTTCATGACAGGGCTTACGTTATTGTAGCATTTTTGATGTTGTTTTTATGGATTGGCAGTACCTTTTATCTGTTTCATCAGGTGTTGTGTAAAAATATCGGTATGGGTAAATGGAGCTGCTGTCTGATTACGGTATGTTTTTTACTTGTCAGCATAGAATTTATTCCCAGTACAAGGTCGTCTGTTTTCTGGTTTAACGGGTGCGCGCATTATATGGTTCCTTTTGCCATGTGCCAGATGCTGGCGGCATGGCTGTTAAAATATGGCGAAGAATATAAGAAACGCTATCTTTTCGGAATTATCGTTTTTATGACATTGCTTGGAGGCTCCAATTATCAGGCGGCATTGCTTTCCCTGATTGTGGCCTGTTATGTGTTGGCGGCGGTATTGTTCCTAAAAAAAGATAAGCGTATTTTGGTATTATTGCTTCCTATTCTTCTGGAAACGGCCGGACTGATTGTGAGTATGAAAGCGCCGGGCAATAATGTGCGGATGGAGGAGGAAAACGCCGCGGGCGAGGTTCTTGGATTTTCTTTTGCCAAAATACTGGAAACCATCGGAAAGTCTTTTGGGTATGCCCTAAAAGACATTACTGTTTACTGGAGGGAGAGACCTCTCATATTTGCCGGTCTGCTTTTTATTTTTGTGTGCCTGCTATTCATTTTCTGCATGGAAAATCTTCATAATGAAGACGGCTCTGTCCGGGTGGGTGGGAACTTGCGATTTTCTCATCCTGTGTGGATTGTATTTTTGCTTTTTGGTCTGTATAGCGCGATGCAGGCTCCGGCAATTTATGCGGGAGTGAGGGTTTCGGGCGGAGTGCCAAATACGAATTTTTCAGTGTTTTTATTGACGGCGCTGGGGATTATGCTGGTGATGGCGGACAAGGCGGCGCTGAAAATAAAAAGAGAATGGGAAAAAACAGGCAAAAAGGCATTGCAGGCGGTTGGAACGGCCGGAATTCTGCTCTGTGCGGCAATCCTGTTTTTCTATAAAGGCAATATCAAAGACAGTGCGTCCTATGTTTCGTTTATCTATATTGTCAGCGGGCAGGCGGCGGACTATAAAGAACAGATGGATTTGCAGACAAGGCTTATGGAAGATGAAACGGTAAAAGATGTTGTGCTGCCGGCAATTAATGATGTGCAGGGACCGCTGATGCATATGCCGGTTACGGAGGATAAAAAGAAATTTACCAATGCCGTGACGGCGCAGTTTTATGGTAAAGACAGTGTAATCATGATAGACCGCCCGCTATGGATGGAACTATATGGCGAGTGAAGCCAAAGAGAAAGTGGGAAGAAATGGAATGATGAGTTTCAGGGGGACAGCCTTGCTGATAAGACAAGATTATGATATAATATTACGCAAATGTTGAAAAGAGAAGGGTTTACATAAGGATATGAAAAAAGCAAAAAATAAAAAAACGGAAAAAATACAAAACGTCAGCGAAGATACGCTGGAATTTTTGAGTCTGGATGACGATTTTATTGAAGAGTATACGCAAAAAAACAAGTCCGGCCGCGGCCGGAGAAAAAAGCCTGTCCGTAAGCCTGTCAGGAATCTGAAAAAACGGGATGTTTATGAAGAGGACGAATGGGATGAGGATGATTATGAAACGGAAGAATTAGAAGATATAGAAGAAGTTGAAGATGAAGATGACGAAGAAGACGACGGGGAATATTACGAAATAGACGAGGAAGATGATGAAGATGAGGAAGAGGATGACGAAGAATATTATGAAATAGATGACGAAGATGAAGAAGATGACGAATATTATGAAATGGATGAGGATGAAGACGAGGACGAAGACGATGATGATGACGAGGATGGCTTTTTCGCCCGTATCGGTTCTTTTATTGCCAATATGAGTTCCTTAGACCATGTGGTCGTGCTGTTTGGCTGTTTTATCCTGATGGGGGCGGTTGCAACCGGGCTGATATATGCGGGAGCTAAAATGTCATCAAGGCAGGTGGAGGCCTTTGCGGAAATGGGTTCGGAAGTGGAACAAATCGGCATTATCGGAGAGAGCGGTTTACTGGCTGTTTCCAATGCGGAATCTGCCAGATTGTCACAGATGATGAATACGCCGGAAGCAATCGAGGCGCAGGAAGCGGCAAACGCGTCCATAGAAGTTATCATGAATATAAACTCTATCCAGTCGGATATTAAAATAAAATTCGTTGATAAAAGAACGAATAAACTGATACACGGTATTCCATTCGAGGTGGAAGTGACTGGCGATAATGGAAAGACTTACAGTTTAAAAGATGATGATAAAGATGGTATCATTTATCAGACGGGAGTGAATGCAGGCACTTATACGATTAAGGCGGCTGCTTTGACGGGCGAGGAATACGAAAAGTATGTGATGCCGTCTCCGGGAACGATTAAAGTTACCGATACGATTGCCTATAAGAAAGTAGACGTAGCGGATGAAATCAAGACCGAGGCGGAAGTTAATGTAGCGATAGAAGATACTGCAAAACAGGATACAGTGGTCGAGTCAACATTGACGGACACCGTAGAATGGGTGGAATCCACGAGAACGGAAATAGATTCCGACAGCAATTACGAAAAAATCGAAAAATCACAGATTCCCGACCCGGCAACGATTGGCAGGAGCGCATCGTTTGTGAAATTGGCAGCAACTACTCCGGTTGCGCTAACCAATCCACCGATAGAGGGCAGCGAAGGCACGGGAAGTGAGACCACAGACCCCGGAACTACTACGGACCCGGAAAATCCGGGCGGTAATACAGGCAATAATGGAGATGGCAGCAATACCGGCGAGGGCGGCGGTAATACGGCAACGCTGACCGACCAGGATAAGTTGGATAAACTGTCGCTTTCCATAAGCAGTTCTTCCATGACACTGGAAAAAGGCAAAAGCGAGAGCCTTTCCGTTTCCATATCCGGAGAGTATGCAGGTTCGGCCGAGGTAGCTTCATGGACAAGTTCTGACAGCAGTATAGCAGCGGTAAGCGGAAACGGTAATGCTGCAAGCGTTACGGCGCAGGCGGCAGGCAGCGCTGCGGTTACGGCAACCGTTAAGCTGGGAGAGGCTAAAAAAGAGTTATCATGCAGCGTTACGGTAAAAGAAAACGAACCGGAGAAACCACAGGTAACGGACAGGGATAAATTAAATACGCTGAATCCTGTTTTAAATAAAAATCCGCTTAATTTGAACAAAGGCGCAAGTGAGAAGCTTTCTGTTACTTTATCCGGAGAGTATAAGGATTTAGCCGCTATATCATGGAAAAGCGACAAGGAAAATATAGCAACGGTAGACGGAAGCGGTAATGTTACGGCAATAAGTGGAGGAACGGCCACGGTTACGGCAACCATTTCCATAGGAAATGAGTCTACGACGATACCATGTACCGTAAACGTCGCACTGACCAATAAGGATAAAAACGAAGCGACGCTTAAGAATATGAACCCGGCGTTGAATACCAAAACGCTCACGGTATCGAAAGGCGGAACAGCTTCGCTGACCATTTCGAGAACAGGAACGGACTCTTACAAGGTAGAATGGAATAGTGATGATAAATCTATCGCAAGCGTTGATGGAAATGGTCTTGTAAAAGGCGAAAAGAACGGAGATACCAAAATCAAAGCCAAGATAATAGTAGGAGAAGGCACGGACGCGGTCTCCACGGAGCTGGTCTGCGACGTTAAGGTAACGGACGTTAAATATACCGCCTTAAAGATAGAGGGCGTTTCCGCCTTACAGGTAGGAAAGACCGGAACCATCAAAGGAACGACGACGCCGGAGGGTGGTACGGTTGCATGGACAAGCGATAATGAAAAAGTAGTAAAAATAGACAGTAACGGCACTATGACAGGCGTGTCAGTAGGAACGGCAACCATCACCGGAACGTGCGGAGATGCCAAAAACACTTGGAAAGTTACGGTTACCAAGGATGTTTCAGGCGATACCACAACAAAGTTAAAAACGAAAGACGGCAAGCAGATTTATGTCAAAAATTCGGAAGGAAAATATGTAGAGGCAACCTATGCGGATTATTATAAAGACAAGACATTGTATCTGCGCAGAGCCGAGGCCTCTTATTCCTATACCGGATGGCAGACGATTGACGGAAGCACCTATTTCTTTGATAAACATGGTAATTATGTGACGGGAGACCAGGTCATTCAGGGGGCGAAATATTCATTCGGCAGCGACGGAAGGCTTTCTTCCGGCTCCGGCGTGCTGGGTATCGACGTGTCAAAATGGAACGGGACGATTGACTGGAACGCGGTGAAAAACTCCGGTATCTCCTATGTCATTATCCGCTGCGGTTATCGCGGTTCCTCCACGGGCGCATTGATTGAAGACCCTAAGTTTAAGAGTAATATCCAGGGGGCGAAAAATGCAGGATTAAAAGTCGGCGTCTATTTCTTCAGCCAGGCGGTCAATGAGGTGGAGGCGGTAGAGGAAGCTTCCATGGCGATTAACTTAGTGAGCGGGTATGGACTGAATTATCCGATTTTCTTGGATGTGGAATCCAGCGGGGGACGCGGGGATCAAATAGATGCCGGAACGAGAACGGCGGTTTGTAAGGCATTTTGCAATACCATTCAAAATTCCGGATATTCAGCAGGCGTTTATGCGAATAAGACATGGTTTACCTCGTATATCAACACAGCGAGTCTGACGGGATATAAGATTTGGCTTGCCCAGTATGCGGTCTCTCCGTCTTATACGGCGACCCGCTACGATATGTGGCAGTATTCCTCCAAAGGAAAAGTTACCGGTATCAACGGTAATGTCGATATGAATATCAGTTACTTAAACTATTAATTGCCGGTAAAAGAAGCTGACTTAGGAAAGGAGCATGGCATAAAGATGAGAACGTATCTTGTAACAGGAGGCGCCGGATTTATCGGTTCCAATTATATTCACTATATGTTTAAAAAGTATGGAAAAGAAATCCGGATTATCAATGTGGATGCCCTGACTTATGCGGGCAATTTGGAAAACTTAAAGGATATTGAAAATCTGGAGAATTATACTTTTATAAGGGCGGATATTTGCGATAAGGAAGCCATCAGCAAAATTTTTGCAGGGAATGACATTGACAGGGTTGTGCATTTTGCGGCGGAAAGCCATGTGGACAGAAGCATCAGAAACCCGGAAATATTTGTGCAGACAAATGTGCTTGGCACGGCGGTTATGTTAAACTGCGCCAAGGCGGCATGGGAGCTGCCGGACGGTTCCTACAAGGCGGATAAGAAGTTTTTACATGTTTCAACGGACGAGGTGTACGGCTCTTTAGAGGAAGACGGCGGATATTTTTATGAGACGACGCCCTATGCGCCGCACAGCCCTTATTCGGCGAGCAAGGCAGGTTCCGATATGCTGGTAAAAGCCTATATGGATACTTATCATTTTCCGGCCAATATTACGAACTGTTCCAACAATTACGGACCGTATCAGTTCCCGGAAAAATTGATTCCGCTTATCATTAATAACGCGTTACAGGGAAAGAAACTTCCCGTTTACGGCGATGGTAAGAACGTCCGCGACTGGCTGTATGTGGAAGACCATGCCAAGGCAATCGATATGGTGCAGGAAAAAGGAAGATTGTTTGAAACCTATAACGTAGGCGGACATAATGAAAAGCAGAATATTGAAATCATCCACATTATTTTGGAAACATTGCAGGAGATGCTTCCCGAGGGCGACCCGAGAAAGTCGCTTGTCAGTGAAGATTTGATTACTTATGTAGAAGACAGAAAAGGGCATGACAGAAGATATGCGATTGCGCCGGATAAAATCAAAAGCGAAATCGGCTGGGAGCCTGAAACGATGTTTAAAGAGGGAATCCGCCGCACCATAGAATGGTTTTTCGAGCATGAGGACTGGATGAAAAACGTGACAAGCGGCGATTATCAGAAGTATTATGCAGAATATTACCAACAATAGAGTATAACCGGGAGGAGTGCATATATGAAAGGAATTATACTGGCGGGAGGGTCGGGAACCCGGTTGTATCCGCTTACAAAGGCAATTTCCAAGCAGATTATGCCGGTTTACGACAAACCGATGATTTATTATCCACTTTCTATTTTGATGCTGGCGGGAATAAGAGAAATTTTGATTATTTCCACACCGAGGGATTTGCCGGTATTTCGGGAATTGTTCGGAAGCGGCGAGCAGCTTGGGCTGCGGATGGAATATGCCGTGCAGGAAACGCCGAGAGGGCTTGCGGATGCTTTTATCATCGGCGCGGACTTTATTGGAAGCGACAGCGTGGCGCTTGTGCTTGGCGATAATATTTTCTATGGACAGAGTTTTTCCAAGGTATTAAAGGAAGTGGCGTCAAGGGATAAGGGAGCGACGATTTTCGGTTATTATGTCAGAGACCCAAGAGAATATGGCGTGGTAGAATTTGACGAAAACGGGATGGCGTTGTCCATCGAGGAAAAACCGGAGAATCCGAAGAGCAACTATGCGGTGCCGGGATTGTATTTTTATGATAATGATGTGGTAGAAATTGCGGCCAATGTGAAACCGTCGCCGCGGGGAGAAATAGAGATTACGAGTATCAATAATGAATATCTGCAAAGGGGAAGCCTTAGAGTGGAGACGCTGGGCAGAGGCTTTGCGTGGCTGGATACGGGAAACCATGATTCTTTGCTGGATGCCGCGGACTTTGTGGCGGCGTTTCAGAAACGGCAGGGATTATATATCTCCTGTATTGAAGAGATTGCATATAAACGTGGATTTATCGATAAGGAGCAGCTTTTGAAGCTGGCAGAGCCGCTTCTTAAGACGAATTACGGAAAATATTTGGTAGAGGTTGCGAATGGACTCTAATAAATTACGAAAGACTTTATTTATGGTTATTATGATATTTTTCATGATAACGGTTATCGTCGCGATAACAAATTGGGAACTGATACAGGATAAGCTTGGTCTCGCTCCGAAGCAGCAGATTGTCAATGCGGATGTAATGGCGGTACAGGAAGATGAACCCGGAAGCAAGCAGTTAGGAAATGATTTAAACGCCTTTATGCAGGATGAGACGTTTTTTGATGCGGAAGTGCGCTATAAAAGCATCGAAACATATTCCGGGAAAGTTGTTTCTTTCATCATGAGTTCCGTATCAAAAGACTTGCGTATTATGGTTGTTGACAGCCGCGGGGAGCTGGTGACGGGCGCGCCTTTTTCCGTAACCATTCAGGGATTGGGAGAGTATACGGATGAGGATGAAGACGGCGTTATCTATCTTGATAAGCTGCGCGCCGGGGAATACAGCGTATCCATGAACGAAATAGAGGGTTATAAAGTACCTAACGTGGTGACGACCATCAAAGTAAAACAGGATATTGAATACCGGGTTTTGGATGATATTGAATACTTGATGCTGACGGAAAACGATATCGACGCCTCCAAAGAGGATACCGAGGTCAAAGGCGCGGAAGATGACGCTGACGGAACGGAGAATACCGCATTTGAAGCGTTTGATGAAAATGTGAAAAAAGGAATTGACGTTTCCAAGTGGAATCAGACGATAGATTGGGAAGAGGTCAAGAAAGACGGCGTGGAATTTGCGATTATCCGCTGCGGCTACCGCGGTTCGTCGAGCGGTTCTCTTGTTATCGACCCGATGTATATCGAAAATATCGAGGGCGCAATCGAAGCGGGTATTCCTGTCGGCGTATATTTCTTCACACAGGCCGTCAACGAGGTGGAGGCCGTGGAAGAGGCCAGTATGGTCATCAATCTGATTCGTGAATATGATGTGGATTATCCGGTATTTCTGGACAGTGAGAGCGCCGGAGGAAGAGGCAGGGCGGATTCGCTGGAGGCAGCGGAGCGGACGAAGATTCATAAGGCGTTTATGGAAACGATTGCCTCTGCGGGCTATGAAACGGGTATATATGGTTCTGCGAACTGGCTGACGAAGAAAGTGAATATGAAAGAGCTGTCGCAGTACAATACATGGCTTGCGGAGTATGCAGACATCCCTACTTATGATGAGTATTATCATATGTGGCAGTATACTTCCAAGGGAAGCATAAACGGCATTTCCACCAATGTAGACCTTAATTTATGCTATATGAATATAGATACCTCAATCGACCATTCGGCCGCTTCCGGCGGGTATACGGGAGTTGTCAACGGAGATACCGGAAATGTGCCAAACAGTAATGGAGATTAGAAAGGAAGAATAAAATGGGAAAACTAACAGTAGAGACATGCGAGATAGAAGGGCTTAAGATTATTACGCCACAAGTGCATACGGACGCCAGAGGGTATTTCATGGAAACTTATCAGTACGAGGATTTCAAGGCAGCAGGCATTGACCAGATATTTGTGCAGGACAACCAGTCCGCTTCCGTGAAAGGCGTTTTGAGAGGACTTCATTTTCAGATTAACTATCCGCAGGATAAGTTAGTCAGAGTGCTGCGGGGCGAGGTATACGACGTGGCGGTGGATTTGCGTCCGGGTTCTAAAACCTATGGCAAGTGGCATGGCGTGTTGCTTTCGGAGGAAAATAAAAAACAGTTTTTTGTACCGAAGAATTTTGCGCATGGTTTTCTCGTTGTGTCTGATTATGCGGAGTTTGCTTATAAATGTACGGAACTTTATCATCCGAATGATGAGGGCGGCATCCGTTGGAATGATTCGGATATCGGCGTGGAGTGGCCGATTCCTGACGGAATGCAGTTGATTCAGTCGGATAAAGACACTAAATGGGGCGGTATGCAGGAATATACCGATAAATATCGGAAATAAAAGCGGAGATTTCATAGGAAAATGAACGCGAACGATACACAAATACAGGAAAACAAAAAAAAGAAGTCTTTTTCTTTTCCAAAGCCCGCAGCGATTGCTATCTTCTGGGGGCTTGGTTTGATTCTGGCAATCATCTTAGTGACGCATCATAATCCGCTGGCGGACCAGGTGACGGAGCGGATGAAAAAAGTCAGCGGCTGCGTGCTGATTGCATTTACCTGTGCTATTTTTGCTCTTTTCTATGACGGTCTGACGACAATTCCGATTGAACTGTTTCAGAGCAGGAGACTGATTTGGAAGCTTGCGAAGAATGACTTTAAAAAGCGGTATGCCGGTTCCTATCTGGGCGTTGTATGGGCGATGGCGCAGCCGGTCGTAACAGTTGTTATGTATTGGATTGTGTTTGACAGGGTGTTCGATACCAGAAGCCAGTTAGTGGCAAGCGGCGTGGAAGTGCCGTATGTATTATATCTGACGGCGGGGCTTGTGCCATGGTTTTATTTTTCAGAAGCTATCACGCAGGGAACCATGGCGTTATTGGAATATAATTATCTGGTGAAAAAAGTTGTTTTCAATATCAGTATTTTACCGATTATTAAGGTGATTGCGGCGACTTTCATCCATGTGTTTTTTGTCTGCATCCTGATGATTGTGGCAATCGGGTACGGGTATTATCCGACGATTTATACATTACAGTTGTTTTATTACAGTTTCTGCATGTTCCTTTTGGTGCTTGCCATGAGTTATTTTACCTGCGCGCTGGTTGTGTTTATCAGGGATTTGCAGCAGATTATCAATATCGCTTTACAGATTGGCATGTGGGCGACGCCGATTTTGTGGGATATTTCCATGTTGACGGAAGATTCCATGAAATCTCTTTTTAAATTGAACCCGATGGTTTATATCGTAAACGGCTACCGCAGCGCGATTTATGAACAGGAATGGTTTTGGGAACATTTTTATTCCTCCACTTATTTCTGGATATTTACTATCAGCCTTTTTTGTGTGGGAACGTTGATTTTCAAGAAACTGCGGGTACATTTTGCGGACGTACTATAATATCATGCAGGCCATACAGGGAGATTTTATATGCAGGATAAAAAAATAGCGATTCAAGTGAAAGACCTGGAAAAAGTCTATAAATTATACGATAAGCCTTCCGACAGGGTAAAAGAGGCATTGGGATTCGGCAGAGGCAAAAGGCATACGCAGCATCATGCCTTAAAGGGAGTCAACCTGACTATTTATCAGGGGGAAACGGTGGGCATTATCGGCACGAACGGTTCCGGGAAGTCCACCATATTAAAAATCATTACGGGCGTATTGAACCCCACAAAGGGTGAGGTGGCCGTCAACGGGCGTATTTCCGCACTTTTGGAACTTGGTGCGGGATTTAATATGGAATATAACGGTATTGAAAATATTTATTTAAATGGCACGATGATAGGTTTTTCCGAAAAGGAAATCAGTGAAAAGTTAAATGATATATTGGAATTTGCCGATATCGGGGAATATGTGCATCAGCCGGTCAAGACCTATTCAAGCGGTATGTTTGTAAGGCTTGCTTTTGCGGTTGCAATTAATATTGAACCGGAAATTCTCATTGTAGATGAGGCTCTTTCGGTGGGCGACGTTTTTTTTCAGGCAAAATGTTATCATAAGTTTGAAGAATTTAAACAGATGGGAAAAACAATCGTCTTTGTCAGTCATGATTTAAGCAGTATCAGTAAATACTGTGACAGGGTCGTTCTCTTAAATCAGGGCGTAAAGCTGGGAGAGGGCGCGCCGAAAGAAATGATAGACCGCTATAAACAAGTGCTGGTCGGACAGTATACGATAGAAGAATCCGACGGGGGAAGCCTTTTAGAAGATGAGCAGTTACGCGCGGCGGCCAGGGGAGCCGGTGGAACAAAAGCAGCTAACGTGAATCCGGACGTCATCGAATACGGCTCTAAAAAAGCGGTGATTGCACAGTATTATATAACGGACGATAAGGAAGTAAAAACTGCGGCGCTTATCAAAGGAAGCCGTTTTCATATTCATATGAAAGTGGACATTATCGAGGATATTGCGGCGCCGGTCTTTGCTTTTACGATTAAAAACAGTAAAGGTACGGAAATTACCGGCACGAATACGATGTTTGAAAAGGCGTTTTTGGAATCGGTAAAGGCCGGGGAAACGAAGGAAATCATTTTTACACAGGAGATGAACCTACAGGGCGGGGAGTATCTGCTTTCTCTTGGCGTAACGGGCTATGAGGGAGACGAATTTACGGTTTACCACCGTTTGTATGATATTATGAATATAACGGTCATTTCGGATAAAGATACGGTCGGATTTTATGATATGAATTCGCAGATACAGATTATATAAGTAATCGGCAATTTGTGCCGGAGCGTCACAAATATGCCTTGATGGCGTCTGTCGCGAAAACGCTTCGGAATGGGGATTGGAATGGACAAAACAGAACAAATAGAAGAAATAGGGAGAATAAAACTGAATCTGAAACATTATCCGGGCGAGGATTTGTACTGTGACGGGGAGATTGAGGACGAACTTTTGGAAATAGCGAGAAATTATGCGCAGGTGGAATATCCCCGTATTATAGAAGAAAGAAAAAGCTGGGAAGTGTTATATCATTTTTCCGCGCTGCGGGAAAATATCGTGGAGTGGTTACCGATTGATAAAAACATGAAAGTGCTGGAGATAGGCTCCGGCTGCGGCGCGATTACGGGCGCGCTGGCGAAAAAGGCCAAGGAAGTAACCTGCATTGATTTATCAAAAAAAAGAAGCCTTATTAATGCCTACAGGCATATGGACTGTGAGAACGTGACGATTCATGTCGGCAATTTTCAGGATGTGGAACCCGATTTGGACTGTGATTATGATTATATCTGCTTAATTGGCGTTTTTGAGTACGGGCAGGCCTATATTGCTTCCGAACATCCCTATGAGGATTTTCTGCATATTATCGAAAAGCATAGAAAACCGGACGGGCATATCGCCATCGCCATAGAGAATAAGCTGGGTTTAAAATATTGGGCGGGTTGCAAGGAAGACCATTTAGGCACATGGTTCAGCGGCCTGGAGGATTATCCGGAGGGCGGCGTTGTCAGGACTTTTACAAAGGACGGATTGATACGGACAGCGAAAAAATGCGGCTTTTCGGATATTTCCATGTATTATCCGTATCCGGACTATAAATTTATGACGACCCTCTACTCGGATGCCAGGCTGCCTAAGGCGGGAGAGCTTTCTTTAAATCTGCGCAATTTTGACAGAGAGAGATTACAGCTATTTGATGAGAAACTGGTGTTTGACACGCTTATCAAAGAAGAGCAGTTCCCGCTTTTTTCCAATTCCTATATGATGATATTGGGAAAAGAGCCTGATATCGAGTATGTGAAATATTCTAACGACAGAGTGGATGATTTTCAAATCAAAACGCTGGTTACGCATTGCGATAGGAATGACGTAATACAAAAACAAATAGAAAAACATCCGTTATCTGAAATGGCAAATGAACATATCGAGCAGATATACTGCGCCTATGAGAAGCTGATGGAGCGTTTTCAGGGCGGACAGCTTTCCATAAACCGCTGCCGTCTGGTTAAAGAGCAGGAACTGTATGCGCAATTTGAATATATAGAAGGAAGAACGCTGGAGGAGCTTCTTGACGAGTGTCTGGAGCGGAATGATATAGAAAAATTTCATGCGTTATTTGATGAATATTTGGAAAAGATTTCCTATGGGCAGGAGGCTCCGGTTACCGACTATGACTTGATTTTCTCGAATATTTTAATCTCCGGAGACGGCACATGGCATGTGATAGATTATGAATGGACATTTGCCAGACAGATGGAACCAAAGGAGATTGCATTCCGCGCCGTTTACTGCTATCTGTTGGAAAATGAAAAGAGAAACAAATTAAATCTGGATTTAATATTAAAGAAATTAGGCATTACCGAGATGGATGCCGAACAGTACAGGCAGCAGGAAATGAAGTTTCAAAAGTACGTAACGGGAAAGAGAATGTCGATGGCTCAGATAAGAGACGCCATCGGGCAGCCTGTTTATACGCTTTCCGATATGCCCATGATGACGCCGGCCGAGAAGCAGAAAAACAGAGTGCAGATTTACGAAGATATGGGAGAAGGCTTTTCGGAAGAAAATTCTTACTTTCTGGAAGATACGCAAACAGAGTGGAAAGAGTTTGAACTTATCGTGGCGGAGGGAAGAAAAGCGTTACGCATTGACCCATGCAGCGACTATTGCCTTGTCTTTATCAAAGAAATCAAGTGGAACGACGAAACGGTAACGTTTAAAAATAAAAAGACAGTAACAAACGGTTTCCGCGTAGGGGAGGGCGTTTATGCGTTTGCGACAACGGACCCTAATATTACGCTGCATTTATCGGAACTGGAAAAACGGCCGGAAAATAAATTACAGGTGTCTATGCAGGTAACGAAGATGCCGGAGGAAACCATAAGTCATATGCAAAAAAGGGGATTATTCTGATTGATGGAAAAAAAGTCGGATTCCCATGACTGGGCGGCTTATTATCAGGCGGCTTATGAGAGGGAGAAAAAAAAGAATATGGTTTTGGCGGGTAAAATAGCGGATGCCGAAGCAAAGGAAAGCGACCTGATGTTTTCTCTGGGGAGGATTCAAAACAGCGTCTTCTGGAGAATGCTGACGCCGGTAAGAAAGTGCTATCATATGCTTACCGGAGAACCAAAACGCCGCCTATCACAAGGCAGCCGGACAAAGCGCGGATTGTCGGGAACGGAAGAGTCTTTTATCCGCTCGCCGGAAGCGCTGAAACTGCAGGAGGCCGTGCAGGCATATGAGCAGGAAGTCTACCGCCAGAAACATCCGTATCTGCAATGGATAAAACAGTATGAACACAATAAAGATACCGACGCTGAATACAATAACACACGCAATGAAAAGGCGTATAAGATAACGGGCTGGCATCAGACAGCGATTCCGGATACAGACCTGTGCGTTGTTGCCTGTGGTCACGGTATGATAGATGCAAAAATAGAAGAAAAAATAAAATCATGGTTTAACAATAATAGAAACTGTCTGTTTGCCTATGCAGACGAGGATTATTACTGGGAAATACCGGCCAACAGAATGCATCCTTGGTATAAGCCGTGCTATTCGCCCGATACGCTTCTGGCATTCTGTTATATAGGGCATATGCTGATTACAAAACAGATGTTATATGATGAGTTTATTAGGGAAAAAGGCGGCGAAGATGCGCTTTCCTACCCGGATTTTTACGATTTATGCCTGCGGCTGGAAGAAAAGGCCGGGGAGTGCGGAGGCGGTATCTTTCATATCGAAGAGATCTTATTCCATAACTGCTATGAGCCGGATAAGCAGGCGGCCGTACAGATAGAGGAGGCGAGACAGGCCGGGGCGGACGTCTTGGAGAAAGCGGAAGAACAGCTTTTACAAGAACTGGAAAACGGACGTGATATGGCAGGCTGTGACGCTTCCTGTATCAGCGTCAGAGAGGCGGCGCTTCATAGAAGAGGAATCCGGGCGCATTTGCAGATTGGCCCAATACCGGATATTTACCATGTGACATATGAGCTGTCTGATAAGGCGGATGCAGCGGGCAATGGGCAGGAGCCTATGATATCGGTTGTTATTCCGTCTAAAGACCATCCCGACGTGCTGGAAAGATGTTTGTCCTCTTTTCGGGAGAAAACGGATTATGGCAATTACGAATGGATTGTTGTGGATAACGGCAGTAATGCGGAAAATAAAAGCCGTATGGAGGCATTACAGAAAGAGTATGGTTTTTGCTATCTCTATGAACAGATGGAGTTTAATTTCTCGGCGATGTGCAACCTTGGCGTATCCCGGGCAAAGGGAGACTATATTCTGCTGCTGAATGATGACGTGGAGATTATTGAGAAGGACTGGCTGCGAATTATGGCAGGACAGGCGGGGCAGGCGCATACCGGGGCGGTAGGGGCCAAGTTGTGGTATGCGGGCAGCGACGCCATTCAACATGCGGGCATTACCAATATGAATATCGGCCCCTCCCATAAGCTGATTACGTTTCCGGATGACAGAAACTATTACTACGGACACAATCAGGTAACATATGATATGATTGGCGTGACCGCGGCCTGTCTGATGGTGGCGAAAAGCAAGTATCAGGAAGCGGGCGGTATGGATGAGACGATGAAAGTCGCCTATAATGATGTGGATTTTTGTTTTACATTAATCGAGGCAGGCTATTATAACGTGCTTCGTAACGACGCCATACTATATCATTATGAATCTTTGAGCAGAGGATTGGACGAGCAGGATGATAATAAATGGGAAAGACTGCTTTGTGAAAAGGAAAACTTATATGCAAAGCATCCGGCAATGAAAGGCAGGGATGATTTTTACCATAAGAGCCTGATTGACAATGCTTCCAATTACGTATGTAATTTTAAATTTGATTATGAAAACAACTTAAAAACGACAGAGGTTTCTGTCGAAAATGCAAGAAATCTTGCAGGGGCGCAGGAAGGCGTCCTTCAGTTGACGATAGACAGGGCTGAGAAGCAGCACAAAATCCATCGGGAGGAACCCGATATCATGTATGTTATGGGCTGGTGTTATATCCCCGGAAAAGACAATGCCAAATATGTCAAAAAACTTGTACTACAGCAGGAAAATGGCGATTTGTATACGGCGGATATATGCCCGTGGTTCCGTAGGGATGCCGTGGCGGTTTTGTCCGGAGAAGTCAATATTTCCCTGGCCGGATTTGTCCTGCGCGTCAAGAAAGAAAAGCTGCATTTTGGAACATGGCGAATTGGTATGCTGGCGACCGATTTAGAGACGAATCAAAGACTTTTGACATGGTCTGACAAGAAAATGACCGTAATATGAACAAATAAAATTGTTGTTGTTATTGAAAATGAGATAGAAACTTAAATGCAAATATAATCGAGAAAAAATTAAAACTACATTTAATGTACAAATTCTATACTGCGGTTGCACTGTCGCAACAGGGAGGGATTACATCGATATGGAACGAAAACAGGATGGGGAAAACCAAGAGAAAGACATGCGTTATTATAAAGAGGCATACGAGCAGGAACGCCAAAAAAGCCGGGTTTTGGCAAGCAGGCTGGCGGAGGCGGAAGGGCGTGCCGCAGATACGGAACAAAAGTTAAATCGTATTAAAAACAGCATTTTCTGGAAAATGTCAAAGCCTTTGCGTTCTTTTATCCACTGGATGCAAAGAACAAAGGAACGTATCGGTTATTATGGAAGCGTTAAAGGGATTCTGCGTAAGCTGGATGCGAAACGGATAGAAAAGAGGGCAAAGGCGCAGCATGGTACGGCTTCCTTTCCAACACCGGAAGAAGCAAAGCGTCAGCGGGAAACCGTATTTTCTAAAAAAATCAAAATCAGTATTTTAGTGCCGCTCTATAATACGCCGAAAAACTTTTTGACACAGGCGATTGACTGTGTCCTTGCCCAGACTTATGAAAACTGGGAGCTGTGTCTGGCGGACGGTTCCGATAAGGAACATGGCTATGTGGAACAGATTTGCCGGGAATATAGTGAAAAAGACCCCCGCATTTTATATCAAAGGCTGGAAAAGAACGACGGCATATCGGGAAATACCAACCGCTGCCTGGCGATGGCAACGGGAGACTATATCGGTCTTTTTGACCATGACGATATTCTGCACCCGTCTATTCTATATGAATATATGCGCGCGATTTGTGAAAAGGATGCGGACTATATCTACTGTGATGAAACCACTTTTCACGGGAACAGCATTGACAATATGATTACGCTGCATTTTAAACCGGATTTTGCGATTGATAATCTGCGCGCTAATAATTACATCTGTCATTTTAGCGTGTTTGACAGAAAGCTCTTAGACGGCATGGAATTATTCCGTTCCCAATTTGACGGCAGCCAGGACCATGATATGATACTGCGATTGACGGCAAGGGCAAAAAATGTTGTGCATGTGCCGAAACTCATGTATTACTGGCGTTCCCATAAGGGAAGCACGGCGTCCGATATCAACGCCAAAAGTTATGCGATTGAAGCGGCAAAAGGAGCGGTCGCCGACCATCTGCGCAGCCAGGGCTATGAGAATTTTGAGATTACTTCGACCAAGGCGTTTGAGACGATTTTCCGGATTCGGTATGAAATTCAGGGGAATCCTAAAATATCAATCGTTATTCCAAATAAGGACCATATTGAGGACTTGAAACGCTGCGTTACTTCTATATTAGAAAAGAGCAGTTATGATAATTACGAAATCATTATTGTGGAGAATAACAGCGTAAGTGATGAAATTTTCCGCTATTATGATGAACTGCGGGGTAACTTCCGTATCCGGATTGTGACTTACGAGGGGGATTTTAACTATTCCTGCATCAATAACCTGGGCGTGTCGAAAGCGGACGGAGAATATGTGATTTTATTAAATAACGATACGCAGGTCATTACGTTAAACTGGATGGAGGAGCTTTTGATGTATGCGCAGCGAAAGGACGTGGGCGCGGTTGGAGCCAAACTCTATTATGAAGACAGAACGATTCAGCATGCAGGCGTGGTTATCGGCCTGGGAGCGCACCGGACGGCGGGACATACGCAT
This sequence comes from Bacillus sp. (in: firmicutes), assembly GCA_023666125.1. GTDB lineage: Bacteria > Bacillota > Clostridia > Lachnospirales > Lachnospiraceae > UBA3282. The sequence continues at coordinate 8,201 of JAMPCN010000004.1, read as the reverse complement.
TACCGGGTCAGCAGCAATAACTTGGGATATATGGGAAGACTGTGCTATGCGCAGAACGTAACGGCGGTGACGGGAGCCTGTCTGATGGTAAAAAAAGAAATTTATGAGACACTCGGCGGCCTGGACGAATCCTTTGCCGTTTCCTTAAATGATGTGGATTTTTGCCTGCGGATAAGGGAAGCCGGGTACTTGAATGTCTTTACGCCGTTTGCGGAACTTTTCCATTATGAGTCCATCTCAAGGGGCTTGGATGATAAGGGCGCGTCGGCCGAGCGTTATAACGAAGAGTCGGAACGCTTCCGTGAAAAATGGCGGAAAATGCTGGAAAAAGGCGACCCGTATTATAATCCGAATTTTTCATTGGATAGAAGCGACTTTGCTTTGAAAATTCATGATTAGTATGATATAATAATCGCTAGGGAAAACAAGCGGCGCGAAGCGGCATATGTTTTTCTGCGATTATTAACGAGAAAGCGGCTGATGAAGTCAGATAATAAGTGCGTAAGCGCGGGCTTTCGAGTTTAAAGGATATCGTCAAGTATTGGAATATGGAAAATGGAGGGAAAAGCAATGGGTTACAAAGAGCAGTATGAATTTTGGCTGGAAGATTCTTATTTTGATGAAGCAACCAAAAAAGAACTTCAGGCGATTAAGGGCGATGAGAAGGAAATCGAGGAACGCTTCTACAAAGAACTGGAGTTTGGAACAGGCGGCTTACGGGGCATTATCGGAGCCGGTACAAACCGCATGAATATTTATACGGTTCGGAAAGCGACGCAGGGACTTGCTAACTACATTAAGAAACAGGGCGGAGAAGATAAGGGCGTGGCAATCGCTTATGACTCCAGAAGAAAATCCCCCGAATTTGCTGATGAAGCGGCGCTTTGCCTGGCAGCAAACGGCATTAAGGCATATGTGTTCGATTCGTTAAGGCCGACGCCGGAATTATCGTTTGCTTTGCGTACACTCGGCTGTATTTCCGGTATCGTTATTACGGCAAGCCACAACCCGCCGGAATATAACGGTTATAAGTGCTATTGGGAGGACGGCGCGCAGGTAGCGGCGCCAAGAGATAAGGAAATCATTACGGAAGTCAACAATGTGACGGATTATCACGCAGTAAAGACAATGGACAAGGCGGATGCCGTAAAAGCCGGACTGTATCAGGTAATCGGCCGCGAAATTGACGATAAATACATGGTGGAACTGAAAAAGCAGATTATCCATCCTGAAATCATTAAGGAAGTTGCCAAGGACATCAAAATCGTATATTCACCGTTTAACGGCACGGGTAATCTTCCTGTCAGAAGAATTTTAGATGAAATCGGCTTTGAAAATGTCTATGTCGTACCGGAGCAGGAGATGCCCGACCCGGACTTCACGACATTGGAATATCCGAATCCGGAAGACCCGAAAGCGTTTACGCTGGCTCTGGAACTGGCAAAGGAAAAACATGCGGATATCGTGCTTGCCACAGACCCGGATGCCGACAGACTCGGTATATATGCGCTGGATACCAAGAGCGGCGAATATGTTTCTTTCACGGGTAATATGTCCGGTATGCTGATTGCGGAATATATTTTGCGGGAAAGAGCGGCGACCGGCACAATGCCTGCCAATCCGGCGCTTGTTACGACTATTGTAACAACGAATATGGCGAAAGCGATTACGGATGATTATAAGGTAAAATGTATTGAAGTTTTGACAGGCTTTAAGTACATAGGCGAGCAGATTAAACTGTTCGAGCAGAGCGGCTCCAACAATTATGTATTTGGTCTGGAGGAAAGCTACGGCTGTCTGGCGGGAACCCATGCAAGAGATAAGGACGCCGTTGTTGCGGTTATGTGCCTGTGCGAAATGGCGGCATGGTGTAAGAAAAACGGCAAGACCGTCTGGGATCAGATGATTGCCTTATATGAGAAATACGGCTATTTCAAAGAAAGCCAGTATTCCATCACAATGAAGGGCATCGACGGCGCAAAACAGATTGAAGAAATTATGAATAAATTGAGAAGCAATCCGCCGAAAGAGTTTGGCGAACTGAAAGTAAAAGAGTTCAGAGACTATAATACCGGCAAGACCCTGAATCTGGAAACAGGCGCAGAGGGCGAAACGGGACTGCCGCAGTCTAACGTACTCTATTTTGACTTAACGAATGATTCCTGGTGCTGTGCGCGTCCGTCCGGTACGGAACCGAAGATTAAGTTCTATATGGGCGTAAAGGGTAACAGCTTAGAGGACGCACAGGCAAAATTGGATAAACTGACGCAGGATTTAAAAGCAAAGTTATAAAAGGATTAAAGGATTAAACATAATAGAATCGTCCTGAATTTTCAGGGCGATTCTATACTATCGGGGGAAAATGAACAGACAGATTGTAAGCGTTGCCAATATCAAAAAAACAATCCGTTACTTACAAAAAAACGGCCTTAAGCATACTTTTTATGCGGCCAGGGAACGGGTTGAAGAAGAAAAGAAAACGATATATGTGTATCAAAAGCCGGACGGGGAATGCCTGAAAGCGCAGAGGGAAGCGGCAAAGGAACTTCCGTATCGCATCAGCATTGTTGTGCCTGCCTATGAAACGAAAGAGGAATTTTTATGGGAACTGATAGATTCCGTCCGGGAACAAAGTTATGAAAACTGGGAACTTATCATAGCGGACGCGGGAAAAAGCAGGCATGTGGAAGAAACCGTGCGCCGGTATCAGGAACGGGATAAGAGGATTTGTTACCTGCGATTGAGAGAAAATAACGGTATTGCGGAAAATACGAATGCGGGCATTGATGCCGCGTCGGGCGATTATATTGCCTTGCTCGACCATGATGACGTACTGACGCCGGATGCACTGTATGAGATGGCATCGGCGGTTGAAAATAGGAAAAAAACAGGAAAAACACCTGTTATGATATACTCGGATGAAGACAAGTTTGAAAAAAGCGTTTCACAGTCCGGTGAAAAGTATCATTATATGACGCCAAACCAAAAAAGCAATTTCAACCTTGATTTAATAATGTCCAATAATTATATCTGTCATCTGATGATGATAGAGTCAGGACTCTTAAAAATGTTAAAACTGAGAAAAGAATATGATGGAGCGCAGGATTATGACTGCATTTTAAGAATCATACGGCATCTGTTGTTAAAAAAAGATGGAATGGCATTACAGGAAAGTATTGTCCATGTGCCGAAAGTATTGTATCATTGGCGTTGTCATGAACAGTCCACGGCGGATAATACGGACAGTAAAATGTATGCGTATGAAGCCGGTAAGGCGGCTTTGGAGGACTTTTGCCAAAGTCAGGGCTGGAATGCAGACATAGAGCATTCTCTGCATCTGGGCTTTTATCAGATAACATATCGCCCGGATATATTCAGCGCCCGCCCGGATGTCGGTATTATCGGCGGCCGGATTTTGGATGGGCATAATAAAATATCGGCCGGTATTTATGACGAAAACGGAAAAATTCTCTATCAGGGGCTGCATAAGGAGTACAGCGGCGGCGCTACGCACAGAGCCGCATTGATGCAGGACTGTGCGGCGGTTGATATCCGGTGTATGCGTATCCGCAGGGAACTGTATCCTTTGTTTAAAGAAATAACAGGTGTTTCTTATAAGGAGACGGGAGAAGAGAAACTGGCGGATATTTCTGCTATATCCTGTGATGAGGCCGGATATCGGAAGTTGAGCATGGAGTTGGGCAGAGCGGCCGCAAGGATGGGTTATCTGACCGTCTGGAATTCGCAAATCACCATAAAATTAAAAGGAGATTTTACAAATAAATGAAAACGACAATTATCATACCGAATTACAATGGAATGGAGTATCTGGAGAAGTGCCTGCGTTCTCTGGAAAATGAAAAAGCACATGTTATTGTGGTCGATAATGGTTCTACGGATGACAGTTTTGATATGGTTTGCAGCAAATTCCCAAAAGTAGAATGCGTCAGTTTTTTGTCGAATACGGGATTTAGCAAGGCGGTAAACGCCGGACTGGCATCGGCAAGAACGGAATATGTCATTTTCCTGAATAATGATACCGAAGTAGAGAGCGGATTTGTGGTGGCATTGGAAGAGGTTTTGGACAAGGACGATACTATTTTTTCCGCTTCCGCCAAAATGCTTTCCATGAACGAGAAAGATAAGATAGACGACGCCGGTGATTTGTATTGCGCGTTTGGATGGGCGTATGCCATTGGAAAGGGAGAACCGGCGCAAAATTATAGGAAAAGCTATCCCGTTTTTGCAGCCTGTGGAGGCGCGGCCATCTACCGGAAAGAAGTTTTTGACGAGATAGGCGGGCTGGACGAGAATCATTTTGCCTATCTGGAAGATATTGATCTGGGATATCGGGCGCAGATTTACGGATACCGCAATGTATATGCGCCAAAAGCCCGTGTTTATCATATGGGAAGCGCAACTTCCGGTTCCCGCTATAATCCGTTTAAGGTAAAATTGTCCGCCCGAAACAGCGTTTATTTGATTTATAAGAATATGCCGCTTTTACAGATTCTGTTAAACCTGCCGTTTTTAATCGTTGGTTATACCCTTAAAACCTTATTCTTTATGCGAAAGGGCCTGGGAATGACTTACATGAAAGGGGTGTGTGAAGGATTTCGTCTCAGCGCGTCGTCAGAGGGCAAAAAAGAGAAAGTGCGTTTCCGTTTCCGTCATTTGGGAGCATACATCAATATACAGTTCTCGTTATGGGCAAATATGATAAAAATGGTAAAGATAGCAAATATAGTAAGACATTGACAATTATTCCCTAAATATTGTACTATAAAACCAGAGAGCATAGGGAAAAATAAGGATAATATTATAATTCTCGGCCCGGATGGGCATGGGGGATTAACATGATAAAAGACAATCAGAAATATTTTAACAGATTACATGTTTTGATAGATGCGCTTGTTATCATTGCCTCTTATTGGATTGCCTGGTATTTGAAGTTTGCAGGTCCTTTTTCGGACAGTGACCCGGCGGTAGGTGCATTGCAGTGGCAGACTTATTTTGAACTGCTTTATTTCATTGTGCCTGCTTATTTGATTTTGTATTATTATTTTAATCTCTATACACCGAAACGTGCGACTGTCCATAAATACGAAGTCTTTAATATTTTTCAGGCAAATACCGTAGGAATTATCCTTTTAATGGCGGGATGGTACGCGATTAAGCAGATACACTTCTCTCGTTCCATGATGGGAATGTTCTATATTATCAACATTATATTGACAACAATATGCCGTTCCGTTATCCGTTCCCTGCTGCAATATTTCAGAAAAAAAGGCTACAACTTAAAATACATTTTACTGGTCGGTTATTCGCGGGCGACCGAGGAATATATTAACAGAATCAATTCCAATCCGCAGTGGGGCTATGTTGTAAGGGGGATTCTGGATGATGTTGTACCGCGGGGAACGTTATATAAAGGGGTAAAGGTCATAGGAGGCATTGACAATCTGACTTATATTCTGCCGGAAAATAAACTGGACGAGATAGCGATTACGCTTTCCCTGAACGATTATGACCGATTGGAGCATATTGTGGATTTATGCGAGAAATCGGGCGTCCATACGAAGTTTATTCCGGATTATAACAGCTTATTCCCAAGCAGGCCGTACACGGAGGACTTGATGGGGCTTGCCGTCGTCAATATCCGTTATGTGCCGCTTACCAATACCTTGAACTGGATTATGAAACGTATCGTCGATATCGTGGTCGCCTTGGTTGGAACCGTTGTTTTTTCACCGATCATGCTGTTATCGGCAATCGCCATCAAATGCAGCAGTAAAGGGCCTGTTATCTTTAAGCAGGAGCGGATTGGGCTGCACAATAAGCCTTTTGAAATGTATAAATTCAGAACGATGGAAGTGCAAAAGCCCGATACGGAGAAAAAGGGCTGGACGGTAAAAGGCGACCCGCGCGTTACCAAAGTCGGCAGGCTGCTTCGGAAAACAAGCATGGACGAACTTCCGCAGCTTTTTAATATTTTAAAGGGCGATATGAGCATAGTAGGACCAAGACCGGAACGCCCGCAGTTTGTAGAGCAGTTTAAGGAGGAAATTCCGAGGTATATGGTGAAACATCAGGTCAGGCCGGGGCTTACCGGATGGGCGCAGATTAACGGCTATCGCGGCGATACTTCCATTAAACGCAGAATCGAATATGATATTTTTTATATTGAAAACTGGACGCTGTCTTTTGACGTAAAGATTATGCTTTTAACGATATTTAAAGGTTTCATAAATAAAAACGCCTATTGAAGCAATACTAATTGGAAAACGAAGAAAATATTAAGAAATTCTAAAGACTGTCTGAATATGTCACAAGAATATTGCATTTCTAACAAGATGTAGTATAATCTTATAAGGAACTTGCGCTATTTTGTGATGAATGCAAATCGTGCAGGCCATTAAAAATAAGAACTAAAAAGGGAATCAAGGGAGTACATGACATGACAAAGAAAAGTAGAGATGCTTATGATGAAGACAGAAGACCTTCCAAAAAATCTTCCTCATCTTCTCACAAATCATCAAGTTCAAGACATGTTGATGATGTAGAAAGGAGTAAGAAAAAGAAGTCTTCCGGCAGCAAAAAAACGAGTAAGAAAGCACAGGCAAAGAAGCAAAGAAGAAGAATTATTCTTTTTATCCTGGAAATCTTTGTTTTATTAATTATGGTTATTGTTCTGTATGTGGTAATGACGACGACAAGAAGCGGACATTACGATATCCAGGAAGATGAAATTATTATCAATAAGGAAGTAAAGGAGACGCAGACGGCGAAAGGCGATGATGAAGACAAATATATGAAGATTGCGTTATTCGGCGTTGACTCTACAACGGGCGCGCTGACAAAGAATACGCGAAGCGATACGATTATGATTGCCTCCATCGACAAGAATACGGGAGAGTGCAAATTAGTCTCGGTATATCGTGATACGTATTTGAACCTGAGTAATGACGAGTACAATAAGTGTAATGGCGCTTACGCAAAAGGCGGTCCGGCAATGGCAATCAGTATGTTGAATATGAATCTGGATTTGGATATTACGGATTTTGTTACCGTAGGATTTGCGGGCCTGACAGATACGATTGATGCGTTGGGCGGCGTCTATATAGAAGTAGACAGTTCCGAAATCAGCCACTTAAATAACTACCAGTTATGTATCGCGGAGGATTTGAAACGTTCCTATACGCCGGTTACGGATACCGGATATCAGCTTTTGAACGGTTTACAGGCTACCGGTTACTGCCGTATCCGTTATACCGCGGGAGACGACTTTAAGCGTGCGGAACGTCAGAGAGAAGTCCTCAGCGCAGTAGCGGACCAGGCGAAGAAGAATCCTTCCCCGGCGGCGTTAGGACAGATTGCCAGCAATGTATTTGATGAAGTGTACACTTCTTTGGATTTGGATGAAATCGTTGCTTTATTAGGCGATGTTACAAAATACAATATCGTGGAAACATCAGGATTCCCGCAGGAGGGGTACAGGGAAACGGCTACGATTGGCGCGAAAGGTTCCTGTGTTATTCCGATAGATCTGGAGGAGAATGTAAAATGGCTGCATCAGTTCCTGTTCGACGAGTATGATTATACGCCGTCTTCGATGGTGCAGGAATGCAGCAGAAAGATTGAAGCCGATACAAGCTCCTATATCAGAAAATAAGAAAGAAACGCTATAAAGTTAAGGGTGAAGAATTTTGATGGAAAAAGTGGATGTTATCATCCCGACATATAAGCCGGAGCGGACATTTTTGGAATTGATGGATAAATTAGCAAAGCAGACCGTTCCGATTCATCGGATTATCATTATGAATACGGAACAGAAGTATTTTGACCGGCTGCTTTACGGAACATCCTTTTCCAAACAATATAAGAATGTGCTGGTAAAACATCTTTCCAAAAGAGAGTTCGACCATGGCCGTACCAGAAACAGCGGCGTCCACATATCGGACGCGGAAGCGTTTATCATGATGACGCAGGATGCCGTTCCGGTCAATGAATTTATGGTAGAAGAACTGTTAGCGGGGCTTGCGCAGGAAAATGTGGCTGTATCATACGCAAGGCAGCTTGCCGGGGATACGGCTTCCATGGCGGAGAAGTTTACACGAAACTTTAACTATCCGGACGAGAAGATGATTAAAACAGAAGCGGACATTGAGAGAATCGGTATTAAAACATTTTTCTGCTCCAAT
>JAMPCN010000049.1 GCA_023666125.1 Bacillus sp. (in: firmicutes) | reverse complement strand
ACTCTTCTACTGTGATGCCCATACTTCTTGCAGTACCGGCAATCATGCTCATAGCAGCCTCTAAGCTTGCCGCATTTAAATCAGGCATTTTTGTCTCCGCAATTTCCTGAAGCTTCGCTTTGGAAATGGTCGCCACTTTTGTCTTATTCGGTACGGCGGAACCTGATTTGATGTTGCACGCTTTCTTTAAAAGAACGGCTGCAGGCGGAGTCTTGGTTACAAAACTAAAGCTTCTGTCTGCATATACTGTGATAACGACAGGAATGATAACATCCCCTTTATCAGCAGTCTTGGCGTTGAACTGTTTGGTAAATTCAACGATGTTGACGCCATGCTGTCCAAGCGCAGGACCAACCGGCGGCGCCGGCGTAGCTTTGCCGGCAGGAATCTGTAATTTGATATATCCTTCTACTTTCTTTGCCATAATGGCACCTCCTAATATAATGTGGTTAGGCGTAAAACAAAAATTTTACTCCCACTATATCTGTACCGCCGAAGCGGGCAAATATCATAACTATCTATTCCTATTTCATATTTCTCACTTCCGCGAAGCTGATTTCGACCGGCGTCTCTCTTCCGAACAGTTCTACGTTTATCGTTGCCGTCTGCTTGCCGTAGTCCATTCTCTGCACCACGCCGACCGTATCTTTCCATACGCCCGCAACGACTGCAATCGTATCTCCCTCCGCGAAATCCACCGTCACATTCTCGACTTTGATGCCGAGCGGCTTCATTTCTGCTTCCGAAAGCGGAACCGGTTTACTTCCCGGTCCGACGAATCCCGTTACGCCTCTCGTATTACGAACGACATACCATGTATCGTCATTCATAACCATATTGATTAGCACATAACCCGGGAACATTTTTTTCTGGACGGTTTTTCTGGCTCCATTTTTCATTTCCATTACATCCTGTAACGGCACGCGGACTTCCAGAATCTCCTCCTCCAAATGTCTGTTTTCAATAGTTTTCTCAATATTGGCTTTTACCTTATTTTCATATCCTGAATAAGTATGCACAACATACCAATTTGCTTCTGCCATACGATTACCCCTCACTCTACAATGTTGTCAAGAAATCCACGCCATATTGAAGCGCGAAATCCAATATGGTAATAATTGCTCCGACTACAACCGAAATAGCAACTACCGCAATAGACTGTTTCAAAAGGGAATCCTTATCCGGCCAGGTAATTTTCTTAAATTCAGCTTTTACGCCATCCCAAAACTTAACCGGCTTCGGCGTCTTATCTGATTTTGCAGAATCTCCCATAATATAAATTGCTCCTTTCAAAAGCGATGAACGATGAACAATTACTTGGTTTCTTTATGCAAGGTATGCGTCTTGCAAAATCTACAATATTTTTTTGTTTCCATTCTGTCAGGATGTGTTTTCTTATCCTTTGTGGTATTATAATTACGACGTTTGCACTCTGTACATGCCAATGTAATTCTTGTACGCATTTTTATTACCTCCGCTTGCCTGATTTATCAAAATTTGAGCATAAAAAAAAGACCTCAATCTCATCTCGTTTGTCTAATATACCATAACATTATTTTTTCGTCAACTATTTTTCACTTTTTTTGAAAATTTTAGTAAATTACTATAAAGAATCTATAAAATCATCCGATATATATAGGAAAAGAGAGATAAGGCAGACTGTAAATATAAGAAGGAGCATGATAGCAAATATGAATATAACAGGCGTACAGCAGCAGCCAACAACCGCTATGGCGGCAAAGCAATCCAACCAGGACAGTCATGAAATCAATATTCAAAAGCAGATAGTAACCCTTCAGGAAAAAATGAGGGGTATTACCTATGACAGTAAAATGTCTGCCGAAGAAAAAGATAATGAAAAAAAAGCGTTACAGGAAAAAATTCAAAACCTGAACAGCGAATTAAAACAGTATCAGCTCCAAAAACGTCAGGAAGAAGCGGAGAAAAGACAAAAAGAAGCCGCCAGGCAAAAAGAGATGGAAGAGCGGCAGATGACGGAAAGCTCTTCCGATACGAAAGAAAACAGCGCGGCCGGCATCTCTTCGGAAAATATAAGCGAAAGCGGCGGCAATAACAATATGACAGAGCAGGAAAGCGGCCAGGCAGAATCCGACGCTATGCTTTCCATGGCGGGTACGAAAGAGCATCTCGCCGATATGCAGAAAATCCGTGCCAAACTGGAAAATCAGATGCGTACCGCACCCACGGCGCAGGAAAAAGCCAAGCTGCAAAAAAAGATTGACGCCATATCCAAAAAGATGGGTGAAAAAATGCAGAAAATATCCGATACAATAGAGGATACACAAAAAGAAGATAAAGCCCGCAAGGCAAAGGTTAAGAAACTTTTACAGGAATTTAGGGATAAACGGAAAAATATGAGCGCGGCAGTTTCCAAAACAACGGACACTGCGCAGACAGGCGGATACTGGCAGGACAGAGCCGCAATGCCCGGCAAAGTGCTTTTAACACGCAAAAAATCATAGTTGCGTATCTACTTATTAAATGCTACAATGGAAATAATAATAAATCCATTATCGCATGGCAACGGACAGCCATTTGGATGTGTACATGATAGCAGATTTCAAGGAAGAAAGGAGGCGCGTCATGGCTAATACAATTCAGAACTACTCTAATGTATACAACTACTATATGACTACTTATGCGCCCAGGTCGAGTACACCTTATGATTCCCATAAGAAAAGCGAACTGAGAAGCGTCTACAATTCCATTGTCAAAATGAATAAAGAGGCTCCTATATACATTCTGGATACCAGTAAGGAATCTTGTGCATTTGCTATTGGTATGAAAGAAAACGCGAGAGAACTCCGCAATGTAATTGCATCGCTCGGCGATTTGGACGAAGACGAGTTATTGAACAAGAAAGCGGCATATTCCAGCAATGAAAATATTGCATCCGCTTCCTATATCGGTACACCGGCAGAGAGCGCAAGTACACCCTCTCTGGATGTGGAAGTGCATTCCCTGGCTACCTCACAGGTAAATATGGGAACTTATCTTCCCGCCAAAGAAGCAATTAATCTTCCCTCTTCTACCTATTCTTTTGATGTTAGTATTGATGATTTGAACTATGAATTTCAGTTCAACATTAAGCAGGAAGATACAAACGGAGACGTACAGGAACGTCTTACCCGTCTGATAAACAACGCGAATGTCGGTATTTCCGCGCAGGTAGTCTCAGATGGTGAGGGCAACTCCAGTTTGAGACTGGAATCCAATGCAACCGGATTAAAAAACAATAAGACGGAAATATTCCATATATCAGATGAACGTACCAGCAAAACGGCCGGTACTGTCGATTATTTCGGTCTGGACTATACGACGTCGGCTGCATCGAACGCCAGCTTTTCCGTAAACGGCGAAGAACGCACGTCACCCTCTAATCAGGTAACGATAGGCCATATGTACCAGCTGCATTTAAACGGCGTCAGCAGCGAGGACGGTGAAACCGCTTCTATCGGCTTAAAAACCGATGTGGAATCTTTAACCGAGAATATCAGCACGCTGGTTCGCGGATATAATTCTTTTTTACGCGCTGCTGCGGAATACAGTGACAGACAGCCGAAAAGCAATCGTCTTGTCCATGAACTTGGCAGCATTACCAGAGTATATGCGCATGGTCTGACATCGGCCGGATTAAACCTGAATCTGGATGGCACTTTGGAAATTGATGACGAAGCGGTTCAGCAGACGGCTATGGGCAGCGATGCCAAAGAGGCATTTTCATCCGTTATGGATTTTACGCATTCACTTGTCCGTAAATCCAACCAGATTGCCTTAAACCCGATGAACTATGTCAATAACATCGTTGTAGCCTATAAGAATCCGGGCAAAAACTTTGCCACGCCTTACATCACGAGCGCATACAGCGGTATGATGTTTAATAGTTATTGCTAAAGCGGGATATTCCCGTGTTTCTTTTTCGGTAGTTCTACCTGCTTATTTTTTAATCCATGAAGCGCTTTTAAAAGCGCTTCTCTTGTTTCTTCCGGTTTGATGACCTCATTAACATACCCTCTGGCGGACGCCACATAGGGATTTAAGAAACGCTCCTCATACTCCGCTTTGCACTGTGCGCGCATTTCCTCCGGATTGGGCGCCGCTTTGATTTTTTTCTTAAAAGCGATATTGACCGCGCCGTCCGCGCCCATAACCGCAATTTCCGCAATCGGCCATGCGTAGACGATATCGGCTCCCATTTCTTTTGAATTCATTGCAATATACGCGCCGCCGTATGCCTTTCGCATAATCAGGGAAATTTTCGGCACGGTCGCCTCCGAATACGCATATAAAATCTTCGCGCCGTGGCGGATAATGCCGTTATGCTCCTGCTCCGTTCCCGGTAAGAATGCCGGAACGTCGATTAAAGTGATAAGCGGAATATTAAAGCAGTCACAGAAACGGATAAATCTGGCAATCTTATCCGAAACATGATAGTCTAAGGAACCGCCCATAACATTCGGCTGATTGGCGATAAAGCCCACGACCTTGCCTTCCATCCTGCCCCAGCCGACAACGCCGTTCATGGCAAACTCTTTCTGTACCTCAAAGAAACTGCCGTCGTCTACAATACAGTCAATCACTTCTTTAACGTCGTAAGCGTGTCTGGAATTATCCGGAACGATATCTCTGATTTTAGCCGCCTTTCCTTTAGCCGCATTCTCCACCTTGCTGAGTCTGCCAAAGACCCTGCCTACGCCGCCGGGCAGATGGTTCTGCCGCTCTTTTGTATTGATAACCGGCGGTTTTTCCGTATTATTGCTCGGCAGATAGGATAACAGTTTCCGAACGCCCATCAGGCATTCCCGTTCCGAATCATAAGTAAAATGGGAAACGCCGCTCTTTTTCGCATGTACGTCGGCGCCGCCCAATTCCTCTACTGATACTTCTTCATTAATAACGGTTTTTACCACGTTGGGGCCGGTAATGAACATTTTGGAGATGTCTTTTACCATAAAAATAAAATCGCAGATAGCCGGCGCATAACATGCGCCGCCGGAGCAGGGGCCTAAAATTACAGCAATCTGCGGAATCACGCCCGAAGCCTGCGTATGACGCAGAAACATCCCGCTGTAGCCGCTCAATGAGGAAATTCCCTCTTCGATTCTGGCTCCGCCGCTGTCATTGATACAGATAAGCGGCGCTTTCATCTGCATTGCCATATCCTGAATACGGCAGATTTTAAAAGAATGATATTCTCCCAGCGTACCGCCGATAACCGTAAAATCCTCACTGGATACAAACACCAGCCTGCCGTCTATTTCACCGTACCCCGTTACAACGCCGTCTCCGGGTACACGTCTTTTATCCAGGTCAAAATCATCGATTCTGGACTCTACAAATCCGTCCACTTCCACAAAAGTGTCTTTATCGAGCAGCATCTCAATCCGCTCTCTTGCCGTAAATTTCCCGCTCTGATGCTGCTTTTCAATTCTGGCTCTGCCTCCGCCGGCAAGGGCCTTCTTTCTTCTCTCATCCAATTCCCGAACAGCTTCATCCCAATTCATGATAATCCTCCATTCCGGAGCGCTTTTGCGTCCGCTCTATTTGTTTTGATTATCTAATACTTTGATTTTCAAACTATTTAAGCAAATTATACCAGAGCTATGCTGATTGTCAAGCGTTTATCGTAAAAAATCTTCTTACCGTGAATGCTGCGCTTCTGCTTCCACCATCTGCAGTGCGGCCGCAATCACTTTATCCATGTCATAATAACGGTATGCGCCGAGACGTCCGCCGAATAAAACCTGCGGCTGTGAATCCGCCAGTTTTTGGTATGCGGCAAACAAAGCGTCGTTTTTCTCGTTATTAACCGGATAATACGGTTCATCTCCCGCTTTCCATTCAGCCGGATACTCCCTTGTAATGACAGTACCCGGCTGTCTGCCAAATTCAAAGTGTTTATGCTCGATAATTCTTGTGTAGGGCGTTTCTTTATCCGTGTAATTGACTACCGCATTGCCCTGATAATTCTCACACTCCGCCATTTCCTCCTGCTCAAAACGCAGCGAGCGGTATTCCAGGTATCCCAACTGATACTGAAAATACTCGTCAATCATTCCCGTATAGAGTACCTTTGTAAAGCTGTTACCTGCCCGGTCAACAAAATTCGGGTTCTCTTTGTCCGGAGCAGACTTGATATACTCCTGATAGGAAATTCCCGTCTTTACTTCGATGCCTTGCAGCATTTTTTCTATAATAGCGGTATATCCGCCAACCGGAATTCCCTGATACGGGTCGTTGAAATAGTTATTGTCGTATGTGAACCGTAACGGCAGTCTTTTGATGATAAAGGCGGGAAGTTCTGTGCAGTCACGCCCCCACTGCTTTTGTGTATAGCCTTTTACAAGCTTTTCATATACATCCCGCCCCACAAGTGATAATGCCTGTTCCTCCAGATTTCGGGGTTTATCAATATGCAGTTTGGCTATCTGTCTGTCAATCTCCGCTTTTGCCTGCGCAGGCGTCACAACGCCCCACATCTTGCTGAAAGTATTCATATTAAACGGAAGATTATAAAGTTCGTCATGATATCTCGCTATCGGTGAATTAATATAATGATTAAAAGAGGCAAAGCCATTCATATAATCCCACACCTTTTTATCCGATGTGTGGAAAATATGCGCTCCATACTTATGCACCTGAATGCCTAAAACGGATTCCGTATAAATATTTCCCGCAATATGTTCCCTCTTATCAATAACAAGGATTTTCCTGCCTCTTTTTTTCATCTCGTATGCGAAAACCGCGCCGAATAAACCGGACCCGACAATCAAATAATCATACTGCATACTAAGCCTCCATGTGAAACTTTTACTGCTCCGGCGCCTGATATTTCTCAAGCTGCGCGTAATCTTCCATCAATTCCAGAGCTTTCTTTCTTCCTGTCTTGTTCAATTTGATGTAATACTGCATAACCCTGTTTTCGAGAATTTTGTTACCCAGCGGACTTTTCTTATCCAATGGAGAAAAATCAACCGGATTCAAATTCAGCCTATCACACATCCGGATAACAGTTCCATATGCCATTCCCTCAATTCCCCTGTCCAGTGCAGTTACGAGCGTAGAATAAGGAATTTCCATTTCGATTGCAAATTGCCTTACGCTCTTGTACTGTGATAAAATTTCTGCCTTTAAAATTTCTGCCTTGGTCATATGCCAGTCCCTCCTTTAATGTAAAAATTGATGTTCACCGCGAAGCAATTATTCTCCATCGCCTCAAAGTTATTATTACTTTACCACAAATACTACAAAAAAGGAACTCCTTAATCTGCAAATTGAACGAAATTTCGTTACTTTGGTCAAAATAGCAAAAATTTCATTAAAATTATTGTCTAAAAAGACTATAAGATGATAGAATAGTTTTATCACTGAATTTATATTACTATCAAGAGAAAGGCTTATATATCGCTATGTTACCTATTACAGTCTGCATGATTGCAAAAAATGAAGATATTCACATTGAGGAATGCCTAAAAAGGCTTCGCCCCTGTAAATTTGAGATTGTCGTCGTCGATACCGGCTCCGTTGACAGAACCATCGAAGCGGCAAGAAAATATACCAATAAAGTTTATCATTTTGAATGGTGCAACGATTTCAGCGCAGCCAGAAACTACGCTGTCAATCAGGCATCCAATGACTGGGTCTTAAACATTGACTGCGACGAGTATCTGGAAAATATAAACCTTGCCGATATCGAAGAAGTTTTACAGGACAATCTTTCCTCCGTAGGCATGATTGTCCGCAACAACCCCTATATCATTCAGGGCGTACGCTCCATTATGACCGAACGAATCGGCAGACTTTTCAACCGTAACTATTGTCACTATGAAGGGAATATCCATGAGCAGGTCACCACACTGGACGGAGCGGAGCCTGCGAGCTTTCATCTGCCCCTGACCTTTTATCACGAAGGGTATGTTACGGAGTCCGATAAACGTATGCGCGCTACCCGTAACCTGGAAATGCTGCTGCGGGATTTGGAGATAAAAGGCCCCAATCCCTATATCTATTTCCAGCTCGGGCAAAACTATGTCTCTTTAAATGACCTGGAAAAAGCGGCGCACTATTATAAACTCGGCCTCGACCTTAACGCGGACCCGCATTCCGCTTTTGTGCAGAGCATGACCGAAACTTACGGCTACTGCCTGATTGAACTTGCAAAGTATGATATCGCGCTGGCTCTGAAAAAGAAATACGAACTTTTCGCTAACCGCGCAGACTTTGTATACCTGATGGGTATGGTATATATGAAAAAAAATATGTGGGAAGAGGCTATTGAGGAATTTAAGAAAGCAACCACGCTGACCTCCTGCTCCCGTAAAGGCGTCAACAGCTATCATGCCTACTATAACATCGCCTCCATCTATGAAAAACTCGGCGATATGGAAAAGGCCAAAGAATATTATTTAAAATGCGGCGATTACAGCAACGCCGTAAAAAGACTGGGAGAATTATAAGTATGCTGCCGATTTCTGTTTGTATGATTTCTAAAAATGAAGAACAACACATTGGAGAATGCTTGAAGAGATTAAAACCCTACCATTATGAAATAGTTTTGGTCGATACAGGCTCAACTGACCGTACTGTAGAGATTGCTAAAAAGTATACCGATAACATCTATCATTTTGAATGGGTCAATGATTTCAGCGCGGCAAGGAATTTTTCTTTTTCCCGGGCCTCTAATGACTGGGTGCTTGTCATCGACTGCGACGACTATGTAGAATCTATCGATGAAAAAGCGCTGTTTGAACTGATGACAAATAATCCCCGCAGTATCGGACAGATTCTGACCCGCAACCGTTTCACGCAGGACGGTCAGACTTCCTATGAAAATGTCTATGTCAGCCGTTTCATCAATCGGAAATATTATCAATTTGAAGGGAAAATTCATGAGCAGTTTGAGCCGGTCTCGGAGGATATTCCCAAAAAATATTTCCGTACGCCGGTTATCGCTACCCATGTAGGATATGACGGTTCGGAAGAAGAAATGCGGGCAAAATCCCTGCGTAATATTACGCTTCTGGAAAAAGAACTGGAGGCGACAGGCTCCGACGCCTATTTATATTACCAGCTTGGCCAAAGCTGCATGAAATTAAAAGAGTATGAAAAGGCATATGAATGGTTCAATTTGGGACTTTCCATGGATGTGGAACCCGCTTTGGATTATGTGCAGACAATGGTGGAATCTTATGGCTACTGTCTGTTGGATTTGAAACGCTACGAAGAAGCATTACAGCTTGTCAATATTTATGACGTTTTTGCCATCAGAGCCGATTTCGTCTTCCTGATGGGTCTTATTTACATGAATAACGGGCTGCTCACAGAGGCGATTGAAGAGTTCAAAAAGTCTACTACTATGTCACAGTTTTGTGTAGAAGGCATTAACAGCTACCGTCCTAACTATAATATCGGCGTCATCTATGAATGTACCGGGAAACTGGAATTGGCTCGGAAATATTATAAAAAGTGCGGAAAGTATGAACCGGCTAAGGCAAGGCTGCGGGAGATAGGGTGAGAGATACAATATCCGCATATCCGGCCGACGTCACCTGCTGTAAATCTTTGGGCGATAAGCGGAGGGAAAGACCAATTCTGCCTCCACTGATACATATCTGTTCCAATGCGCCCGCTGATGCGTCAATCACCGTAGGAAATTGTTTCTTCATACCAATAGGCGAACAGCCGCCTCTCACATATCCGGTCACATTGGTGATATCCTTTGTCGGAATCATAGTCATGGACTTTTCACCCACGGCCTTTGCCGCTTTTTTCAAGTCTACGGAAGCTAAAACCGGAACCACGAACACATAAAAGGCCATGCTCTTTCCCTGCATAACCAACGTTTTATATGAAATCTGCGCCGGTATTCCCGACACTTCCGCAGCATGGACGCCGTCAATAAATTCTTTGCATTCGTAGGTTATCGTCTCATATTCTATTTTATTTTTGTCCAAGATACGCATTGCATTCGTTTTTGCTTCTTTAGCCATTATTTTTAATCTGCCTGCCTTCAACCATATCTCCTGTATCTAAAAATATGTCCTCTCCTTATACAAGAAACTGCTTCAATTCATCTTTGCTTAGATTTGAAATCTTTTCGCCCTTTTCTTTTGCATAATCAGCCACTTTCTTTAAATTCATCTTTACGGGCATCTGACTGAGCAATATCGGTTCCGGTGTATTCTTTAAAGATTCCAAATACATATTATAATTCATCATCTGTCCACTCATAATCATACACCTCCATTATTTTGGCAGCATTCTCTTCATTTATCATCATCTGATAAGGATGCAGTATTCCAAGAAAATCTGCATGAAACGTATTACAGTAATGCTCTAAAAGTTCCCCGTTTGCAGCATTTCCGGTAATGACTCCATTATAATTATATTCCACGGACTTATTTGCCGCAATCGCAAATAAATGTCCACCCACTCCTGAATATTTAGGTTCACCTATCAACAACTTGTTATTATGCGGAGCTGTACACATCCAGGCCACGTATACTGCCTGCATTTCATCACTTTTTTGTAAGGCAACCAAACCCTGAATATCCACTGTTCCGGCTATCACTAAGGCATAAATTTCCAATGAATCCTCTTTTAGCAATTCTGCCCAATTAACATACCAGCCATTTTTCTTATTAAATTTTTGCAAAAATGATTTTCGCCTGACCCTAAGAACCTCCGTTGAAATTAGTTCTCCTGTTAGATTATCTTTAAGACACGGCGTCATTTCATCAATCCAAACAGTTATCATATTTTTCATCCTTTATTTTATTATTTTATCACATCCTGCCTGTTATTCAAACATTCTATATTTATTTTCCTATAAAAAAGCGCAAGCCTTTCCTATAAGACAAAAAACAGATTCAATTTGTAATCTGCCTGCCTTCAAAATTCATATGGAAGTTCTCCCGGTAAATAAGCTGCGAAACAGGTACAATTTCATAACCCATATCTTCCAATTCTGTAATCAGCGCCTCCAACGCCTGCGCCGTATACTCGGCGCCGTTATGACAGAGAATGATGCTGCCGTTCCCGAGATTTTTATGATTGGTTACGGTATCAATTATACTATCTAATCCCTCGTTTTTCCAGTCCAGAGAATCGACGTCCCATTGAATTGCATAATATTGACATTCTTTTGCCACATTAATGACATCATTGTCATAATCTCCATAAGGCGGTCTGAATAAAAACATATCATATCCGGTAAGCTCTTTCACTTTTCTATGCACCGACATGAGTTCCTCTGTTTTTTCCTCATTGGATAATTCGCTCATATTTTTATGGTTTTCACTGTGATTGCCCAGGTCGTGTCCATCCGCCAGAATCGCCTTGACGTCCTCCGGGTAGCTCTCCACCCATCCGCCGGTCATAAAAAAAGTCACATGGATATCATGTTCCTTTAAAATGGATAAAATCTCCGCCGTATCATCATTGCCCCACGCAGCATCGAAACTGAGCGCGACTTTCTTTTCGTCCGTATCGACGCAGTAAATGGGTACATTGCGTCCGCCCGTTTCAAAATTCATAGTGTCAGCGTTCCCAAAACCATTATCAGTTACATTATCCAAAGAGGTTCCAGCCGTGGCGGCATCCTCCGACGCCATGATATCTTCGCTGGGTGCCGCGCCGGATTCACCACTCGTTTCTGCCGTTTCATCTGCCTTTACGCCGGATTCGTTGTCCGCTTTAACTGTCACGGCTTCTTTCGCTTCTGCCGTTACACTGCTTTGCGCCTGATTTCCACAGCCCGTTAAGACTGCCGCCGTCAAAGCCGCCAGTATCATTTGTTTTTTTCTCATAATAATTCTCCATTCTTACTCAACTTGCGAGTTTGGGCATAAGCACAAACTTGCGTGTGAAAAATTTATTTTTCACACTATTCTCCATTCTTCCTAATGTTCCATCATATACAGCCTTATCTTCTGTATCCTACAACATCAAATCGACTGGCATGTTAAAAATATAACAATCCCAATCATAATTATCCACAAAATAACGCCGCACACCTTTAACATTTTTTTCTTATCGCCCTTGTTTTCTCCACCGATATACATTTCCGTATACATACCCCGCTATCCTCTTTCTTTTCCTGATTTGTACTGCTTTTTGCTTCCATACATAATATTACCCTCTCGTTGCATCAAAGTTTCATCATTTTTGCATCATTTTTGCATCATTTTCAAAATAGAAACCGTTTTTCATTTTGGCAGTCTTAAAACAACAAATACTATTGTAAAAAACATTTGAAAAAGAGAGTGGAAAGGTGTACCATAAAGCAAGATGCACATACAATCGGAGGGATAAACCTTGCATTCCAAGAAAATCGATATGACAACCGGTCCTATCATGAGAAACGTATTTTTATTTGCCATTCCCATTGTCATCGGCAATATCCTACAGCAGTTATATACTACTGTTGATACGCTTGTCATCGGAAAATATTGTGGAAAGACATCTCTTGCCGCTGTCGGAACAAGTTCGCAGCCAGTAGAGGTTTTTTTGTGCATTTTTTTAGGAATCGGCTCCGGCGTTTCCATCTTGGTATCCCAGAGTATCGGCTCCAAAAATATCGACAGAATCAACCGGCTTTGTAAAACAGCCGTATTTTTCATTTATATATGCGGCATTCCGCTTTCAATACTCGGCTATCTTGCCGCGCCTTTTTTACTGAAAATGATGGGCGTTCCGGCGGACGCATGGGACGCCGCCCTCACTTATACGCGTATTATCTTTTTAGGCACGACGGGCAGCCTCGGCTACAATATGAACGCCGGTATTCTGCGCGGCATGGGCGACAGCAAAGCCTCTCTCTGGTTCCTTGTCGCCTCCTGCGTTGTCAATATCGTTTTGGATATTGTATTCGTCGCCCTGCTCAAAATGGAAGTGTCCGGCGCCGCGCTCGCCACCATCATTGCCATGTTCATTTCATGGTGTATCAGCATATGCTACATAAAAAAGAAATTTCCCGAACTGCATTTTCCTGTTTTTTCACGACATTTTCATGCGGCGGAATTAAAATCCATCATCAAAATCGGACTTCCGATTGGATTAAATAATTCCCTGTATTCTTTCGGGCATATGGTAACGCAGACGATGGTAAATGCGCAGGGTTCCACCTTTATGGCGGGTCTTTCCGTCGCGGGCAGAATTACCGGCTGTTCCAATATGGCAATCTCAGCCCTTTCCGCCGCCGCTACCACATTTTCCGGACAAAATTACGGCGCCCAAAATATTGAGCGCCTAAGAAAAGGTTATATTAAGATACCTGTCGTTTCCGGCATGATTACGATTGCTTTCGGCTTATTCTTCATTTCCATCAGAATGCCGATTCTTAAATTTTTCTCCACCGACCCGGAAGTTCTGATGTACGCCAGCCGTTACGTTGTCGTCACTCTGTTAGCGCAATGGATGTTCGCCGTGTTTAACGGCATCAGTTGTTTTGTCAACGGCGTCGGTCTTGTAAAATACACGACTGTTATCAACCTGTTAATGCTCTGGGCGGTACGGATTCCATCCGCCTACCTTATCATGAGATTTTTTGACGGCACGTTTATCATGTTCTGTTTCCCTATCAGCTTCGCATTCGGTATGTTCTGCATGATTGGCTACTATCTCTTTTCACCGAAATGGAAAGCGATTATGAATCAGGAAAATGCCGCCGTATAACCGCCGTCTTTCTGACGCATGATTGTCAACGGCTGTAACGTATATTCCGTAATTCGGCAGCCATCCGGTGTAAGAGATACGGTAAACGCCGCCATACCGCCTTTTACGCAAGCTTCCTCTCTCTGTGCGCTGACAAAATTGCCGATGGAATAAAAAATAAGCATTTCGTGTCCGCTTTCATCTGTCAAAACAGTATAGGGCTGGAGTGTGTGCGGATGCGTACCCACAACCACATCTACCTTGCATTCCAGAAAAACTTCCGCCCACTTTTGCTGAAATTCGTCGGCATCTTCCCTGTATTCCGTTCCCCAATGGGCAAAAACAATGACAAAATCCGTTTCCGCCCTTGCTCTTGCAATCGCTTCCCTGATTTTATCTTCATCCTCCAATAAATGTACCATATTGGGATTTTCTTCCGGTATTTTGATGCCGTTTGTACCATAGGTATAATTGAACAAAGCAAAACGGATGCCGTTTCTGGTTATTATCTCATAGGGCTTTTCTTCTTCATCCGCAGTTTGTATGCCAAGGCACATGATATCATGCTCCCTGAAAAAATCCTTTGTCGTCCGTATCCCCGCCGCTCCTTTATCAAGCGCATGGTTGGTTGCGCACGTTACTACGTCAAATCCGGCGTCTGCGATTGCTTCCCCTACCTGAATCGGCGTACCAAACCTAGGATAATCGCTATACATTGCGGGATTGTCCGTAAGCGGTGTTTCCTGATTAATGACAGATATGTCACTTTGTAGTATCTGCTCTTTCACATTTTCAAACAAAAAATCGAATGTTCCGCTTTCCTGTAGTCCATACCTGTAAATTGGTTCATGAATCAGATTATCCCCGAATACCACAAAGGAAACGTCCGTATCCTCTTTGGCAAATCCCCAAAAGTCCCAAATAAAACTATTGCTTTGTCCATCCAAATCCGTCAGCCAAAGGCGAAAGCCGCCCGTTTTTTTCTCCTCCGCGCACATCTCGGCAACGTCCTGACCGATGTAGGACGACATCCATTGAGGTTTTATGTTATCTTCCTGATACTCATACACAAAAATATGCTGCGACCATTTATTTTCATCTTTTTCTACCCAGAAAGGTCTGTGTTCTCCATACCGCCCGATTTTCCAGCAAAGCAATAGCAGTTCTTCTTTATTGTCATTATCGATATCGACGCTAATAACGGACTGCACCTTCAGATTTTTCGGAGAAGTCCATAAAAGCGCATCCCCCTGCAGAATGCGGACTTCTCTTTTTTCCAGCAGGATTTCATACTTACCCTGCACAGCCGAAATATCCTCATCCTGCCACACAATCCAGCGCGGCAGAAAGAAACCGTCTTTCCATAAAAAGAGAAAAACGGTTCCCACGCTTACTATCATCATTAAAATAATACCGATTTTAATAACTGTCTTTTTCAATATCTTATTCCCACTCATAATGATATCGATAACTGTCCGTCCATTCCGGCTGCTCGAACGGATTATCATAATGGTAGTATCCCTCTTCGTCCGGAGCAATGCCCATCAACTGGCGCCACTTTGCATCGGTCATCCTATCACTCATCTGCCACGGAAATTGATAGAATGTATATACGCTTCCTCTGGCAATCTTTATTTTTCCCGCCACATTGACAACAACATAAATGTCGGACGGATTTCCCGTTGCCGCCTCTAATACCGTTCCATTCGGGTCTGTGGCGATATCCACGACAAGCGCGGCAGGGAAAGCCTGTGCAGTAATTTCTCCCTCCGGAACATCTTCATCTTTGAATGTCTCATACCAGAAATGCTCGATACTGCCGCCGTATGACCTGATAAACTCATATTCATCCTCTGTCAGGTCCTCGTTTTGCAGTTCTTTGACTGATATAGTCAGTAGTTGTTCCGCCATCTGGGAAAGCCGCAATAAATTTTCTTCATCTTCCGCATTCAGCATACCGTATTCTTTTAAGCCCTGCGCGGTCTGCCCCGCAAGGCGGACAAATCTTTCATACACAAGCGGTTCCGGTTCCACATATCCTCTATCATCAGGTATGTCCTCATCTCCGCCGCCCATCTCGGCTATGACCTGTTTGGAATAAAGAACCGTATCATGTTTTAACTCCGTAAAACTGCCTGCAAAACATTCCAAATCTTTTTTTACCCATTCTTCGTTCTGCATAAAAGCGGGATAGCCCTCTCCTTTTACACTAAGCAATGGACGAAGCGTATACAGCCAACCCGCATACAGGCTTGCCGACCATAGGGAAGCGTTTTCCCCGGAAAGCTCTTCCCGCAGTTTATTCATATTTTCCATGTAGTCCTCATATTCCGTTTCGCCGTTTTCTTCCAGAATATGAAGCGCCGTATCACTGCCAAGCGCGGCAGGCACATCCAGTACGTCCGGAAGCATACGTTTATCGCCCGCGCTGTTTTCCTCTACCATGCTGTAAATAAGATTCTGCATAATAACGGCGTCTATCGTGAAACGCTGTCCCATAAAACGGAAACCAGGGATTACGTTATTTTCTCCCTGCATGATAGGAATGGAGTTAATCTGCGGCGCGGGAAGCTTGGCCGTAAGCGTATGGAAAGTCTCAAACGCTTCTTTATCCGAAAGCAGGCTTTCTACCGTAACGTTATCCCCATACGCCTGTTGGAGCGCCGCCGCATATTCGCAAACGCCTAAATCGTCGCTTGCCCCTGCAAAAAATGAGGTTACGGCATAAACGGAACGCCACATTTCATAAGCCTGCCCGTCATCCTTCATGGCAAGCGTCATTAAAAGCGCGCTTCTGTCCATTTCCGCCTCTTCCTGCTTAAAATGGATTCTGCCGTACCACATCATAGCCCTGAAATATTTTTCCAGTCCGGCATCCCCCTTATAATAACCGCGTGGAATATACTGTGTGTAATTTTCTTCGTCTCCGGTAATGCCGGAATATTGGATGCCCTCCGCACTCTCAATCATGGCAAGCTCATTTTGCACGATATCCGCCACATCATCAGGCACTGCAGCACTCTCGTCTAAAAGTTTTGTTCCCACGCCAAAGAAAGCGACATTACGCTTTGCCGCACTCTCCCATTCGCTTCCTTTTAACGCCTCATATTGTTCGATACTGTCAAGCAGCATTTTTTCGCTCAAAAGTTTTAATGTATCCGTCAGATAGCCTTTTTCAATATTTTTTAACAGATGGGCAAAATACAAATGGTATGTGTGCATCAGGGAATCGACGGTTATAAAATTGGGAATAAAGCTATACCTGTTCGATTCATAGACATTAAAAAACTCGTGTCCGCCGCTCTCGTATACGGCAAAACCGTTCTCTGCAATCTTAGACGCCAATGCATCCTCAAAATAAAACTGCCAGAGGTTCTCCACATTACTTAAATCCGGCGCAATCGTATATGGCTTTACACAAGGCGTTACATTCACGCTGTCCACAGTCATATCCGCTATTAGCTGCGGTCTTTGTCCATCAAAAAATGCCGGAGTACTCTGTTCCTGAGATATTTCACTTTGGCTTTCATCCTGCCCGTTTTCCGTTTCCTGCATTTCTTGTGCCGTCTCCGTATTGGAAGACGCAGGCGTTTGACTTTCTTCCTCCGCTTCCCGCGCTGCACACGCGGTCAAAAGACTTGCCGATAACAGCAGCGCAAGAACTTGTCTGCTTCTACATTTCCTCATTTTAATTTTTTCTTTCCCCTCTGAAAATTTCCCTCTGAAAATTTCTTGTCAAAAAAGCATATTTAGTGATGGAACAGCCGAATACCCGTAAAGCACATCACCATACCGTATTTATTACAGGTTTCAATGACATTGTCGTCTCTGACGGAACCGCCCGGCTGTGCGACATATTTTACGCCGCTCTTATAGGCGCGTTCAATATTATCGCCAAACGGGAAAAATGCGTCGGAACCCAGCGCCACACCGCTCATGCCATCTAACCATGTGCGTTTTTCCTCTCTTGTAAAGCGTTCGGGTTTTACCTTGAAAATTTTCTGCCATGCGCCGTCGGCAAGCACGTCCATATCATCCTCGCCGATATACAAATCAATGGAATTATCTCTGTCGGCACGTCCGATTCCATCTACAAACTGTAAGCCCAACACTTTCGGCGACTGGCGCAAAAACCAGTTATCCGCCTTGGAACCGGCAAGTCTGGTACAGTGGATTCTGGACTGCTGCCCCGCGCCGATGCCGATTGCCTGACCGCCTTTTACGAAGCAGACCGAATTGGACTGCGTATATTTTAACGTAATCATAGCGATGGCAAGGTCGATTTTCGCCTGTTCGGGCAGGTCTTTATTGTCCGTTACAATCTTACTGAAAAACTCTTCGTCAATCTTTAACTCATTTCTGCCCTGTTCAAAGCTGATACCGTACACCTGTTTTACTTCCACCGGAGCCGGAACGTAATCCGGGTCGATTTCAATCACGTTATAATTTCCTTTTTTCTTGGCTTTTAAAATTTCCAATGCCTCCGGCTCATAACCCGGCGCAATCACGCCGTCGGAAACTTCCCTCTTAATGATTTTCGCCGTTGCCGTATCGCACACATCCGATAAGGAAATAAAATCGCCAAAGGAGGACATCCTGTCCGCGCCGCGCGCCCTTGCGTACGCATTGGCAAGCGGGGTAAACTCCATATCCAAATCGTCCACCCAGTATATTTTTTTCTCCACCTCGGAAAGAGGAAGTCCTACAGCCGCCCCCGCCGGAGATACATGTTTAAATGAAGTGGCTGCCGCAAGCCCCGTCGCTTTCTTTAATTCCTTTACCAGCTGCCAGCCGTTAAAAGCGTCCAGAAAGTTGATATAGCCCGGTTTGCCGTTTAATACCTTAATCGGCAGTTCACTCCCGTCCGCCATATAGATTCTGGATGGCTTCTGGTTCGGGTTACAGCCGTATTTCAATTCCAATTCGTTCATAATTAATAAACACACCTTTCTCTCAATCTGCGATGTTTGTGTCTGGCGTTGCAAACGTCAGCGCAAACTCGCGTGTGAAAAATTTATTTTTCACACTTGCCTTTCTTTCTAGCTGTTATGTTTATTGACAATCCGCGTCTCGTATTTTCCGCTCGCAATCTCAATGTATCTGACGAAAAGGGAAACCTTGTTCTCTTCATTTAAGTTCTCCCATATCATCTGCGTAAAGCTGTCGATATCCCCCTCTATGCCAATCCACGTCGGCTCACCCTCGAAACTCGGCAAGGGATTACCGTCTCCCATATATGTATGGATAAAATGACCTTCGCCCGCCACCGGATTTTCATAGGCAAACGTATAGCGGTTACATGCGTCCGGATTGCCGTTATTGCTTTTTAAAATGGACATTGCATAGTTATAACCGCCGTTTTCCATGTGCATAATACCGGAAATACGGGGCGTATAATTTGGCGCGTCCGGCTCGTAAGTCCTTGTGCGAAGCGACTGTTCAAAAGTCTGCTGCTTGTCCATCAATTCATAAATCGTATCGGTCTGGTCGCCGTTTGTTACGATTGTTTTATTGCCTAACACCCTGACCGGCGCGTAAATAACGAGGCTGGGGTCTTTTAACTTCGCCGGGTCGTATGCCTGCGTCCTGATACCCTCGCCGTCCGTTACAAAAATACGGTTCCTGCTGTTTTCGCTCCTGCCCATGATAAAGTAAGCGGCAACCGCATATTTAGAATCCGCAGATTTACCAAGGACGATTCCCCTGCCGGGGTATACGTTAGAGGCTAACTCCTGTGCCAGTGATATTTTTTCCATATAAGTTCTCCGTTTCTATCTTAATAAATATATGTGCATTCGCATTCCGCCTGCGAATGCTTCCCCTCTGCAAGTACAACCATTCGCATTCCGCTTCGCTTCATGCTCATGGTCTGTACTCGCCAGATGGAAACGCTGTTTCCATCTACGCCCCTGTCTACCATATGTCATTGCAAATATATTTGCATGCCATATGGCATTCAGGGGCTGACGGGAACATTCTGTTCCCGCCTGGCTCGTTACTCTTCCACACTGTAGTTCGGCGCTTCTTTCGTAATATGGATATCATGCGGGTGGCTCTCTTTCAGGGAGGCCGCGGAAATCTTGATGAATCTGCCGTTCTGCTTTAACTCCTCGATTGTCTTTGTGCCGCAGTAACCCATACCGGAGCGGATACCGCCTATTAACTGGAATACGGTATCTTCTACGGTTCCCTTATAGGCAACGCGTCCTTCCACGCCCTCGGGAACCAGTTTTTTGGCATCCGACTGGAAATAGCGGTCTTTACTGCCGTTTTCCATTGCCGCGATGGAACCCATACCGCGGTATACCTTATATTTTCTTCCCTGATATAATTCAAATGTACCCGGACTTTCGTCGCATCCTGCAAAAATACTGCCCATCATACAGACGTTGCCGCCCGCCGCTATTGCCTTGGTCATATCTCCGGAATACTTGATACCGCCGTCCGCGATAATCGGAATATTATAGTCCTTTGCTACTTCATACGCATTCATAATCGCCGTAATCTGTGGCACGCCGATACCGGCAACAACGCGCGTCGTACAGATGGAACCCGGACCGATGCCGACTTTGACTGCGTCCACACCGGCTTCAATCAATGCCTTTGTACCCTCTCCGGTAGCCACATTTCCTGCAATCACTTGAATATCCGGATATTTTTCCTTAATCATTCTGACGCAGCGCAGCACATTCTCAGAATGTCCGTGTGCGGAATCCAGTACAATAACATCAACTTTCGCGTCAATCAGCGCGCCTACCCTATCCAATACATTCGCCGTAATGCCGACGCCCGCGCCGCATAGTAACCTGCCCTGCTCGTCTTTTGCCGACAACGGATATTTAATCGTCTTTTCAATATCCTTAATCGTAATCAGGCCCGTCAGGTTATAATCGTCATCCACAATGGGAAGCTTCTCTTTCCTTGCCTTTGCCAGTATCTGTTTCGCCTCGTCTAACGTGATGCCGTCCTTGGCGGTAATCAACCCCTCGGAAGTCATGGACTCTTTGATTTTTTTTGTAAAATCCGTTTCAAATTTCAAATCACGGTTGGTAATGATGCCGACGAGTTTTCTTCCCTCCGTAACCGGCACGCCGGAAATCCGGAATTTCGCCATCAAAGAATCCGCGTCCGCCAGCGTATGTTCCGGGGTCAATGAAAATGGGTCGGTAATAACGCCGTTTTCAGAGCGTTTTACTTTGTCTACTTCTTCCGCCTGCGCTTCAATCGACATATTCTTATGAATAATGCCAATACCGCCCTGTCTGGCCATTGCGATTGCCATCCTATGTTCCGTTACCGTATCCATACCGGCGCTCATCATAGGAATATTCAGTTTAATTTTCTTTGTACGCCACGTTGTTAAGTCTACCTGATTGGGAATTACCTGTGAATAACTTGGTACTAAAAGTACGTCGTCAAAAGTAATGCCTTCGCCAATAATCTGACCCATTTTTTCTCCTCCTGTTTGTAATGTTAAATATATAAAAAGTACTGCCAGCCCTAAAACTGACAGTATACTTTTCATGGTTAATCAGTGAATACTTTACGCGGAGCAACCATCTGGATTGCTTTCACCATTTCCGCATTCGGCTCTAAGATAACTTTCAAATTTCCCTCATAAACCATCATATATTTATTATTGTCCTCTATATCCTGCGAGCTGTAATCAACCGTTTTCATATCGCGGTTTTTGTACGCGTCAAGATGATACGACTTCACCGGCGCTAAAATTTCCATTCGTCCTACATCATAAGCCGCGGCCTTCTTGCGCTTGCTTTTCGCCAAGACCTTGTCCACCTTGATTTCCTTGTCCAGATACAGATATTCGTATTCAATATCGGCGTTCATGTATACAAAATAGGAAGCCACTCCCAGTACAATCGCAATCAGCAGCGCCCTGAAATCAACCAGCCCGACAATAAAGAAACATACCGTCAGCATTATCAGCAGCGTCTTGAGCAGCCTCATGAAAAAAGGCGTCTTTCTCGCAACAAGACATTCCACATAGGTTTCACTTATCATAATTCATCCTCCAAAGCAATTCCATTTCATTTAGTGATACATACACTATACCATGATTTTTTTTTTTGCACAAGAAAATAGAACGCATTTTTATTCTTTATTCTTTTTTCATAAAAAATCAACATCCTGTTCATTGACATCATTTCATGAAAAAAGTATCATAGTATGATAACTACATGAGAAAGGAATGGTTTCATGACAATTCATAACTCCATGCACGGGGAAATAAAGGAACAACACCAGAAAACCAAAGATATGAGCTTAAAAGGAAAGCTGCAGTATTTCTGGGATTATTATAAAATACACACCGCCGTCATACTGGCGGTGCTGGCGCTTACTATTATGTTTATCCAACAGTACCGCGCCAATAAGGATTATGCCTTTTATGCCACGCTCGTCAACGTAAATACCAACCTGATACAAAACAACCAGTGGTGCGACGAGTTTGCGGCGTATGCGGGCATTGACACGGAAGAATTTGCTACAGCGATTGATACCTCTTTTGTCATATCCAGAGACAATTACTCTGAATATTCCATTTCCAGTATGGAAAAACTGGTCGTCATGATATCAGCCGGCATCATAGACGTTATTGTGGCGGATACCGGCACGTTTGAGAGTCAGGCGCAGAATGAATATTATGTAAACCTATCAGAGGTTCTTCCACAGGAAATGCTTGATAAATACAGCGATTATCTTTATTATACGGACGCCGCCACCATTGAGGCAACGGAAAACGCCCTTTATGCCGAAGAGGAAATGCCCTCACCTGATACCTTTATCATAGACCATCACGACCCCTCGTCAATGGAACAGCCGATTCCCGTAGGCATCTGTCTCCCGGAGGGAAACAAGCTGATAGAAACCGGCTGCTATGATTATCTTGCGGAAAATAACACCATGTACCAAGGCTATCCGTCGGAGGCGGTTTTAGGCATTACCGCCAACTGTTCCCACATCGATACAGTGATTAAGTTTCTGGAGTTTCTTGAGTAAGGAACTCTTTTAACATTTGATTGACTGAGGCGGGGTCGGCTTTTCCTTTCATCGCTTTCATCGTCTGTCCGACCAAAAAGCCGAGCGCTTTTTCTTTGCCGCCCCGGTAGTCCTCCACGGACTGCGGGTTGGCCGCAATCACCTCTTCTACCGTCTTTCGCAGCGCATTTTCGTCGTTGACCGTTTTTAACCCTTTCTCCTCCACATAGGCTTCCGGGTCGATATTTTCCGCGAACATGACCTCGAACACCTCTTTTGCCACCGAGCTGTTAATAGCTCTGCTGTCCACAAGCGCAATCAGTTTGGCAAGATTTTCCGGAGAAAAACATAAATCCTGCGCATCCACTTCCTTTTCTTTCATCAGGCGCATCGTCTCGCCCATCAGCCAGTTCGATACCTTCTTCGGCTGCTTGCAGATAGCGGACGTCTCCTCAAATAAATCCGCCATACGCTTGGACTCCGTAATAATTTCGATATCGTAGTCGGGAATCCCGTATTCTTCCTTATAACGCGCCATTTTTTCCGTGCGAAACTCCGGCTGCCTGGCGCGAATCTCTTCTAACATCTCATCGCTTACCACAACGGGTACCAGGTCAGGGTCGGGAAAATAGCGGTAATCCTGTGCGTCCTCTTTGCTGCGCATCGCATAGGACTCCCCTTTCGTATCATCCCACCGTCTTGTTTCCTGAACGACCGCCTTTCCCTCTTCGATAAGGTCTATCTGGCGTTCCGTCTCTCCCTCGATAGCCCTTACAATCGCCTTAAAGGAGTTTAAGTTCTTCATTTCCGTCCTTGTGCCGAAAGCCTTTTCTCCCGCTTCCCTGACGGAAAGATTCACGTCCGCCCGCATGGAACCCTCCTGCAGTTTACAATCGGACGCGCCCAGATATTGAATGATTAAACGAAGCTTTTCCAGATAGGCAATGACCTCTTTCGCACTTCGCATGTCCGGCTCCGATACAATCTCTATAAGCGGTACGCCGGAACGGTTATAATCGACGAGAGAGCAGTCCTCCCATTCGTCGTGAACAAGTTTTCCGGCATCCTCTTCCATATGGATTTCGTGAATGCCAATCGTTTTGACGCCGCCCTCTTCGGTCTCTATTTCCACGCCGCCGTTTCTGCAGATAGGCAGATAAAGCTGGGATATCTGATAATTTTGCGGATTATCGGGGTAAAAATAATTCTTTCTGTCAAATTTGCCGTATCTTGTGATATCACAGTTTGTCGCCAGCCCTACCGCAATCGCATATTCCAACACCTGCTCATTTAATACCGGCAAAGAACCCGGCATACCGGTACAGACCGGACAGGTATGCGTATTCGGCGCTTTGCCAAACGCCGTGGAACAGCCGCAGAAAATCTTAGTCTTTGTCGCCAGTTCCACATGCACTTCCAGACCGATAACGGTTTCATATTCTTTTGCCATATCAGCCCACCTCCTTTACTGCCGCAGGAAACGCGCCGCGCGCTTTCTCATAGGTATAAGCCGCCTGAATCAGTTTTTTCTCCTGAAAACAATCCCCGATTAACTGCAATCCAATCGGCAAGCCCGCCTTATCCTGTCCACACGGAAGGCTGATGCCCGGCAAGCCCGCCAGGTTCACCGCTATCGTATAGATATCTCCCAGATACATCTTAAGCGGGTCAGCAAGACTTTCTCCCAGCCTTGGCGCCGTCGTCGGCGCGGCGGGTCCTAAAATCACGTCGTACTTTGCAAATGCCTCGTCAAAGGCTTTCTTAATCAGCGCTTTTACTTTCAGGGCTTTTGAATAATAGGCGTCGTAATAACCGGAACTTAATACGAAAGAGCCTAACATAATGC
>JAMPCN010000048.1 GCA_023666125.1 Bacillus sp. (in: firmicutes) | reverse complement strand
GAAGATTTGATATTAATTACCTTAATGGACCAGGGTATTTATATCGACCTTGTTATGGATTCCATTATCAATAATGTATTATTCGGCGGTATCCTTGCCGTTTTGATTCTGATTCTGTTTTTAAAGGACTGGCGGCCTACGGCGGTAGTTGCCTGCTCGATTCCGATTAGTATTATAACGGCGATTGTGTGTATGTATTTCAGCGGTATTACCTTAAATGTCATTTCCCTGTCCGGTCTGGCGCTTGGCGTCGGTATGCTGGTGGATAACTCGATTGTTGTTATCGAAAATATTTTCCGTATGCGAAACGAAGGCTATTCAGCGAAAGAAGCGGCGGTGAAAGGTGCGGGGGAAGTGGCGGGCGCGATTATGGCTTCCACATTGACGACGGTTTGTGTATTTTTGCCGATTGTCTTTACGGAGGGTATTACCAGACAGCTTTTTGTGGATATGGGACTTACGATTGCTTATTCGCTATTCGCCAGCCTGCTTGTTGCATTGACGGTAGTGCCGGCCATGGCGTCGGGACTGCTTTCCAGAGTACAAACGCAGAAAGAGAGCCGTTTCTTTGATAAGCTGATGGGCGTATATGAAAAGGTTTTGGCGTTATCGCTGCGCTTTAAGCCGATAGTATTGATACTGGTGCTTGCTCTTTTGATTGTCAGCGCGGCGGCATCTTTTTCCAAAGGTATCGCTTTTATGCCGGATATGGACAGTACGCAGATTAGCATGACAATAACCTTGCCGAAAGATACGCCGCTTACTGAAACGGCAGAGGTGACGGATGCGGTGTTGGATAGATTGATGGAAATGGAAGAGGTTGTGGACGTCGGAGCCATGGCAAGCACTTCTTCTCTGGGAATGCTTTCAGGAGGAGGAAATGCGGCGACTAACGAGACTTCCGTTTATGTATCGCTCAGTGAGGATAAGAAAAGGGATAATGTAGAGATTGCGGCGCAGATGCAGGAGAAAATAACGGATATTCTGGAAGAAAATCAGGCGGAAGCCGCAATAGAGACGTCAACGATGGATATGAGCGCATTGGGCGGAAGCGGCATTACCGTGCAGGTAAAAGGGCGTGAACTTGATACGTTACAGAGTATCGCAAAAGATATCGCCGCGATTATAGAAAACGTGGAGGGTACGACGGAAGTATCCGACGGTCTGGAGGAATCTACCGGCGAACTGCGTATTATTGTGGATAGAAATAAGGCAATCGAGCATGGACTTACGGTCGCGCAGGTGTTCCAGCAGATACAGGCGAAACTGGCGGACGCCGCCAGCGCAACGACTCTGGAAACGGAGATTGCGGAATATGACGTTTATGTAAAACATGCAACGGACATGGAGCTGACAAGGGAACTGGTGCAGAACCTTGAACTTGACAGAACAAAGTCGGATAATACGAAAGAAAAAATTAAGCTCTCGGAGATTGCCACGTTTGAAAGCACGGAAGCGCCGAAGTCGGTAAACAGAATCGAGCAGACGAGATACATAGGCGTAACAGCGGGGATTGCG
The DNA here is from genome assembly GCA_023666125.1 of Bacillus sp. (in: firmicutes). Taxonomy (GTDB): domain Bacteria; phylum Bacillota; class Clostridia; order Lachnospirales; family Lachnospiraceae; genus UBA3282. The sequence continues at coordinate 23,106 of JAMPCN010000048.1, read as the reverse complement.
GACGGTTATAATGTCGGGTTTGTATCGCAGGATGTGGAAGCGGCGTTACAGAATTATGAAATGCCAAGCGGTTACAGTTATACCATGAGCGGTGAAAACGAAACGATAACCGAGGCGATGGGGCAGGTTTACCTAATGCTTATACTGGCGCTTATCTTCATGTATTTGATTATGGTGGCGCAGTTCCAATCCCTGCTTTCTCCGTTTATTATCATGTTTACGATTCCGCTTGCCTTTACGGGCGGCTTTATGGGGCTTTTTATCAGCGGAAGCGAGGTCAGCGTCATTGCTTTAATCGGCTTTGTTATGCTCTCGGGCATTATCGTAAATAACGGTATCGTATTAGTGGATTATATTAATCAGCTTCGTGAGGGCGGCATGGAGAAAAAAGAGGCGATTATGACGGCGGGCAGAACCAGAATCCGTCCGGTTATGATGACCGCGCTTACAACGATACTGGCGTTAAGCACAATGGCATTCAGCAGCGATATGGGCGCGGATATGTCCAAACCGATGTCTATTGTAACCATCGGCGGGTTGATTTACGGAACGCTTTTGACATTGATAGTGATTCCCTGTATTTACGATATTTTTACGCGGGAGAAAAAAGGAAATCTGGAAATAGAAGGAGAGTCATTATAGATGGCGGAGAATGAATATTTACCAAAGGAAAAAGCAATCTATCAGGCGGTTGTGGAGCTGTTTGAAGAGGGTGCGGATTTAAACAGCCTTACCGTATCGGAGATTACAAAAAGGGCCGGTATTGGGAAAGGTACGGCATATGAGTATTTTTCCGATAAAGAGGAAATGATTGCAAAGGCGCTTTTTTATAATACAAAAATATTCTGTACCAATCTGTACAAGGGCATGATGGATAAAGAAAGCCTTTATATGAAAGTAGACTATCTGCTGCTTACTATGGAAGAAGAGATAGCAAATACAAATTGCATAGTTCGTTTGATGATGATGTCGGACAATTCCGTGTTAAGCAGACGGATGAGGGAATTGTGCGAGGAAAAGAAATTATCCGGGGAGATGCCTGTCATGGATATCATCCGAAAGATAATAGGAGATGAGTTTCAAAGTCAGCAGACGCTGTCCGATGAAAAGATGGAATATCTTGTCATGAGTATTTTTTCCAAGATTTTGTGTTTTGTCATGTGGATGGAGAAAGGGATGAAACAAAGCGTGGACGAAAGAAATGCTATGCGGAAACTTGTTACGGAGGGAATCTGCAGGGAGATTGTGTTTATGTTGAAGTAGGAGGGATGAGAAATAAATCATAATAAAAGATTGACATTATCCGCACATCTGCTATACTAATAACAAAGCATTGAATTTCTAGCGGAAAAACGTTTAATAAATCTATATTTTCTTATATGTATTTTATGGGTACCTTATTTGTACATGATACATTATCTGTTTTAGAATCCTTGCTTAGTAAAGTCAACTGAATTAGTGGCAGGGAATAAAGCGGAAATGTCTACGTCGGGATGATAAATCAGTGCAACCATTTTGTCAGTATTAATTTCCCTGTATAAGAAAGGAGAAAGTAATTGACAAATGTAAAAAACACTACTGAGACAAAGCCGATGTATAGAACATACAAGGACAGGATATTTCGTATTTTATTTAAAGATAAGCGTAGGCTTCTTGAACTTTATAATGCTCTGAATGGTACGCATTATGATAATACAGAGGATTTATTGGTTAATACTTTGGAAAATGCTATTTTTATTAAAATGAAAAACGATATATCTTTCATTATTGATTATAATATGTGTTTATATGAGCATCAATCAACATATTGCCCGAATATGCCGCTGAGAGGATTTTTCTATTTTGCAGATTTATATAAAACGCTTATAAAAGATACTGATTTGAGTGTCAGCAGACAGATAAAAATTCCGGCGCCGCAGTATATTGTATTTTATAATGGTTTAGTCGAAAAAGAAGAGGAGTTTACGCAAAGGCTATCAGATGCCTATGAAGATAATAGGGAAGGCTGTATAGAACTTACAGTTCGTACGTTGAATATCAATTATGGCTTTAATAGCGATTTGTTAAAGAGGAGTCCGTCTCTCTATGGATACTCCTATTTTGTGTCAGTGGTTCGGCGGAATTTGAAAGATATGGATTTGCGAGAGGCGGCATCAGCGGCGGTCGAGGAATGTATTGAAAGGGATATTTTAAAAGATTTCTTTTTAGAGCAAAAAAGCGAGGTGATTGCCATGTCGATTTATGAATATAATGAAGAATATGTCAGAAAAGTTTTATATGAGGATGGTGAGGCAAACGGTTATCAGAAAGGCAGGGCAGATGGCATTAAGGAGGGCAAGAAAAAAACGATAGTGCAGACCATAGATTCTATTATGCAGAATCTTCAGATGGATTTGTCAAAGGCATGTGAAAGTATCGGTATTACCATGGCGGAATACGAAGAAGCAAGACGTTAAAAGAGGCTGTATCATCAGAATGCAATTTATAATTTCTTTATTTTTTCTTTATATTTCTATTATTGATTGCTTGTTATATTTGTAGTATAACAAATATAAACAAAGGAACAGAAAAAATTTATAGGAAAAGAGGAAATGTTTCCTCTATTTCCGGCAACAATAAGAAAACAATGGAAAGAAAAAAGGAGGAGTTATTATGTTAAGACCAGCATTATTTGACAACCGCAGCTACAAACCGTTTTTTGAGGACCCTTTTGATAAGATGTTCGATGACGCATTTAGAGGTTTTTGGGGAGGAAATGAACTTGAACGCCATGACGCCTTCCGTACAGATGTAATCGACCAGGGCGATAATTATCTGTTAGAGGCGGAGCTTCCGGGATTTAAGAAAGAGGATATTAACATTGACCTCAAAAACGATATGCTGACGATTTCCGCTTCTCATAATGAGGAAAAAGAGGAAGAAGATAAGAACAAATACATCCGTAAGGAAAGATATTACAGTTCTTATTCCAGAAGCTTCCGCGTCAACAATATTGAAGCGGGCGATATTGACGCATGTTATAATAACGGTATTCTGGAAGTGAAACTTCCGAAGAAGGATATCGAAGCGAAAGATGCCGTTCAGCGGATTGAAGTGAAGTAAGACTCCGTTAGGTTCCTTTCAGAACAGGACGCACAGCGATTTGCGTCCTGTTCTTTTTTGCGTTCCCGTCCGCCTTTTTAGGCTGTACACAAAATCTTCATAAAATATACACAAACCTGCCAAATTTTTATCATACGATAAAATAGCGAAATGTAACAACGGCGCAAGTACGGAAGAAAGGAGTAACTGCATGGATTTTCGACATGAATGGAAGCATGAAATAAACTTATCGGATATGATAACGCTGCGTCATAGGTTGCAGACGGTAATGCAGCCGGATGAACATAGCATTGACGGAAGATATGAAATCCGAAGCCTGTATTTTGATAATCTGGCGGATAAGGCGCTTCGTGAAAAGCTGGATGGCGTTAATATACGGGAAAAGTTTCGTATGCGGTATTATAATGGAGATATTTCTTTCATCCATTTGGAAAAGAAAAGCAAACGGGGAAGTCTGGGCAATAAAGAAAGCGCGCATATATCAAAAGAAGAAGCGCAAGCCGTGATAGATGGCCGTTGTGGTTGGATGATTCGGGATGAAAGGCCTCTGGTACAGGAACTGTACAGGAAAATGACAATGCAGGGGCTGCGGCCTAAGACAATCGTAGATTATACAAGAGAACCATACATATATCCGCCCGGAAATGTCAGGGTGACGATAGATTATAATATCCGCAGCGGACTTTCCCATACGGATTTTCTGGACAGGGAATGCCCCATGGTTCCGGTCGTGGATTCCCCTATTATCCTGGAAGTAAAGTGGGATAACTGGCTGCCGGATATTATCCGTGACGCCATACAGTTAAAAGACTGTCACACGATTGCCTTTTCAAAATATGCCGCTTGCCGGGCATATGATTAATGCAGGCAGGCTTAGTATAAATAATAAAAAGAATGGAGAATAATTTTATGACTTTTCAAGACATTTTTAAATCTAATTTTTTGGAAAATATTTCAAGCATCAATGTTTTTGATATGCTGTTAGCTTTGATTTTGGCGTTTGGCCTTGGGCTTTTTATCTTTTTTATTTATAAAAAGACGTTTTCGGGCGTTATGTATTCGTCCAGTTTTGCGGTGACTTTAGTTGCGCTTACGATGATTACGACGCTTGTTATTCTGGCGGTAACATCTAATGTTGTTCTTTCCCTTGGTATGGTCGGCGCGTTATCGATTGTCCGTTTTCGGACGGCGATTAAAGAACCGTTGGACATTGCATTCCTTTTTTGGTCTATCGCGGTTGGAATTGTTCTGGCGGCGGGGCTGGTTACGTTGGCGGTTATCGGAAGCCTGATGATTGGTATTTTTCTGCTGGTATTTGTCAATCAGAAGTCTCATGTAAATCCGTATATTGTCGTTATAAGCTGCACAGACCATGAAAGTGAAGAAAAAGCGAAAGCGTTTTTGGAAAAACAGGTAAAACGCGTTGTCGTAAAGAGTAAAACGGCAAGAAAAGGAGTTATTGAACTGAATCTGGAAATTCGGATGAAAGACGATAATACTGATTTTATTAATACGCTTTCTGATATGGAAGGTGTAAACAGCGCGGCATTGGTCAGCTATAATGGTGATTATATGGGATAAAGGAGGTATGCCATGTCAACGAGCAGGTATATTGACCGTATTTGTGCGGGAGCGCTTATTGGTGTGCTGCTGATTACCATTCTTTTTGTAAATGCCGGAAAAATGGGCGTTCTCGCGGTGAGCGCATCTGCAGGGTATGAATCAAGATTGTTTAATACTGCAACGGTCCATACGATAGATATTGTTATGGATGATTGGGATTCATTTTTGGAAAGCTGTACGAATGAGGAATATACAAATTGTACGGTATTAATTGATGGCGACGCATACAGGAATGTGGCAATCCGGGCAAAGGGAAACACTTCTCTTTCACAGGTGGAAGCTTATGGAAATGACCGTTACAGCTTTAAAATCGAATTCGACCATTATGATAAGGCGAATACATATTACGGGCTGGATAAACTTTGCCTGAATAATATTATTCAGGATAATACTTATATGAAAGATTACCTGACATATCAACTGATGCGTGACTGCGGCGTGGACGCGCCCCTTTGCAGTTATGCTTATATAACGGTAAATGGAGAAGACTGGGGCTTATATCTTGCGGTAGAAGGTGTGGAGGAAGCTTTTTTAAAACGCAATTACGGAAATGACTACGGAGCATTATATAAACCGGACAGTATGTCGATGGGCGGCGGCCGCGGAAACGGAAGAGAATTTGATATGGGGCAATTTGATTTCGAGCAGCCGATGCAGGATGAGCGGAACGGATTTGAACCGCCTACGCAGGAAAGACAAAGCGGATTTGAGCTGCCTGCGCAGGATGGAGCAGAACTGCCGGAGAGGGGTGAATGGGATGGATTGGAACCGCGGCAGCAGGGCGGCTTTATGCCGGGAAAACCTGATGGTGAGAACGGAATGCGTGAGGGTATGGGCGGCGCCATGCCGGGCAGCAGCGATGTTTCGCTTATTTATACCGATGATGAGTACGATAGTTATTCCAATATCTTTGAAAATGCCAAAACAACGATTTCGGACAGCGATAAAAATCGCCTGATTGCATCCTTAAAACAGTTAAACGGGAATGAAAACATAGAAGATATTGTTGACGTTGAGGAGGTCATCCGTTATTTTGTCGTTCATAACTTTGTCTTGAATTTTGACAGTTATACGGGAGATATGATTCATAATTATTATCTTTATGAAAAAGATGGTCAGCTATCGATGATTCCATGGGATTATAATTTGGCGTTCGGCGGATTTGTATCTCAAACAGATGCGGAATCGCTTATCAATTATCCGATAGATACGCCGGTTTCCGGTAACGCATTGGATTCCAGGCCAATGCTTGCCTGGATATTTGAAGAGGAGGAATATACGCAGTTATATCATCAATATTTTTCCGAGTTTATTACAGAGTATTTTGACAGCGGTTATTTTTCGGAAATGATAGATTCGCTGGAGGAGATGATTGCTCCTTATGTGGAAAGTGACCCGACTAAATTCTGTACTTATGATGAATTTAAGGAGGGCGTCTCTACCTTAAAAGAGTTTTGCCTGCTACGGGCGGAAAGTATAAGCGGACAGTTAGACGGTACTATTCCGGCGACTGCCGACGGACAAAGTCAGGATGCCTCCGCACTGATTGACGCAGAAAACCTTTCTGTTTCAGCGATGGGTTCCATGGGTGATATGATGGGACCGCACGGCAGCCGGAAAAATTAAATATCGGTATTATTAATGGCACGTTGAATTTGCTCCGGGTTATATTCCGGGGCAAATTTTTTTGCGGCCAGGCAGATTTGTTCAATAACAGGTTCCTCTACTTCCAGTTCCGCGGCGATTTGCGAAGCGTTTTTATTTTTGGCAAGTTTTTTGCAGACCTGTTTGATGAGAAAGAAATTTTCACCTTGTTGAATACCCTGTTGCATACCTTGCTGAATGCCGTCTTTATAACCAGCATCCCGTCCTTCCTGCCAGCCAGCATCCCGTCCTTCCTGCCAACCAGCGTTCCGTCCTTCCTGCCAACCGGCATCCCGCGCTTTTTTTCTGGCGGCGGGTAAATCAATGTCCTTAAAATGCTCAAATAATTCTCCCATTTTCCGCTCCTTCACCTGTCCGGTAAATTCTTCCACTTCTTCCTCCGAAATTTTGAGGTGCCGCAGCATGGTTTCTACGACTTTTTGTATAATGTCCAGTAATTCATCGGTGGAATGTTCCGACAGGTTTTTTAAATAATTTTTTGGTAAATCGAGTCCTCGAAACTCTTCTGCGCTCTGTATGCGGTTAATCAGCATGACAAGCGACAGTTCGTCATTTTTTTCGACCAATTCCCTGACGCTGTATTCGTTGAGCTGAACCAGTTTATAAAAAAACTTAGGCGTAAATGGTTCAAAGGCTCTGTCAAAAAAGATTCTGTCCTTAAAATTGCGGGCGGCGCTCCAACGCTGCGTTCCTTCGTAATAAACGATTGGAACGATAGGAGGATATTTAAAGTCTTTGGTTTTGGTGATTCCCTTGTGATTTTTTTCCGCCTCTTTTTCGTAATCCTCCCAGATATAAACCATATAGCGAAGAAGCTGCATAGATATATTGTAATCCACTTTGGTCTTATGTTCAATAAGGGAAATGAAAAATAATGTATCTTTTTCGGATATTTTTACACGCTTTACCGTATCGGAGTTCCGTTCTTCCGTAAACATCGGCAGATACCGTTCCGATACATCTTCGATATCTTCCGCTTTAACATTCTTAAGAATCGGCATATCCATATAGTTTCTGAGAAACTGTGAACATAGTTCGGCGTTGCCGAAAATGATTTTGCTGCCGCTGTCATGAGGCTTGCTGTTTGTTATTTGTGTGTGCTTTGGCTGTTTCTTTTGTTTGTCCATTCATCTTTCTCCTTTTCCTTTTCGCGACATTATAAGAAAGTGAGAATGAGAGCAGATAAAAAGCAAACATATATGGACTTTCTATAATGTCTGTTGTATTGTGGGTTTACATCGTATCGGAAGATACCATCGTTATTCCTGACGGAATAATAAGAATCACATATAGAAATTTATGTGAATGAATTCATTATATAAAGTATGATTCTATTTTGCAAGAGAAATTTATGATTTTATAGGGATTATTTTAATATGGCAAATTAACTTGCTTTTTCATATGTGAGCTGATACACTGAAAGGCGTAAACGGGAGGTGGCATAATGATAAAAACAATATTGGCGAAAAAGAAATTGTTAATAGGAATAATAGAGTCTGTTATCTTGCTTCTTTTCGTGCTTTTTTCTATAGGAACATATTCAAAAACAGAACTTCTATTTTCAGATGACGTTATGCAGCTACAGGACATGCAGGGCAATAAAGTTCCAGGGGGGGGTATTTTGACTTATCCTTTTCAGACAAGAAAGCTGTTGTAACCCCGGCATTTCGTTTGCAGAAGGGAATTTACTGGATAGAAGCATCCTATGCGGAGCATGGGATTGTAAAGGCGGGCCTTATTTATGATGAGGCAAGAAATGGAAATGAACTGGTTGATGATAATGAATTTATCCTACAGCCGGAAAATGGAAAAATCTTATTTCGTGTAAAAATTCATGATGATTCTGCGATACGCTTTAAACTTAGATTAACCGGTGATGCGGTGGAGGGAGACTATATCCTGCTGCAACAGGTTTACATTGTATCGTCAAGTCTGACATATGTATATCCGATAATTTATCTATTAATGATTTTACTGATACTGGATTTAGGAATCTGGTGTTATGTGAAATACTATAAAACATGGAATTCCGAACAAAAAATGGTCTCGTTAATGCTGATTATGATAGCATTTATAATAGAACTGCCATTATGGCAAAAGGGGATTACAGAGGGAGCCGATTTGCGATTCCATCTGCAGCGTATTGAGGGTGTGTATAAGGGATTGTTAAGCGGACAGTTTCCGGTGAGAATCCAGCCGGGCTGGATGGACGGCTATGGATATGCCTCGTCTGTTTTTTATGGAGATATCTTTATGTATTTTCCGGCTTTATTACGTATGGCAGGATTTACGGTGGAAGAAGCCTATAAATGGTATATGGCGCTAGTCAGTACAGTTACGGTTATCATTGCATTTTATTCTTTCAGAAAAATAACAAAAGATAATGTGGCGGCCATGATGGGAACGGTTCTATATGCCTGCAGCACGGAAAAATTGAATTTACAGTATGCAGCATGGGTTGGAAACCATAGTGCAATGATGTTTTACCCGCTTGTTCTGGCAGGATTTTATCTTATCTTTACGGAGGATGAAGAGAGTCCGGAGTATAAAAAACTATGGGTACTTTTAACGATTGGTTTTACCGGTCTTCTTATGACGCATATGCAGAGTTGTATACTGGTTGGCTCGTATGCGGTTCTGGGATGTTTATTTATGGTAAAAAAATTATTCCGGAAAAAAGTAATATGTGAACTGTTAAAGGCTGCCGGTGTGGCGATTCTTATAAACTTATGGTATTTAGTGCCTTTTATGCAGTATATGTTCTGTGAAAAGCTTTGCATTAATTCTGCGCTTGCACAGGAAGAGGGTGTGATTGATTATTATGTAAAACTAGCAGATTTTACAGATGACGGCCAAAGTTTATTTAGTCTTTTTGTTATTCCAGAAGGAATTGATTATGTGATACCGGCGGTTTTGATTCTTTATATTGTGACAATGCCGCTACAAAAGAAGAATACCATAACAAAGTATAGCAGAGGGATTTTCCTGTATGCGGTTTCTGCATTCTGGTTATGTACGAATTTATTTCCCGTAATTGCCATTGCTAAAATCAGTAAAATATTTGTAAAGTATTTTACAACATTGCAATATCAGAATCGTTTTATTGGTATAGCGGTTACTTTTATGGCCTGCCTAGCCGCGTTGTTTTTTGTTATGGATATATGGAAACCGGAAATGAAATATATTTTGACAGGGTTATTATGTTGTATTGCGTTATATCAGGACTTTCGTTATTTTACAACCATTACGACAGATGCAATCTATTTAACGGATATGGATTTAGATTCCAGAATAGGAAAAACCAGGTATGACTATGGTGTTGGCAATGGTGAGTTTCTTCCGGTGGACGCAGATACCCAACAATTTACAAAGGAAATAGGAGCAGACGAAGCGATACGGATTGAAGCAGTGCATAATGAATATTTGACTTATGATGTTACCCTTAGCAATTTAGCAAAGGAGGAACAGAGTATTTTATTACCGGCGTTTTATTATGGCGGATTTACGGCATATGATAGTCAGAGTAAAGAAAGACTGGAGATAAAATCGGGAAATAATGGACGAATTATGGTGACCGTACCGGCGGGTTACAGCGGAACATTTCATATGGAATTTTGTGAACCATGGTATTGGCGGGCTGCGGAAATTGTCTCTGTAGCGGCCTTGATAGGTATGATATATTATATGGCGTCAGCGGCGAGAGGGAAAACATTTAAATTGCGTCTGCCAAAAGAAACAGTAGATTAAATAAAAATCAGGGTATGACGGAGTAATCTCCACCATACCCTGATTTTTTAAAGATGTTGTTTTAATGACATTCTTAATTACCCAAAATATCTCTCAAGCAGACCCTTAAACGCCTTACCGTGCCGTGCTTCATCCCTCGCCATCTCATGCACCGTATCATGAATAGCGTCAAGGTTAGCGGCTTTTGCACGTTTCGCAAGGTCGAACTTGCCTGCGGTAGCGCCGTTTTCTGCTTCAACTCTCATTTCCAGGTTCTTCTTTGTGGAATCTGTTACGACTTCGCCGAGCAGTTCCGCAAATTTAGCTGCATGCTCTGCTTCTTCCCAGGCAGCTTTTTCCCAATATAAGCCGATTTCAGGATATCCCTCTCTGTGTGCCACTCTTGCCATAGCAAGATACATACCGACTTCCGTACATTCGCCGTTGAAGTTTGCGCGAAGGTCAGCCATAATATCCTCGCTGGAACCCTGTGCAACGCCTACCACATGTTCTGCAGCCCATTCCATGGAACCGCTCTGCGCCGTAAATTTCTCAGCCGGTGCGCCGCACTGAGGGCATTTATCCGGTGCAGAATCTCCTTCGTGAACATAACCACATACCTGACATACAAATTTCATAACTTTTTCTCCTTTACTTTGCTATATTTTTAAGATGTTCAAAATAAAGCATAGGGTCAACATCTTAATTTTTGAAATAACATAACGGATGAGGTAAACAGACTGCGCCGCTCTAATTAGTGCAGTCGCCGCAGATACCGTAAAAATATGTCATATGCCCTTGAATTTCGCCGTTGAAATTCATGCCGGCAATATCTACGATATCGTCGATATTATCCATTTTTAAATCCATAACCTGACCGCATTTGGAACAGATAAAATGATAATGACGGGAGGTATCTGCGTCAAAATGGTCAACGCCGTCACCGACCCGGAGTCTGGTGATTTCCCCTATATCTGACAGAAGCGTTAAATTCCTGTATACAGTGCCAAGGCTGATATTGGGATATTGCTGCCTGACATTTGTATAGACAACGTCAGCGGTGGGATGGTCTGTTCTTGTCATCAAAAAATCTTTAATTACCTGTCGCTGCCGACTGTGTTTAATCGCCAATTTGTCCTCCATAAAATAATTTGCTATAGAAAATTAAGGTTATTAAAACAGTAATGATTACTGATATTAGTATAGCAAAGAAAAAAAGAATGTCAATAGAAATTTTGTTAGAAAAAGAAATTTGCATAGGAAGCTAAAATTTTACAAATTTTTAATAAGAATATATGAGTTGCTTTATTTTTATTTACGTATTTTGTGATAAAATACAAATATGAATTTCCAAAGAAAGAAGGCAATTACGTTTGAAGTTTAAAACCCGCTTATTATTTACATCCGTTTTTATCGTTGTCGCGCCGCTGTTATTGACGGCGGTTGCGTTTATGGGTATCGGCATCTATATGGCCAATTCGGAACAGGAATTTAACGTTTCCGGGAAAAACTACACTTCTTTTGCCTATACATTGGAAAATTATGACCAGATGACGGAGGAAATTCTTATAGATGTAAAAGAGCAGCTTCATCAAAACTCTTCCACGGTAGAGAATATTGATTATCTGGAGTCGTTGAATGAAGAATTAGCGGGAAAATCCTCTTATATCATAGTCCGGAAAGATGATGATATTTTTTATGCCGGAAATGCCGGTGCGGCGGAAAAGATTTTCACAAAGCTGCCGGAATACGGAAGCGACATGCCGGATGCGGAACGGGGCTATTACTATCATGATATGAGGAAACTGGTAAAACAGTTGGATTTTACTTTTTTTGACGGCGCGGAGGGCAGTTTTTTTATCGTTACGAGGGTAAGTTCTTTAATTTCCCAGAAAATGCTGATAGATATGATATTAGCGTTTATTTTGATTCTGATTTTTACGAGCATGTTCTTAACGCAGTGGATGCAGAAAGGTGTTTTTACGCCGGTCAGCCAGTTGAATACGGCAATGCAGAATATCGCGGAGGGCAATCTGGAATACAGGCTTTCCAGTGACGGAAAAGGGGAAATTGGCGAATTATACAGAAACTATGAAGACATGAGATTAAGGCTGAAAGAATCTCTGGATGAAAAATTTGAACATGAAAAACAAAACAGGGAGTTAATCAGCAATATTTCTCACGATTTAAAGACGCCAATTACTGCGGTAAAAGGTTATGTAGAGGGTATCATGGACGGAGTCGCCGACACGCCGGAGAAAATGGATAAATATATTAAGACCATTTATAATAAGGCGAACGATATGGACAAACTCATTAATGAGCTTACCATTTATTCGGGAATTGATAACAGCAGGATTCCTTACAATTTCCACCGCATCAATGTGGCGGAATATTTCGGGGATTGCGTGGAAGAAGTCGGACTGGATTTGGATTCCAAGAACATTCAGTTGAATTATGAAGACTTAGTGTCGCCGGATACACAGATTATCGCAGACCCGGAGCAGTTAAAAAGGGTTATTAATAACATTATCGGCAACAGTGTAAAATATTTGGATAAGGCAAACGGTATTATTGATATCCGGATTTTGGATGAAGTGGACTCTATCCGCGTAGAAATAGAGGACAACGGAAAAGGCATCGCGGCAAAAGATTTGCCGAATATATTCGAGCGTTTTTATCGGACGGACGCATCAAGAAATTCGGCACAGGGCGGCAGCGGTATCGGCCTTTCCATTGTTAAAAAGATTATTGAAGACCATGGGGGATATATATGGGCGACCAGTAAAGAAATGGAAGGTACGTGTATGCACTTTGTAATCAGAAAATATATTGCACCGGAGCAAGAGGAGGTAAATGCGTCATGAGTAAAATTTTAATTATTGAAGACGAAGAGGCTATTGCTGATTTAGAAAAAGATTATTTGGAATTGAGCGACTTTGAGGTCACGATTGAAAACACAGGAGACGCAGGGCTGGCACGGGCGATGTCGGAAGACTTTGACCTGGTAATTTTAGATTTGATGCTGCCGGGGATGGATGGTTTTGAAGTATGCAAGAACATCCGGGAAGAAAAAAATCTGCCGATTATCATGGTATCTGCCAAAAAGGATGATATTGACAAAATCAGAGGTCTCGGACTTGGCGCGGACGATTATATGACAAAGCCTTTTAGTCCATCCGAATTGGTGGCGAGAGTAAAGGCGCATATGGCGCGTTATGACAGACTGGTGGGAAGCAATCAGAAAGTCAATGACATGATTGAAATCAGGGGATTAAAGATTGATAAGACCGCCAGACGGGTCTATCTGGATGGCGAAGAGAAAATCTTTACGACTAAGGAATTTGACCTGCTTACGTTTCTGGCCGAAAATCCGAACCATGTTTATACGAAAGAGGAACTTTTCCGGGAAATATGGGATATGGACTCTATCGGGGATATTGCGACGGTAACGGTGCATATTAAAAAAATCAGGGAAAAAATAGAGTTTGATACGACAAAACCGCAGTATATCGAAACCATCTGGGGCGTAGGGTACCGGTTTAAAATATAACGGACATGGCGGACGGTTTCAGCCGGGATAATAAAGATGGATAAAGAACAGATTTTATATGAAGACAATGATATAATCGTATGTTATAAACCGACAAAAATTGCGGTACAGACGGCCAAAGTCGGACAGCGGGATATGGTGAGTGAAATAGCAAATTATCTGGCAGCGCCCGAAAAAGTTAAAACGGCGAAAGAAGCGGCTGCGGCAGATTCCCGCAGACCTTATGTCGGCATTATCCACAGGCTTGACCAGCCGGTGGAGGGTATTCTTGTTTTTGCCAAAAACCTGCAGGCGGCCAATGTTTTGAGCAGGCAGATAGCGGAAAATAAAATGGAGAAATATTACTGTGCCGTGATATCCGCGCCTGATTTAACGGAAAATCTGCAGAATCCTGAAAGAGAAACGTTGACAGATTATCTTTATAAAGACGGAAAAACAAATACGTCGTCTGTCGTTTCCAAAGAGCATAAAGACGCTAAACGCGCGCAGCTATATTACGAAGTGCAGCGTTATTTAAAGGACGAGGGGATAGCGCTTGTCAAAATCAGGCTTATGACAGGCAGGCATCATCAAATCCGCGTACAGATGAGCCATGCGGGTATGAGTTTATTGGGCGATTACAAATACGGCGATAAAAAGGCGAAAGAACTATCAGAACATATAGGTCAGAAAGAGATTGCCTTATGTGCATATAAACTTTCTTTCGACCATCCGCGGACAGGGGAAAGAATGGTTTTCCAAAGGAAGCCGAAAGGAGAGATTTTTCGCAGGTTTTCATAAAAAGCATTCATAAATCACGTGCAAATATCCCATACTAAATATCAGATTTTACCGAAAAGAGTATGGAGCGGGCGGATATGAATGATTGGACGAAAGAAACATACAGCAGTATAGTAAAGGAAAATAAGCCGGTAAGGTTTTGTATCATAACCTTATTGGTTTATCTTTTTTTTCGCTTTGTTTTTCCATTGATGGCGCCTTTTTTTGCCGCGTTTATCTTAATTACCTTATTCTATCCGTTATTACAGCGTATTCAGAAAAAGATTCCGATGAAAAAGAAGTTTCTCGCCATCGGTGTGCTGATACTGGTTCTGGCATTTCTGGCGGCGCTTTTATGGGCGCTTGGTTATAGCAGTAACGGTCAACTGGATAAGATTACGGATTTTATAGAGACGGCATATCAAAGACTCCAGATTTTTCTGCATCAATGCTGCTATAGTCTGGACGGGAGATTTGGATGGAACGGGTATGAGATTGAAAACTTTGTAATTGAAAAAATGGCGGTTATTATGGAAAATGTGCAGGTGCAGATTATTCCGCAGATGATTTCTTCTTCCTATAGCTGCTTTAAAGGTATTTTTGCAGTAATAGCATTTTTCTTTATCACATTGATAGCGGCCATTTTATTGGAAAAAGATTATGCGGATTTTATGGGATGGCTAAAGACGTCGGAAGATATGGCGTTTATTCGGAAAGCGTTGGAGGGGATTCTTGCCTATATTATTACTTTCCTAAAGGCGCAGGGCATTATTTTAATGATTATCAGTGTTTTGTGCTGCGCCGTTTTATGGGCGGCCGGGATTTATGGAAGCATTTTTTGGGGTATTTTGGCTGGTTGTCTGGATATTTTACCCTTTATAGGAACAGGGATTGTGCTTGTGCCAATGTCCGTTTGGCAGTTTTTTAACGGAAATTATGTGCAGATGGCGGTCTGTCTTGCGCTTTATGCGGCCTGTGTTGTTATCCGTGAATTTTTGGAACCTAAATTGATTGGCGATAAAATGGGCGTTGCGCCTGTTTTGATGCTGATGGGCATTTATGCGGGCATTAAACTTTTCGGTGCGGTTGGCATTATCGAAGGACCGTTGGCGCTTATCGTGATTTATGAGTTGATGAAAGCATAAAAAGGCGGATTTGACGGAAGCGGAAAAGGCGTTTTATAATAAAATAGAATTTATTGTCAGGAGAGGAAGCCATATTGGAGAATCGGAAAGAGCAATTACAGCAAATGGCCGCGGAAATCGGTAACAGCATTTTGACGGCTTATTTTCTTGTGATGATGGTATTATATCCTTTATATGTCAAAAACGGATATCAGGAAATTGGCAAGGTAAAATATTATTTTTTTCGCAATATCAGTCTCGTAACACTGGGTGTGATGCTTCTCGTTGCGGCAGTTAGTTTTTGGCTGCAAAGAAAAGAAGTGTCCGTTACGGCGCATTATAAAAGATTGTCTAAAACGGACTGGTTTGTGTACGGTTATTTTGTTTCGCTTCTCTTTTCCTATTTATTCAGTGAGTATAGGAAAGAGGCATTCTGGGGAGCGGGCGGCTGGTATATGGGTTTTGTCAGTCAGATAATATTGATTGCGATATATTTTTTGTTTTCCCGGTATTTTAAATGGGATAAAAAATGGCTGTATATCATACTGTTGGCATCAGGGCTGGTATTTTTATTCGGCATCTTAAACAGATATTCCATTTATCCGCTCACCATAAGCGGACAGACGCCGGTGTTTATTTCCACGTTGGGAAACATTAACTGGTTTTGCGGTTACTGGGCGGTATTATGTCCGCTTGGCATTGTGCTTTATTGGAATAGCCAAAACGGCTGTGAGCGGCTGGCGGCAGGCATTTATACGGTGGAGGCTTTCTTCATCGGCGTGGTGCAGGGAAGCAACAGCGCGTACCTTTCTCTGGCGGGAATTTTCCTTTTTCTGTTCTGTCTTTCTTTCCGGGAAAATAGCGCAATGAAACGTTTTCTGGAAATTTGTATGCTATTTGCCCTTTCTTGTCAGATGGCAAGGATTTGCCGATATCTGCCGGGGTTTGCAATTAATTATGAAAGTGAACCGGGGAAATTATTGACGGATTCTAATATCGCTTTATATGCGGGCATTATTTTAATAGTCATTTACCTGTGCCTTTATTATCTCATAAAGCAAAAAAGCGTGCAGATAGTACGATATAAAAACATACGGACGGCCGTGTTGGTTATACTGATAATTGTCTTTGTGGGATACATAGCGCTTTTGGCAGGAAATACCTGCCTGTCCGAAGGGATATTCGGCTTATCGGGAATGGCGGCATTTACTTTTAATGATGAATGGGCAAGTTTCAGGGGCGCGACATGGTCGATTGGGTTACAGGCATACCACAGTATGCCGCTGCTGCATAAATTCATTGGAACGGGGCCGGATTGTTTTGCACAATATATTTACGATATACCGAAGCTGGCGGAAAAAACATATGCGCTCTTTGGCTATTCGAGGCTGACGAATGCGCATAATGAATGGATTACCATACTGGTGAATCAGGGAATCGCAGGGCTTATATGTTTTATCGGCATTTTTGCAAGCGCTTTTTTAGCATTTATGAAAAAAGCGCCAAAGCAGCCGATATTGTATCTATGCGCCGCCGCCTTACTAAGTTATACGCTGCACAATATCGTAAGTTTCCAGCAGGTTTTAAATGTGCCGTTTGTTTTTATCATATTAGGAATCGGAGAGGGCATTTGCAGGGAAAGACAATTTCCTGTTGACAAATAAGGGGGCTTCTTCTAAAATCAAAGCATATTTCGGTGTTTTTTGCGTGGGAAAACTCCCATATAAGTTATAGAAAAAGGAGTGAAAGAAAATGGCAGACAAAAAGTTAGTAGAAGCGATTACATCTATGGAGGACGACTTTGCGCAGTGGTACACGGACGTCGTAAAAAAGGCGGAACTGATTGACTACACAAGCGTGAAAGGCTGTATGGTAATCAGACCGGCGGGTTATGCAATCTGGGAATTGATGCAGCAGCAGTTGGACGCCATGTTTAAGGAGACGGGAGTGGAAAATGTCTATTTACCCATGTTTATCCCGGAAAGCCTGTTGAATAAAGAAAAAGACCATGTAGAGGGATTTGCGCCGGAAGTTGCGTGGGTTACGCACGGAGGGCAACAGCCGTTACAGGAGAGATTGTGCGTCAGACCTACTTCGGAAACTCTTTTTTGTGATTATTATAAAAATACGGTGCATTCCTACCGCGATTTACCGCAGGTATGTAATCAGTGGTGTTCCGTTGTGCGCTGGGAGAAAGAGACAAGACCTTTTCTGCGGAGCCGCGAGTTTTTATGGCAGGAGGGACATACGGCGCATTCAACAGCCGAAGAGGCGGAAGAAAGAACCATTCAGATGTTGAACGTATACGCGGACTTTTGCGAGCAGGTATTGGCGATTCCTGTTATAAAAGGGCGCAAGACTGAAAAAGAGAGGTTTGCGGGCGCGGTAGCGACATATACAATCGAAGCATTGATGCACGACGGAAAGGCATTGCAGTCGGGAACAAGCCATAACTTCGGAGACGGATTTGCAAAGGCGTTCGATATCCAGTTTACGGATAAGGATAATACGTTAAAATATGTACACCAGACTTCGTGGGGAGCGTCCACGCGTTTAATTGGCGGTATTATTATGGTACACGGCGATAATTCCGGTTTAGTGCTTCCGCCTAAAGTTGCGCCCACGCAGATTATGATTATACCGATTCAGCAGAAAAAAGAGGGCGTACTGGAGAAAGCGTTTTCCTTAAAAGAGCAGTTAAGTAAATTCCGCGTCAAAGTGGATGATGCAGATAAGAGTCCGGGCTGGAAATTCTCCGAACAGGAAATGCGGGGCATACCGATTCGTGTGGAAATCGGTCCTAAAGACATTGAAGCGAATAAATGTGTTATCTGCCGCCGCGATACAAGAGAGAAAATAGAAGTATCGCTGGATGAGTTGGAAGCAAAGGCTGCGGAAATTCTGGATAAAATGCAGACAGAAATGTTAGAGCGCGCCAGAGCGCATCGGGAAAGCCATACATATGTGGCAAGGGATATGGATGAATTTCGGAAACTTTTCGCCGAAAAATCCGGCTTTGTTAAAGCGATGTGGTGCGGCGAGCAGGACTGCGAGGACAAGATTAAGGAAGAACTTGCCGTAACAAGCCGTTGTATGCCGTTTGAGCAGGAACAGATTGCGGACGTCTGCGTCTGCTGCGGAAAACCCGCAAAGAAGATGGTTTACTGGGGCAGGGCGTATTAAAAATTTTTTACAAGTCCGGCTTTCGTAGAGCGGGGAGTGATGATTTATGAGTAAAAAACATAAAAAAAAGAAGAAAAAAGGCGTCGGCATGATTGTCTTTTTAAGCCTCGTTATCTTATGTTGTCTGGTCGTGATTGTTCTGCTGGGAAGAGGCTCTATGTCTGATTTTGTAAAAAATAAGGTAACGGAAAAAGCCACGGAGCAGATAACGCAGCAGGTGTTTGAAAAAGCCCTGGAGAGTACAGGCGACCCGCAGGCTGCTAAAAAGGCAAAAGAGATGGTCGAGAATATGGACGAAGAGGATAAAAAGCAGGCGGAGGAGATTGTCGGAAAATACGCGGACAGCGAGACACTTTCCGATTGCCTGGAGATAGTAGAGGACGGAATTAACTCGGAGTCCATTGCGCAGGTGCAGCAGTATCTGGAACAGAGCGTCGAGCAGGAGGATATTGACAAGCTGCAGCAGCTATATGAGAAGTATGAGGCAGAAATCAATAACTCTCTGGAATAGGTTTTCCGGTAAGAGATGAAAACCGTATTAGAGCATAATCGTAAAGGTGCTGCCGCCTCCGGCGGTATCCGTAACCAGAATGCTTCCGTTATGCGCTTTCACAATTTCATAAGCGATTGATAAACCTAACCCGAAGTGTTCCTTTGTGCTTCGGGATTTTTCTGCCCTGTAGAAACGGTCAAAAATTCTTTTTTTATCCTCGTCGGAAATGCCGACGCCGTTATCGCAGACCGTTATATAAAAATGTGCTTTTCGGCAGGCGAGAGACAGTTCGATTTTACCGTCCGGCGGCGTATAGCTGACGGCATTATGTAAAAGAATGGAAATCACCTGACTGATACGCTCCGGGTCTGCGTTGCATAAAGGGAGCGCATATTCCGGCAGATGAATGGAAAGGGAAATGGATTTTTCTTTTGCCAGCGGTGCAAATGCCTCATAGGAGTTCATAAGCAGAGTGTCAAGTTCGGTTGGTTTAAGCTGTACGGAAAAGTGGTGGCTGTCGGAGCCGGACAGGGTCAGCATATCGTTTACCAGCGCGGACATACGCTCGCCCTCGCTGCCGATTGTTTTTAAAAAACTTTCCTGTTTTTCCACGGGAGCCGTTTTACAGCATTCCACGGCGGAGAGGATGACGGCAAGGGGCGTCCGCAGTTCGTGGGAAGCCGAAGCGACAAACTGCGCCTGTTTTTCTTGATTCTCTATGATAGGATGTAAAAGCCTGCCTGTGAATATCCAGGAAAAGACGGTCAGCATTAAGATGGCGGCAATATCGATTAAAATGAAATGCAGACGTTGTTCTTCGATTTGTTTTTCTAACGATTCCAAAGAAGAAAGCACAATAATTTCCAGAGAGGACGCGTTTTTGCCCATGTTCAGGACGCTTCCAAAATATTTGACGCCGGCAGATACGGAAGTAAATTCAAATTCGAGGTGCCGGGCATTGTAAGAATCCGCTCTGTCGGCAGACGAAACGGAAAGTATGTTTTGATAAGCGTCCAGACTTTCTTCTAATAGTGAAGTTCTTATAGAAGATGCGTCCGAATCGTTGAGCTGATTATACAAAAACGGAATACCGTTATCTAACACATAAAAGAGATAATTGCCCTGCGCCTCCATTTTCGAGAGCCATTCCATGGTAATGACGGACTGCTGCTCCAGATTGGTGGTAATGGTGTTGATATCGTTCTGAAAAGCCTGAAACTGGTTTTTATAAAGCCCGTTTTCCGATACATATAAATAACATAAAGACATAACAATCATAATCACGGCGGTGATACCCGCACACAGCAGGGTAAGCCGTACATGTACTTTTCTAAACATAAGTTAATCCTCATTTCGGAGCATTGCTGAGTCTGCCATCAAGTTATTTCTCCCCAAGGCTGTAGCCGACGCCGCGGATGGTTTTAATCTGCAGCCTGCTCCCGGCTATTTGTAAACGCCGCCGCAAAAAGTGAATATAGTTGTCCAGATTGCCCTCCTCCACATCGCTGTCCGGTCCCCAGACCTTTAAGAGCAATGTCTGGCGTGTCAGGGTTTGTCCCTGGGAGCGCAGGAGCGATTCAAACAAAGACGCCTCTTTTTTAGAAAGTGTGCAGGAGCCTGAAGGTCCGCTTAAAATACATGCCGAGGACTGCCATGTAATATCCGCGGCGGTCAAAATATCAGCGTCCGTCAATGTATGCGGCCTTCTGGTGACACAGCGGATGCGGGCAAGAAGTTCCTCGAAAGCAAACGGCTTTACCAGATAATCGTCGGCGCCAAGGTCAAGTCCCGTCACTTTGTCGGATAATGTACCCAGCGCAGTAATTAAAATAATCGGCGTCGTAATGCCCGCTTTACGCAGGACGGTCAAAATATCCGTACCTTCCATATGCGGAAGCATCCTGTCCAGTAAAATCACATCATAAATATTCTGTTCCCCGTAAAATAACGCCTCTTCCCCGTCCAAGCAGGAATCCACACTAAACCCCGCGTTTTCTAACTGATAAGTAAGCGTGTCGTTTAACTGCCTGTCATCTTCCGCCAGTAAAATTCTCATGATTATGCCCTCGCGCTTCTTTAGTGCAAAGTTAATTTTCCTTTCGGAGTGTTTTTTGCACTGTATTTATTATAACATTTTATTTTAGCATAGGAATCTTTAATTATTCTCTAAAAAGGGAAAGATAATAGTAAGTATGCTATATAGCTTGAAAACGTGGTAGATGATATAAGAAGTAAACCTTGAAAATGTGATATAATACAGTTAATATAAGCTTGAAAACGTGATATATAATGATTGATATAGACTTGAAAACGTGATAGAATGTTGCTGAAGGCAGGTGTGATAAGTATGGAATTAAAAAGGAAAATATATGATACGCTTTTATATTGGAAGCATAACAGCAATGGGGAAACGGCAATATTATTAGAGGGGGCAAGACGGGTAGGAAAAAGTTATATTGCGCAGAAGTTTGGAAATACGGAATATAAATCCTGTTTGTTGATTGATTTTTCCAATATATCAAAACAGGTAATCGAAGTTTTTGAAAATGATGCTGCGGATTATGACTTGTTTTTTAATAAATTATCCGCATTTTTTGGCGTTAAACTATATCATAGGGATTCTTTGATTATTTTTGATGAGGTACAGATGTTTCCACGGGCAAGGCAGTTGATTAAACATCTGGTTGCGGATGGGCGTTATGATTATTTGGAAACGGGTTCTTTAATTACATTAAAGCAAAATGTGGAAAACATCGTCATCCCGTCAGAAGAGGAATGCGTCACTATGTATCCGATGGATTTTGAAGAATTTCTCTGGGCGATGGGAGATGAAACAACGGCGCCGTTTCTTAAGGAATGTTTTGAGAAACGACAGCCTTTAGGGGATGCGCTGCACCGCAAAACCATGAATCTGTTCAGACAATATATGCTGGTCGGCGGTATGCCGCAGGCAGTTATTACTTATGCAGAGACAAAAGATTTTGAAAAAACCGATAGGGTAAAAAGAAGGATTTTAACATTATATCGCAATGATGTAGGAAAATTCGCTAAAGGTTATGAAAGTAAAGTATTAGCGATTTTTGATGGGATTCCGGCACAGCTTTCCAGACATGAAAAGAAATATAAGCTCTCATCCATTCATAAAGAAGCGCGCTACAGGGAATATGAGGATGCTTTTATGTGGTTGGATGAGGCAATGATTATTAATACCTGTTTTAATACGACAGAGCCGCATGTCGGTTTACGGCTAAACGAGGAACGAATGACGTTAAAATGCTATATGGCGGATACAGGGCTGCTGTTCAGCCATACTTTTTCCGAAAAAGAATTGATAGAGGAGGAAGTCTATAAGGCAATTTTATTTGACCGTTTAGAGCTAAACGAGGGTATGTTTGTTGAGAATGTTGTTGCACAGATGTTGAAAAGCAAGGGATATCCGTTATTTTTTTATTCCAGAAGCGACAGGGAAAATGCGGATAATAGAATGGAAATTGATTTCTTAATTAGTAAAAAAAGAAAAATCAGCCCGCTTGAAGTAAAGTCATCATCTTATAAACGGCATGTTTCATTGGATAAATTCCGAAAAAAATTTGCCTCTAAAACAGGAGAAAGCTATATTATTTATACAAAAGATTTAAAGGTAGAGGATGGAATTGTTTTTATTCCAATTTATATGGGGATATGTTTATAGGAACATATCCCCATATAAATTATTGAAATAACGCCAGCATATCGTCGCGGTCCTGATTTGCTTGTGAAAGCATGGATGCGCCGACCTGCGCCAGGATATTTCTATTGGAAAATTCAAGCATGGTATGTGCGATATCCGTATCACGAATCAGGGATTCCGCTGCCTGCGTATTTTCTACGATATTATC
>JAMPCN010000047.1 GCA_023666125.1 Bacillus sp. (in: firmicutes) | reverse complement strand
GTTAAAAGAAGCTCTGGAGAGTACAAAGGTTGTCCTGATAGAGAATGAATTTGGTGAAATCGGTATTGACGGCGGTTTTTTAAAAGAGGCGGGAATCGAAATTAAAGAAATGAATTCCGGTTGCATCTGCTGTTCTCTGGTAGGCGATTTTGCGGCTTCCTTAAAAGAAGTGCTTGCGACTTATACACCGGAAAGAGTTTTAATCGAGCCGTCCGGAGTCGGTAAGCTTTCCGACGTTATGAAAGCGGTACAGGGAGCCATGGAAAAAGAGGACGTTATCTTAAACAGCGCGGTTGTCGTAGTGGATGCCTGCAAATGCAAAATGTATATGAAGAATTTCGGAGAATTTTTCATCAATCAGATAGAATATGCGGGTACGATTATTTTAAGCAGAACGGATAAACTAAGCGAGGAAAAGTTATCCGCCTGTGTTGCCATGTTAAAAGAACACAATGACAAAGCGACGATTATTACAACACCGTGGGATGATTTAAACGGCGAAGATATTTTAGAGACAATAGAGGGCGCGAAAGATTTAGAAGCGGAGTTGATGAAAGAAGTGATGGCGTGCCATGATGATGACGAACACGACCACCATCATCATCACGACCACGACGGTGAACATGAACACCACCATCATGAACATGACGAGGAACACGGACATCACCACCACGAGCATGACGAGGAACACGAGCATCATCACCACCACGACCATGAGGACGAACATGAGCATCACCACCACGACCATGACGAGGAACATGAACATCATCACCACGACCACGGCGGACACGAACATCACCACCATCATCATGCGGATGAAGTGTTTACAAGCTGGGGAATAGAGACGCCGGCATCCTATACGCAGGATGAAATAGAGAAACGGCTGCAAAAGCTGGATAATGAAGAAGAGTTCGGTATTGTGCTTCGTGCTAAAGGAATGGTTCCGGCGGGAGACGGCACATGGGTTTATTTCGATTACGTTCCGGAGGAATGCGATATCAGAACCGGCAAACCGGACGTCACCGGTAAAATCTGCGTGATAGGTTCTAAGTTGAAAGAAGAGAAGCTTGCCGCATTGTTTCAAAAGTAGGCAGGCTGGCTGGAAAGGAGCATGTTGAAACGATGAAACCGGTATATGTAATCAATGGTTTCTTAGAAAGCGGAAAAACGGAGTTTATCGCCTATACGCTGGCACAGCCCTATTTTCAGGTGCGGGGGAAGACGCTGCTGTTGTTGTGCGAAGAGGGCGAAATTGAATATGACGAGAAACTCTTAAGCCAGAGTAAAACGGTTGTAGAGGTGATTGACGCGGAAGAGGATTTTAACTCGTCGCATCTGATTGAACTGGAAAAAAAGCATAAGCCGGAGCGTATCATTATCGAGTATAACGGGATGTGGAACTATAAAAACATGAAGCTTCCCTGGCATTGGACAATAGAACAGCAGGTGACGACGATAGACGCTTCTACGTTTCCGATGTATTTTACCAATATGAAATCCCTGCTTGCGGAAATGATACGCAAGTCGGAACTGATTATTTTCAACCGCTGCGATAATGTAGAGGATTTAAGCAGCTATAAGAGAAATGTAAAAGCGATTAACCCGAAAGCGGAACTCGTATTTGAGGACGCCAACGGGGAAGTCAATGAGATTATGGAAGACGATTTACCTTACGATTTATCCGCGCCGATTATTGAACTTGACAATGAAGGGTATGGCATCTGGTATCTGGATTCCTTAGACCATATCGGACGCTATGAGGGCAAGACCATACAGTTTACTGCGATGGTGCTGGTACCGAAGAATTTTCCGAAGGGCTATTTTGTACCCGGACGGATGGCGATGACCTGTTGCGCGGAGGATATGGCGTTTTTGGGATTTGCCTGCGAGTATGATAAGACCGGTACGCTGACGGATAAACAGTGGGTGAAAGTAACCGCGAAAGTAGCGAAAGAGTATTTTGCGGATTATAACGGCGAAGGACCCGTACTGCACGCAATCAGCGTGGAGCAGACGAAAAAACCGAAAGAGGAAATTATCAGCTTTACATGAGAAAGATTTGGCATGGGATGCCTGTCATGATGATGGCAGGCATCTTGCACTGTCATACGACTTTAAGTAAATTATAAAAAACAAAATGTAAAATATAGTTGACACAAAGTAATATATATGATAATTTGATGATAACGCAGTACACGGCGTTATCATTTTTTATGTAATAGGAAATTGCTGTAATCGTGGTGGAACGTAATATGCAAGCCGCCGGGGTTGCGCTTTTTGTGCGGGGGGGGGTAGAGACGGATTGGCACGAAACATAGCAATTAAAGTTGCGCGGGTACAAAAAGATATGACACAGAAAGAACTGGCGGATGCAGTCGGCGTATCCAGACAGACCATCAACGCCATCGAGCAGGGGGAGTACAATCCCACGATTAAGTTGTGCCGCTCTATCTGCCGCATTCTGGAAAAGAGTCTGGACGAATTGTTTTGGGAAGAAGAAGTTGAAGATTAGAAATCTTCAACTGCAAATTTGTGAAAAGCACACAAATTCGCGGGCTGAGAAAGGAGTATCATTATGAAAAATCATAAAAATAGACTGGATGAAATGCAGGAACAGAAATTATTGAAAATTGAACATAACGGATGCTGGCTTGCCTTCTGGGGGCTGTTGGCGGCAATGTTGGCGCAGTTATTTGTCTATGGACGGGAGGAAGCCGCTGACAGGATTATCGGGGAATGGATTGTTTTTATGTGTCTGGCGGTGTATATTGTAGTGGACTGTCTTAGAAACGGCATCTGGGATAGAAAGAGCGCTCCCACACCGAAAGCAAATGCGTATTACAGCTTGGCGGCGGGCATTGCCGTCGGTGTGATTTATTTAGTCGTTACCTACCAGAGATATCATGCTTTTGCCGGTTCTGCTGCGACGGCGGTTTTTATGGGAGGAATGGCATTTGCCATATGCTTTGTAAGCATGACGCTTTTAGCTGCCTGGCATGTCAGACGGGAAAATAGGATAGAAAATGCAGAGGAGAAAGAAGAGAGGGATCCAAACGGTGAACGGGATGAAAGAGGATAGGATTATAGCGCATAATTTGGTAAAAACATTTACCAAAAATGAAAAAAAGAATAAAAAAGTGGATATCAATGCCGTTGACGGTATTTCCCTGTCGGTAAAAGAGGGGGAAATCGTAGGTATTTTGGGACCAAACGGCGCGGGCAAGACCACGCTTTTGCGTATGCTTTCCAAACTGATGAAACCGACAGAGGGCATGGTCAGCATTCAGATAGGAGATAAGGAAATTTCAGACGATATCGAAGTCAAAAGGCATATCGGCTATCTATCCAATAATACGAAGTTGTACGCCAGGCTTTCTTCCAGAGAGTTATTGCAGATGTTGGGTATGCTTTACGGGATGTCCAAAGAGGATACGGAACAGAAAATAACCCAAATCAGCGAAGTGCTTTCGCTGGAGAATTTTATCGATAATCGGATTGAGAAATTATCAACCGGCCAGACGCAGCGGGCGTCCATTGCCAGATGCCTTGTGCATGACCCGCAGGTATATATCTTTGACGAGCCGACGCTTGGCCTGGATATTTTAAGCAGCGCCGCCATTATTGAGTTTATGAAAAAGGAACGCGAAAGAGGCAAGACCATTCTTTATTCGACGCATTACATGGAAGAGGCGGAACATCTTTGCGACAGAATTATTATGATTCACCGCGGAAAGATTATCAGCGAGGGAACGCCTGCGCTTTTAAAAGAGCAGACGGGCAAAGACAGTCTGCGGGGCGTTTTTTCGGAATTGATGGAAAAGGAGGGCATCCTGGATGAACACTAAAATCATACGAACGTTAATGAAAAAGGAAATACTGGATGTCTTTCGTGATAAAAAGACTGTTATTGTGATGTTAATTGTGCCGATTGTATTATATCCGCTTATTTTTATCGGAGCAATGCTTGTTACTTCAGCTATTTCTTCCAGTATGGATGAACAGAATTACCGGATTGCGGTAGAGGCGGAGGACGGCGGCGCATTTTTACATGCCCTGATGGAAAAAAACGCGGAGGATGGAACGGATAAAGAGGAGGAAGAAACCTACCGGATGACGATATATGACATCACAAACGATGCTTCCACGGACTATATGACGAACCTGCGGGAAGAGGAGATAGACGCCTATGTTGTCGGGAAAATGCAGGATAACAAAATGCGCTACGACGTGTATTATTTATCATCCGTTGCCAATTCTTCCCATGCGGGCAGTATCGTCATGGATGTGTTAGAAGAGTTCAGGGAAGAGATGACAAAGGATAAAATCTGGCAGGCGGGACTGCATACCAGCGATATTTTAGAGCCGATTTTATATGAGGCACAGGATATTTCCACGGACGAGCAGTCGCTCGGCAGTATTATGGGTGCGGTTTTACCGTTTATGCTGGTTATCAGCCTGTTGATGGGAACGATGTATCCGGCGATTGACACGACGGCGGGAGAACGGGAGCGAGGCACTTTAGAGACAATATTGACTTTGCCGGTCACTAACAGACAGTTGATTATATCCAAATTTTTAACAGTGGCAATCATTGGTATGATATCTGCGTTTCTCAATATTTTATCCATGGGCGGCATTGCCTATTATGTGTATCAGCTTATGGCGTTGGAAACGGATGTGCAGTCGCTTGATTTGACGGGATTTGTTCCGGCAATTTTGGTATGTATTCTGGCAGTTTTTGTATTTTCGCTATTCATCAGTGCGGTGACGATGTGCGTGACTTCCTTTGCCAAGAGTTACAAGGAGGCGAATAACTATATCACGCCGCTTATGTTAGTCGTTATGTTTATAGGCTATATTGGATTTATTCCGAATATTGAACTGACGCAGACGATGGCGATGGTTCCGGTTGCCAATATCTGCCTGTTGATTAAGAACATGCTGGTCTTTAAAATAGATTATACGATAATTGCAGTCGTGCTTTTTACTAATGTTGCCTATGCGGTATTAGCGATTTTATTTTTAAGTAAAATCTATGACAGCGAAGCGATTTTATTCGGAGACGCCAAAGGCGGCATGCAGCTTTTTGAAAAGCGCAGCAACTTACAAAAAGGCGGCGTACCGGCTATGTCCGACGTTTGGTTTGTGGCTGCGGTGACGATTGTGCTTATTTTATATGCGGGCAGCATATTACAGGTAAAATATGGGCTGGCAGGAGTATTTGGCACGCAGATGATTATTTTGCTTGTTCCGCTTGTTGTGATACTATATACGAAGAAAGATATTTGTAAGACATACGGTTTTCAGAAAACGGGGCTTAAAAATTACCTGGGGGGATTTTTTACCATCACCGGCATGTTTTTCATTAACTTGGTTATTTCCGCCGGATTAATCAGCCTGTTCCCGGAAAGCGCGGACAAGGTGACAACGACGTTTTCCGACCTGCTGGATGGCAATGTATTTGCCTTGTTATTGGTAATAGCCATCGCGCCTGCGATTTGTGAAGAACTGTTTTTCCGCGGCATGGTCTTTCACGCCATGAAAGAAAGATACCGCATCATCACGGCTCTTTTGGGCGTTGCCGTGTTGTTTGGACTCTTCCATATGAGCATAGTGAAATTTATTCCGACCGCGCTGCTGGGATTTGTTTTATGCTATGTCGTTTATGTGACAGACAGCATCTATCCGGCAATGCTGATGCACTGTGTCAATAACGCGTTCAGCGTGCTGATATCCTGCTTTACAAAGCAGTTAGAAGCGGTTATGCCGGTATTGTATCAGGAAACCCTGAAAGTTTCAGATGTTCTGCTTTTGCTGGGTATAGGACTTATATTAGTCAGTATCGGGCTGGGGATGCTGCCGAAGAAGAAAGTATTGTCTATAGACACGCAGCAGCGCAGATAAAAATTTCCAGAGGGCTTTGCTATGTCAGAAATAACAGAAAAAGAATTACAGCAGTTAAAAAATCGTATTCTTGAACTGGCGGAAAAATCATACAGCAGAAGCATTTATACTTATACGCCTTTTTTAAGCCTCTCACAGCAGCAGATATTTTACGCGATAGAGGACGAGATTTCCTATGCCGGATATGCCATGGAGGGCGGCTCTCCCATCTGCGAGCGCAAAATGATACGTTTTGGCTCCCCCGAAAATCTTGGTTATGAGGAAAGCTTCCCGATTGTCTGTCTTAAAATGCAGCCGGTAACGCCTAAGTTTGCGGACGCTTTGACGCACAGGGATTTTCTGGGCGCCATCATGAATCTTGGCATTGAACGCGCCACGATAGGAGATATTTTTGTACAGGAAAAAAGAGGCGTCTTATTCTGTCAGGAAGCAATCGCGCCCTATCTGATAGAAAATCTCCGTCAGGTAAAGCATACGAATATGACCTGCCGTATCATGGAAGATACGGCGGTTTTACAAACTCCTGAGCCGAAAGAAGTTTCCCTGGCGGTTTCGTCCGCAAGGATTGACAGTGTGGTTGCAAAGATTTATCATATTTCAAGGAGCGATAGTCTGGATTTATTCCGTGCAGGCAGAATTTTTGTAAACGGCATCATGATGGAAAATAACAGCTACCAGTTAAAAGAAGAAGATGCCGTGACCGTGCGCGGATATGGGAAGTTTCTGTACTATGGAAAGTCCGGCGAAACGCGCAAAGGAAAAGAGAGGGTTTCGGTCGGGATATTCGGCTGATGCCTTTTAGAATACGACGGGAGAAAAGATATGGTTCATTATAGTATGATGCAATGGTTATTTTTCTTTTATTTTTATTCTTTCGGCGGCTGGTGCTTTGAATCCGCATATGTCTCCATAAAAGAGCGTAAATGGGTCAACAGAGGTTTTATGAGAGGACCTTTTTTACCGTTATACGGAAGCGGCGCTCTGATGATGTTTGTTGTTTCCATGCCGTTTCAGGACAATGTGGTTTTAACTTATTTTGCGGGATGCGTCGGGGCGACTGCCTTAGAGTATGTGACCGGCGTGGTGATGGAAACGCTTTTTAAAATCCGCTACTGGGATTATTCCGACAAGAAATTTAACTTTCAGGGACGTATCTGCCTGGGGTCTACGATTGCATGGGGATTTTTAACGATTGGCATGACAAGGATTGTACATAGACCGGTCGAGCAGTTTGTACTTGCGATACCGAGAAGTATTTTGGGATATGCGACTTTTCTTTTGACGATTTTTATCGTTGCCGATTTTACGCTTTCTTTTAAAGCCGCGCTGGATATCCGCGATATCCTTGTGAAAATGCAGAGAGTCAAAGAAGAAATGGTGCGTATGCAGAAAAGATTGGACGTTATTGTCGCTTTTAATAATGAGGAGAAAGAGCAGAAAAAGCAGGAGCGTGAAATTAAACTGGACGAGCTTGCGGAAAGTCTGGGACAGCGTTTGGGCAGTATCAAAGAGACCATTCAGAATGCGCCCGGCGCCTATGTGGATAATGTGCGCGACGAGATTGCGGATTTGCGCGCGCGTTATAACTTATATATGGAGAACCGGAAGCAGTACAAAGAAACCCTGGACTTTTACAAACGGGATATGCTTCGTAACAATCCGGGTATGAAGTCCGGCAGGTTTAAAGATACGCTGGATGAATTAAAGAGTGTGGTGACGGATAAAACGGATTCTTAGCTTGCTTTTTGCCAGCTCCAGCTCTCTTGCCCGGCTTCTATAGGCGGCAAGAAATTTATTATAGAACCAGAAAGAGTAAACTAGAACTTTGTTGACTCTCCCCAGTTTTTGCTTTGTCGTATGGAAATAGTGGGAGCCGCCGGCAACAATAGGCGCTCCGTCTTTTATGCACCGTATCAATTCGGATTCATTTGCCACTTTATCGGGCAGGATGGTATAACCAAGACCCACGCAGTCCGATTTATGGGAATCGCTGCCGCCGACGCCCGGCAGATGATATTTGGAGGCAAGCGCTTTCGCACAGTCATTGGATATGTCGTCCTCACAGGCATTGAAAATTTCTATAAAATCAAATTTGCGGATTAATTTTTCTTTTAACCGTTTTCCGCTCCGCGTATTAA
This sequence comes from Bacillus sp. (in: firmicutes), assembly GCA_023666125.1. Lineage (GTDB taxonomy): Bacteria > Bacillota > Clostridia > Lachnospirales > Lachnospiraceae > UBA3282. Next base: position 16,733 of record JAMPCN010000047.1, on the reverse strand, counting down.
AAATACTTAAAAATTTTTCTCCGCAAGGGTGCGCGGGTCCTAAAATGCCGCCGTAGCGGTGTACAATCTCAATCAGAATCAGTACCGGCAGACCCCGCATTTCCAAAAGCCTTGGATGGATGCCGGACGGCATAATGATAAGAATATGCCCGGCGTCTAACGTGTCGTATTCGATACCGCAAAGTACGGTAAAATTTTTCGGTTTATTTTTTAATTTTTTATAATAACGGTATGCTTTATAGGAATTGTGGTCGGTAATCAACATACCGTCGAAACCGTTCTGTTTTAAGATAGCGATATTATCGAGAAGAGCCGTTTTTCCATCGGGAGAACCTTCTTTCGTATGACAGTGCATGTCCAGTTTCATCATGATAAAATAACCTTTCTGTTTGTGTTGATATAAACAGTATACCAGATTTTTTGAAAAAATAGTATTGACAATTTGTAACAGATAGATTATTGTGTAATAAATTAAAATAAAAATAAACCTGTGAGAAAGAGTAGTAAGTATAAGAAAGCCGATACAGAGAGCCATTGGTGGTGGAAAATGGCAGGGAACTTATACCGAATGGACTTTTGAGGCTGGACTGAAAAATCAAATGTTGAGTAAGTTCCGGCGGGAACCGGACCCGTTATCAATTTGGCATATATCATGCGTATATGGCAAGAGTGGGCTGTGAATGGATTTTCGACAGTCAATTTGAGTGGTACCGCGATAATAATTTAGTTATTACCGTCTCAAGCAAATGCTTGGGGCGTTTTTTTATGCACAGGGCTGCATATAGTATTTTGCTGCTTTGCAGCATGCAGCCCGCGCGGCGAGCAGGGGAGAAAAGCTTTCCCCTACTCGATTGTAATTTTAAGGTAATAAGAAAAGGAGGAATTATTATGAAGAAAAAAACATTAGCTTTATTACTGGCAGTAACAGCGATTGCAGCGGCGGTGACAGGCTGCGGCAGCACAGGGAGTAACAGCGCGGGCGGCGCGGATTCTGCCTCCGGGACCGATACCGCGTCCACAGGGGCGCAGGAGGACGAAAGCGGCGGTGATGCAGCGGGCGCGGCTTATAAGGTAGGTATCGTACAGTATGTGGACGACGCATCTTTAAATCAGATTGTGGCGGCAGTGCAGGCACAGCTTGACGCTAAGGGAGCAGAACTGGGCGTTACGTTCGATTATAAGGACTATACCTACAACGGTCAGGCGGATTCCACAACCATGAACCAGATTGCGACGGATTTAATTGCATCCGATGTGGATATTATCATTCCGGTGGCGACGCCGACCGCTATGGTGATGCAGAATGCGACGGCGGAAAATCCCAAAGCGGATGGAAGCCTTATCCCGATTGTCTTTTCCGCAGTATCAGACCCGGCAGGCGCAGGGCTTGTGAGTAGCATGGATGCGCCCGGTTCCAATATCACGGGAACGTCTGACGCTTTAAATACGGACGCCGTTTTTGATTTGATGTTTGCGGCAAATCCGGATATCGATACGGTAGGGCTTTTATATGATAAGAGCCAGGATTCCTCTACGGCGGCGATTGCAGCGGCAAAAGCCTACTGTGAGGCAAAAGGCGTGGCGGTGGTAGAAAAGACCGGTACGAACAACGGCGAAATCTCCTTGGCGGCGGACGCGCTTGTGGCGGCAAACGTACAGGCGATCTTCACGCCTACGGACAATAACGTCATGACGGCGGAACTTGCCATCTATGAGAAATTTATTGACGCGGGCATTCCGCATTACTGCGGTGCGGATTCCTTTGCCTTAAACGGCGCGTTTTTAGGATACGGCGTAAACTATGAACAGCTTGGTACGGCGACCGCGGATATGGCGGTGGAAATCCTGGTAAACGGCGCTGACCCGGCGGATATGGCGGTTGTTACCATGGATAACGGCATTGCGACGGTCAACACGGAGACGGCAGAGGCAATCGGTTTAGACTATGGCATGTTTGCCGATATGTGTACGGATTTAGTGGAAATCCAGACCGCGGAATCATTTAATTAATAAGAACAGGATGAAAAATTTATGGCTTCCATATTTACATTATCGATTTTACAAAGCGCATTGGAATTAGGATGTATCTATTCCCTGGTGGCATTGGCGTTGTTTATTTCGTTTAGTATTTTAAATATTGCGGATTTATCGACGGACGGCTGTTTTACGCTAGGCTGTGCCGTCGGCGCAATGGTGACGCTTTCCGGGCATCCCTTTTTAGCGTTGTTTGCGGCGATGGGCGCGGGAATCTGTTCCGGTTTTATTACCGCATTTTTACAGACGAGAATGGGGGTTCCCTCCATTCTTGCCGGTATTATCGTCAATACGGGACTGTATACGGTCAATATCGCCGTAATGGATTTTACTTCGACGGTGAATCTGTTTGCCTGCGATACGATTTTCAGCCTGGCAAAAGGAAAAATCGCAGCGTCGTGGTATGATGATTGGTATAAGTTTTTGATTGTTTTTGTGATTGTATTAATCATCGGCATTGTGCTTGCCTGGTTTTTAAATACAAGGCTCGGACTTTCCATCCGCGCGACGGGCGACAATGAATATATGGTGCGGGCGTCCAGCATTAACCCGCTTTTTATGATTACCGTGGGCTTGTGCGTGGCAAATGCGCTGACCGCGCTCTCAGGTGCTATTTTAGGGCAGTATCAGAAATCCTGCGATATCAATCTCGGAACCGGTATGGTGACGATTGCGCTTGCCAGTCTGATTATCGGCGAGACGCTAATTGGAAAAGGAAGCGTGCTAAGGAAAGTGGCGGGCGTTGTACTCGGAAGCTGCTTATACCGCTTTATCGTGGCGGTCGCACTGCGGATGAACGTACCGGCGGAGGCTTTGAAGTTAGTGTCGGCGGTGATTGTAGCGGTGGCAATTTCTTTTCCGTACTTAAAAGAAAAATTCGCTTTTTACAGGCAAAAGAATAGACTGCTCAGAAAGAAAGGCGGTGGAAACGTATGTTAGTGCTGCAAAATATTTCCAAGACATTTAACGCCGGAACGGTCAATGAAAAAAAAGCTTTGGACAGCGTCAGCCTGCACTTGGCGGACGGAGACTTTGCGGCTATCGTGGGAAGCAACGGCGCGGGAAAGTCTACGCTTTTTAATGCGATTACGGGAAACTTCTATGTGGATGAGGGAGAAATCGTTCTGGACGGGGAAAACATTACCTATCAAAAAGAGCATATCAGAAGCAAGGTCATCGGGCATCTGTTTCAGGACCCGCTAAAGGGAACCGCGCCGCATATGACGATAGAGGAAAATATGGCGCTTGCCTATCTTCGCGCTTCCACGGCAAGACACGCGTATTTTAGCCGTATAAACAGCAAAGAAAAACAGAAGTTCAAAGAACAGCTTTCTTTACTGAATATGGGGTTAGAGGATAGGATGAAACAGCCGGTGGGACTGCTTTCCGGCGGGCAGAGACAGGCGCTTACTTTACTTATGGCAACGATGGTGACGCCTAAAATCCTGCTTTTAGATGAGCATACGGCGGCGTTGGACCCCGCTACGGCAGATAAGGTGTTAAAGCTGACAAGTCAGATTATCGCTGAAAGAAAAATTACCTGCCTGATGGTAACGCATAATATGAATCAGGCATTGGAGTTAGGAAACCGTACGTTAATGATGGACGGCGGCAGCATCGTCTTTGATGTGCAGGGAAAAGAGAGAGAAAAGCTGACAGTGGACGATTTATTGCAGCAGTTTAAGATATGTGCGGGAAAAAGACTGGATAATGACAGAATCTTGTTATCCAAATAAATATAGGAGTGGAACGTCTATGCTGGAACAATTTTTATATCATATCAAAAATCCATCCGAGGAATTTACACCGGTTCCGTTTTGGTTTTTTAATGATGAACCGGACGAAGAAAAGATAAAAAGACAGCTTATGGACTATATGGATAAAGGCGTAAACGGTATCGTTCTTCATCCGAGAATCGGCATACCCAAGCAGATTGCTTATCTTTCCGGGGAATATTTTCAGGCGGTAAAATATATTGTAAAGACCGCAGAAGAGATTGGCATGAAGATTGTGCTGTATGACGAAGGGATGTATCCGTCCGGTTCCGCCCATGGAATGGTTGTCTCACAGAATGCGGATTATGCCTCGAAAGGAATTACCATATCGGATGATGCGGACGGCGGGGAGGTGATTACACGGTTTTCTGACGGACGGTATTTATTATATACTTTTACCCGTGGAACTATCCGCGGCATTCATTTTGGCGAGGACGACGGGGAGGCGGGCGCGCCGCTGTCTGCGGACATTTTGAATCCGGAGGCGGTGGACGCTTTTATCCGATTGACACATGAACGCTATTACCGGGAGTTGAAAGAGTATTTTTGCCATACGGTGATAGCGTTTTTTACGGACGAACCCTGTCCGCTTGGCAGAAATGCGGAAGGGTTTAGGGAATGGTCGTCCGGCATGGAAGAGGAAATCATTGAAAAAGGCGGAAGATTAGAGGACTTGGAGGCGCTTTTTAGCGGGAAAGAGAACGAGACGACGCGCATTTACCATAAACTGATTAAAAAACATCTGCGGGAAGTTTATTATTCACGCCTGTCCAAGTGGTGTGAATCCCACGGCATTTCCCTGATGGGACACCCTGAGGCGAGTGATGATGTGGAGGAAGAGTTCTATTTTCAGATTCCGGGACAGGACTTGATTATGAGACGGATTGCGCCCGAAAACGGCGGCATGGAGGGAATCGATTCCGTGCAGGCAAAGCTTGCGGCGGATATTGCACGCTGTTTGAATCGAAGAAGAAATGCCAATGAGTGTTTCGGCGTATGTAACCGCAAAAATATTCCGTGGTACTTTACGGGGTATGACATGAAATGGTATATTAACTGGCTGGGCATTCGGGGCGTGAATCTCTTTGTTCCCCATGCCTTTTATTATAGTATAGCGGGAGCAAGAAAAGAGGAACGTCCGCCGGATGTGGGACCTAATAACATCTGGTGGCGGCACTACCGTATGTTTTCCGATTACATGAAGCGTATTTCCTACCTGATGACGGATTCGTTAAGCCATGCAGATATAGCCGTGCTTTGCGATAACAACCATGTACCGGCAAAAGAAATAGCGGGGCTTTATATGCATCAAATCGCGTTTCATTATCTGCCTGTGGCGCTGCTTGCAGACTGTAAAATGAGCAGCGGCCGTCTCTGTATCGGACAGTGCAGCTTTACTACGGTAGTTGATTTACACGGATATCGGACGAAAGAAGCGTATGCCAAATATCTTGCGGACGTGCGCGTCGTAACCGAAGCGGGAAGTTTATATACGGAGGACGCCACTTCCCGGTTGTGCCATGAGGACGGCGGCTTTCGGATATTGGCAGCGGAACATGATTGCCCGAGCTTAAGAGCCGTGCATATGGAAAAAGAGGGCGTTTCATGGTATCTGCTTTCTAATGAGGGCAAAGAAACGATTACAACAACCCTTTCGGTAAAAGAGGCGCAGAGCGCTAAAATGCCTTTTTTCATCAATCTATGGGATATGTGCGCGCAGGATGGCGGCTTTGCTGAAAGCCGCACCGGTCAGGGAAAAGATTCAGATAATCAGCATGGTATCAGATTAAAGCTGGAACCCTGTGAAATGAAGCTGCTGCTTTTCTTAGAGGAAAACGAAATAGAAACTGCTAAAAAGTACTGTACGGATTTTATTTCCGCGCAAGAGTTAAAAGAGGCGTTTTTAGGGGATTGGACGGACAGGTTTACGCCGGATGATTCGGCTGATTTAGAGCGTTTTCAACCCTGCGCTATGGATGAAAATACCACCTGTTATTGTTATGCGTATGATGTGCCGGAGGGAAAAGCATTTACCGGCAGGGAGTATTTTGTAGTCCGCGGCGAGGAAATGGCGGAATGTATCTGTAACGGCACATGGGCGGGCGTCAGCTTTTACGGTCCGCATAAATTCCGCATCGGGCATCTTTTACAGAGCGGAAAAAATGAAATTTATCTGCGTTTTACGGGAAACGCGGCGAATTTATATGGAACGGAAAAAGTGGCGTTTGGGTTGGATGGTGATTAACGGAAAGCTGGTTGGACATGTAAAACCCTGCGTGCTATAATATTATCATGGAGCGTTACAAATATGTTTTGATGGCAGACGCAAAGCAGCGATTGGCATTGTCCGTTACGAAAACGCTCCGGAATGGGGATGAACATGAAAAAGATTCTATTTATTGACGATAGTAAAATGCAATTACAGGTGTTACGGGGATTGTTAAAAAACGACTACGAGGTCTTTACAAGCGAGTCGGGGCTGGATGGGATAGACGTCGCCAAAAAACAGCAGCCAGACTTAATTTTTTTAGACTATGGTATGCCTGTTATCAGTGGAACGGAAACACTGGAAAAACTGCGGATGAATGAAAAAACCAAGCACATCCCTGTTGTTTTCCTGACCGGAGTGGACGATAAGGACGAGGCTACGGCGGCGTTGAAACTCAAGCCGCAGGGCTATCTTTTAAAGCCCGTTACGCGGGATAGACTGGAGGATGTTATCAGGAAATTGACGAATTGAGCGGGGAAAATGCATAGGGTTTATCCGGCGGGAACGAAAACGATAGGGATGATAAGGAGTGAAAAGTTGTTTGAAGATTTTCAACAAAAGAAGAGGAACAGACCGATTAAAATAACAAATGTAGCTATTTCAAAAGTTCCACTGACAAAATTGGAGGGGTTTTCTGAGGAGGAAAATCTATTTATTCAAGAACAACATAAGCTGCTTCTTACTGTGGCGAAAGATAGAAATGATTCAAAAGAAGTTGGGATTTTAGTTGATATAGTTTGTTGGAATGCTTGGATTATTTTAGGAGAAACTAATGAAGTAGAAACTAAAGGCAATCCGGAAGCATATCAAGCAATGAAAGAGTCAAGAAAAAATACAATGATGTTTATGCATAATCATCCCAGTACAGCTACATTTTCAGGTACGGATTTCAAGACATTTTGTTTAAATGATTCTTTGTATATTATGACTGTAGTTGGAAATGATGGGAGTGTAAGAATACTGACAAAATTAAGAGGATTTGATGGAAATGAAGCATTGATATATTACAATACATTGGCAACTCAAAAATATGGGGAATGTACTAATAATGGTACATTAGCAATGAAAGAATTATTGAAAAATTGTGATAAAATTGAGTTGAGATATGAGATTGGAGGCAGATGACTATGGAAATAAATGCAATGAACGTAGAGAATATATTTGATGGAATGAAAATACCTTCAAAGCCACATATATTAGAGACACAACTGCCTATTACAGAAGCGGAAGTGGAAAATAGGATGAGAGTGGCAAGAGAGTTAGAGAACCTTGGCATAAGTACTTCAAAATTTGATATAGCGGATGAGCATGAAGATACGGATGTTTTACAGGCAATTATACTTATTAATCAAGGGAAAAAAGTTCCCGAGGATTTAAGGAAAAGAATTTTGAATAAAAATAAAGAGAACTTTGAGGAAAAAAGGAACAAAACCATATGCTGAAAACAATTTTTCAGATACTATTTCTATGCTGTATCCCCATGATGTCAGGCGAAGAAAATGTAGGACAGGAATATGTCTCTTACATAGAAAGCAGTATGGAATGGGAGAATTTTGAGCGCATGGAACTTCCCACAGACATGCGTATTACAGATACGGAAACGCTTAGGGAAGTAGAAAAAGAGTTAGAGCCGCCGTCGGATATTTCTTATAGCATTTATATAGAAAACAGCGATTTAGATACAAGCGCATTGCTGGAAGAACTGGAAAAACATTGGCAGCAGAACCGTAAGAAAAATCAATATGCGCTTAGTATTGCTTATGCAAAGAACGACGACAAAGGAGAAGAAATAATGACGCCGTTTTTATCCTTGATGGAAGAGGAATGTGTCGCAAAAGTAGAAGAAAAACTGGCGCAAAAAGGCGGTTATCCGGGATATATCAGACTGGAAAGAGTAAGAGGACTGAATGTTTATACGGTATGCGTGTTCATTCCTGACGAATCGGATAAAGAATATATTGTCGTTTTAAACGGTATATGGAAGGGACAAAAAGTTGATTGGCAGGCAGTGACAATTCCGGAAACAGCAGGATATTCGATTCCTTATCCTTTTCATCGCTATTTTACCGCACCGCTGGATATCAACTATGACGGTGATACGGATTTGTTTATCCTTGAGGGGTATGATGGTGGAAGCGGAGGATATTTTGGCTATTACAAATCCCTTATCTGGAAAGAGGATTCGGGTGAATTTCTAGTGTATGAGTCTTTTCCTAAGAGAGTAACTTCCCTGGAATATTGGAAGCAAAGGATAATAGAAAGCAATAGTATGGGCGCTTTTGAATCCCATGTTATAGAATATAAAGTAGTGGATGGGGAATATACGGCGACAAGGGAACTGGCATGGACATATTCTTATGATGAGGCGGGAAATGCTATCAGTACACTTTCTTATTATGAGATGGGCGTTCTTGTCAGGGAGTATGATGTGACCGGCATGGAATATGAGGAAGTAGACGCACTATATCCGGATTTAGATTATTGGCAGAGAGGAGGATAGTGTGAAAAATGGGGGATTAACTAAGATGGAACAACTCACGATATTTGACGCCATACCGGACGGCGCGGCGGAAACAATTCCTTTAGCAAGCCGTCTGCGTCCGCAGACATTGGAGGAATTTATCGGGCAAAAACATCTGCTCGGACAGGGGAAAATGTTAAGGCAGCTTATTGAGAAAGACCAAATTTCTTCCATGATATTCTGGGGACCGCCGGGCGTCGGCAAGACAACGCTTGCCGGTATTATTGCCAAAAGGACAAAAGCCGATTTTATCAATTTCAGCGCGGTGACAAGCGGTATCAAAGAAATTAAGGAAGTGATGAATCAAGCGGAAATCAGCAGAAAAATGGGCGTTCGCACCGTCCTTTTCGTAGACGAGATTCACCGCTTTAATAAAGCGCAGCAGGACGCTTTTTTACCTTTTGTGGAGAAAGGCAGCATTCTTTTAATCGGCGCAACGACGGAAAATCCGTCTTTTGAGGTCAATGCGGCGCTGCTTTCCAGATGCCGCGTTTTTGTGTTAAAAGCTCTGGAAGAAAAAGATATCGTACAGCTTTTGGAAAACGCTTTAGCGAATCCGTCGGGTTTTGCAGGGCAGAAAATAGAGATTACCGAAAAACAGCTTGCGGCGATTGCGGTTTTTGCAAACGGCGACGCCAGAATGGCGTTAAATACGCTGGAAATGACGGTATTAAACGGAGAAATCACGCCGCAGGGAAGTATTGTTGTCACAGACGAGGGATTGTCGCAGTGTATTAATAAAAAGTCGCTCTTATATGATAAAGCGGGCGAGGAACATTACAATATCATTTCCGCACTGCATAAGTCTATGAGAAACAGTGACCCAGACGCTGCGATTTACTGGATGTGCCGTATGCTGGAGGGCGGGGAGAATCCTTTATATATCGCCAGAAGGCTGGTTCGCTTTGCCAGTGAGGATATTGGCATGGCTGACAGCAATGCGCTTTCAGTGGCGGTTGCCGCTTATCAGGCGTGCCATTTCTTAGGAATGCCGGAGTGCGACGTCCATTTGACGCACGCGGTTACTTATCTTGCGATGGCGCCGAAATCCAATGCGCTTTATACTGCCTGTGAAAATTGTAAGGCGGACATACGAAACGGGATTGCGGAGCCGGTTCCCTTACAGCTTCGGAACGCGCCGACCAAATTAATGCAGGATTTGGATTATGGTGCGGGGTATCAATATGCGCACGATACGGAAGAAAAACTTACGGATATGGAATGTTTTCCGGAATCCATGAAAAACAGGCGTTATTATTTCCCGACCATTCAGGGGGCGGAGGCGGACGTAAAGGACAGGCTGGAGAAAATTATGGCGTGGAAAGAGAAACAAAGAAAGTAAAGAGATTGAGTCAAGGCGGCAGTTTATTTATGATAAATAAACTGCCTTTTTTATAATTTAGGAAATTTCTCCAAGAAGCGGAAGAATGCAAAGCATTCTTCCCAAGATAATCGCGAAGCGATTTTCTTGTGTGAAAAGCAGTCATAACTTGGACAACGTTTCATATATTGAGATAAGGAGGCGATGAGATGCGGCAGGAGGAAATTTTACATATTTTTCCGGATTTTATGCGCACCAGATGGGTAAATGTGGCAGAACAGGCAGAGAAAGTGCAGGAGATTCGTCTGCGTATCAATCAGCCTGTTACGGTACTGGTGGATAATAAGGAGTGGTTTCTTACACAAAATGGCAGCCTTACGGGAATGGCAGCCGATGGCGTATGCAGTAACGAAAAGGAGTTAGAGGCAGTCCTTGCGCATGTATGCCATTATTCCGTATATGCCTTTGCAGATGAAATCAGACAGGGTTTTATGACGATTCCGGGTGGACACAGGATTGGCGTTTCCGGACAGGTTATTACGGAGAATGCAAAGCAGATTAGAAATATAAAACACATCCGTTATTTAAATATCCGTATCGCGCATGAAATCAAAGGAGTATCCGAAAAAACGCTTCCTTATTTATATGACAGAGGGGAAATTTTAAATACGTTGATTATCTCGCCGCCAGGATGCGGAAAGACAACAATGCTGCGGGATTTGGTGCGTAGTTTTTCACAGGGAAACAGATACGGACAGGGCAGGAATATTGGTCTGGTGGACGAACGCTCGGAGATTGCGGGGAGTTATCTGGGCATACCGCAAAACGATATCGGTATGCGCACTGATGTGATGGACGGCTGCCCAAAGAGCGAGGGGATGATGATGTTAATCCGTTCCATGTCGCCGGATGTGCTTGCCGTAGACGAGCTGGGGGGTGCGGACGATATTGAAGCAATGCACAGGGCGCTGCAATGCGGCTGTAAGATGCTTGCGACCATACATGGTTTTTCCATGGAGGAAGTGGGGCGTAAGGCGTATATGCGCCATGTGATGGAGGAAAGACTGTTTGACAGATATTTGCTGTTAGGAAAGAAAAATAACAAGTGTATCGTAATGGGAATATATGATAGAGAGAGGAAATTATGCTTAAACTGGCAGGAATCCTGTTGCTCATGACAGGCTGTATCGGACTTGGACTCAATAAGGTAGCGGAGGAAAAAAGACATATCCGGGAACTGAGAGAGATGCGCCGGATAGTGCAGAGAATGCAAAGTGAGATGGAATATGGAAAAAGAACGCTGCCGGAAATCTGCCTGTTGTTCAGCCGGTGTATGAATGAACCGTACAGACAGGCTTTTGGGGAAATCTTTCAAAGGCTGGAGGCAAATGACGGAAGTACGTTAGAGAGCATATGGAATGAGCGGATGGATGCCTGTATGGACAGGTTAGCGCTTAAGGAGGAAGAGAAAGAGATTTTACGCAATCTGCCGCAGCAGCAGGGAATATTGGACGAGACAATGCAGGCCGCAGATGTCGGACAATCTCTGGATATTTTAACCCGGCACATACAGCAGGCACAGGCGGAATACGGAAATAAGAGTAAGGTTATTATGAGCATCAGTGTTATGACAGGATTATTTCTTGTTATTTTATTACTGTAGAGAAGTTCACAGATTAGAAGGAGCATAGGTGGCAGATGGGCGTTAGTCTTATTTTTAAAATTGCAGCAGTCGGCATTCTGGTAACGATTCTGACCCAGATTTTGAAACATAGCGGCAGGGAAGAGCAGTCTTTTTTAGTCAGCCTCGCCGGATTGATTTTAGTGCTGACTTGGCTTGTGCCGTATATCTATGATTTATTTATGATGATTCAGGATTTATTTTCCCTGTAGTATACGGTTCATTTGATAATTGAGAATGGATTAAATCACGATTTAATTATGAAAAAGAGGACATTTGCTATGGATATTGTAAAAATCGGATTGATTGGACTGGTGGGGGTATTAGTGGCAGCGCCCTTAAAAAGCTATAAGAACGAATATGGAATTTACATTGGGTTTGCGGCCTGTCTTTTAATACTGACATATTCAGTCAATTATTTTGTCCGCATTTTAAGCGGAATGGAGATGTTAGAACAGTATCTTGGCGATAGTTTCAAATATTTGTCTGTTCTGCTAAAAGCGGTAGGCGCCGCCTATGTGTGTGAATTTTGTTCCGCTATATGCAGGGATGCCGGATATATCGGCATTGCAGGACAAGTAGAGGCAATGGGAAAGATGTATATTCTGTTAATCGGTATGCCGGTATTGTTCGCTTTGATGGAAAGCATTCAGACGCTTGCAGGCTGAAAAAGACAGGCCGTGAAAGGAGCGTAATGATAAATATGACAGGCAGGGTGCGGGTTGTATTTGTGGCAGTAATGACAGTCTGGTTTATCTGGATGCAGCCAATGAAAGTATGGGCGGCGGACGGCTCGGATATCTGGCAGGAAATGGATATGGAAGAGGCTGAAAGCAGCTTTAAGGCTTTATTTCCCGATTACCGCTTTGATGGAGAACGGGTGTTATCATTAGTTATGCAGGGGAAGATAAAAGAGGCCGTACAAATGCTTGTATCAGGATTGGCAGAGTCCGTAAAAGGGGAATGGGGAGAAATGAAAACCCTCTTTGCCATGATTCTGATTTTGGGAGTTACAGCGGCGCTGTTTGCTAATTTTTCAGATGTCTTCCAAAGCCGTCAGGTATCGGATATTGCGTTCTATTTTATTTATCTGCTGCTGATTGTGGTTTTGCTAAAAGTTTTTAACAATGCGGCTTCTACCGTGAAAGAAATGTTAAGCCGCCTGACCGTTTTTATGCAGATGTTTGTTCCGGCGTATCTGCTTGCCGTGGGAACGGCGGCAGGAGCAAGTTCGGCAACGGCGTACTACCAGCTTTTTCTGATGGCCGCCTATGTGATTGAAAAATGTTATTTGTCGCTGCTTATGCCGGTTGTATATTGCTTTATTTTACTAAGTGTCATGAATGGCGTCTGGATGGAGGAAAAGCTGAATCTGTTGTTGGATTTCGTGGAGAAAGCGGTCGGCTATGCAATTAAAATAACGCTTGGAATTATTACGGGCTTCAGCGTTTTGCAGTCTTTGATATCGCCGGTAGTGGATTCGTTGGAATCATCTGCGTTAAAAAAGGCGGTTTCCGTTATTCCCGGCATCGGCAATCTGACGGAGGGCATGTTTGAAATGGTAGTGGGCTCCGCGGTACTCATCAAAAACAGCATTGGTATCTATATTACGATTGTTATGTTATTTATCTGTATTCTGCCCATACTGAAAATCCTGCTGTTATCAGGGGTTTTGAAAGCGGGGGCGGCGCTTATCGGCATTGTCAGCGATAAGCGTATGACAAACTGTGCCAACCGCGTGGGAGATGGAAGCCTGATGTTGTTAAAAGTGGCGTTATCCGCCATTGGGCTTTTCATTATCAGCATTGCGATTATAACCTGTACGACGAATCGGGGGATGTGATGGATACACTTGTGGAATTGATTAAAAAAATCGGTATCTTTATGATTGCGGCACAGGCTGTTGTTCATTTTGCACCGGGATTAAAGTATGAGAAATATATCCGGATGATTGTGGGGGTGATGATATTGCTGCAGTTTCTGGCGCCGGTATACCGCATGATGGAGCGGACGGTTTCGGAAAAAGAAGGCTGGTATGAGCAACTGTTTTCCATGGAAGGTGAAATCATAGCGGACAAACAGGCAGAGGATATCCTCAAGAGGATAGAGGGGAGTAATATTACGGCAAATAGCGTGATAGAACAGATAGAAAAGGAAATTAAATCTAAACTTAACAATGGAATCGAGGCGGAAAATTACCGGGTTATAAACGTAAGACTCACTATGCGGGATAACAAGAACCAAAGTGGAGACGAAAGGGAGCAGTATAAACTGGAAAGTGTGCGTGTCGCCGTACGCCGTACGTACCGAACCGATGAAAAAGAGAGTCAGAACAATGTGAATCAGCCGGATACGATAGAGAAAGTGCAGATTCAGAAAATTGACATCGCTTTGGATAGACAGAACGAACAGGTGCAAGCGGATGAAATGACGGACCCGGACGAGAAAGCGGCTCTTGATGAAAGAGAAAAAGAGGAACGGGAGTTGAAACAGAGATTTTGCAGGATATTGGGGATGGACGAGAAGTATATGGAGGTGAGCGTGTATGGATTGGCGGACGAAGATAACGGATAAAATATCAAGCGTGACTAAACTGCGGAAAGACCAGCTTTTGATTATGATATTAGCCGGTATTTTATTATGTGTGATTGCGCTTCCCGTAAAAAAAGATGATTCGTCGTCTTCGCGCAGTCAGTCCAATATAAAGGACAGTGTCAGTGATACAATGGAAAAAAGTCAAAAAACGCAGGAGGCGCATAATGAATATGACCTTTCCTATACGGATTATTGGGAGCAGAAACTGCAACAGGCGCTTTGCCGTATTGAAGGTGCAGGCAGTGTGGAAGTTTTAATTACGTTGAAAGAATCGGAAGAGAAAGTTTTGGAAAAGGATGTGCCGGAGGAAATAAGCGAGACGTTGGAGACGGACGCGGAGGGCGGAAGCCGGACGATAACGGAGCGAAGACAGGAGGAAACTACAGTATATACGGTTAATGAGGCTGGGCAGAACGTGCCTTATGTCAGCAAGGTGATACAACCTGTCGTGGAAGGTGTTGTCGTAATTGCGCAAGGCGGAGACTCCGAGATTGTAAAACAGAATATTATTGAGACAATTCAGGTATTATTTGGCCTTGATGCGAATAAGATAAGAGTAGTAAAAGGGAAAACCAATAATAATTAAAGGGGAGAATGGTTTGAAGAATATGATTAAGAAGAATCAGGTAATGATTACGGCGCTGGCAATTATGATTGCAGTGGCGGGATACCTGAATTTCGCAGGAACAAAAGTGACGGATGAAGAAATTATGACAGTGAACGGGGAGATAGCGACAGATGATTTGGGGAATCTGACGCTTGCGGAGGAAGATATTGACTATAGCGCGCTTCTGGATATATCAGATGAGGATATGGAACAGGCCGCGGCGGATATACCGAGTTTGGACAGCGATATAGAAGTAACGAGTACGGATATGCTGGCCGGAGAGGACGTACCGGGAGAAGCGGTTTTTACGACGGCTTCAGGCGTATCGGCATTATCGAATGCCAAATTGCAGAAAGAGCAGACAAGAGCGCAGAATAAGGAAACGCTCTTAGAAATTATCAATAACGCCAACATCAGCGAAACGCAGAAACAGGAAGCTGTAAGCAGCATGATTTCGATGACGGATATTGCAGAGAAGGAGACGGCAGCGGAAATCCTGCTCGAAGCAAAAGGTTTTTCGGATGCCATTGTCAGCATTGACGGCGACAGCGTGGATGTGGTAGTGAATACGGAAGAATTGACGGAGGCGCAGCGTGCGCAGATAGAGGATATCGTTATCCGTAAGACGGGTGTGAGCGCGGATGCTATCATTATCAGTACGGTCAGCGCAAATTAGATGCACAAGTTGTAAATTCCATGCTATAATAAACGCAAGCCGATAGGCTTGCGTTGCAAGAATTGCTTTGCAATTCTCGCGTGGAACTGTGACGGATTGAAATATAACATTTGGAGGCAAAAGATGAAGAGAGTATTTCTGATTGTATTAGATAGTTTTGGGATTGGGGAGATGGAAGATGCGGCGGATTATGGCGATAAGGGAACAAATACCCTGCGCTCCGTGTCTTCCAGTTCCTATTTTCACATGCCGAATATGGGCAAAATGGGGCTTTTTAATTTGGACGGTGTGGACTGCGGCATAAAAGAAGATTATTTTACGGCGCTGATTGCCCGCATGAAAGAGGCGTCAAAAGGAAAAGATACGACCATAGGACATTGGGAGATAGCCGGTGTGTTATCAGAAAAACCGCTGCCTACCTATCCGAATGGTTTTCCGGATGAGGTATTGGATGCGTTTAGCGCAAAAACCGGCAGAGGCGTGTTATGCAACAAGCCGTATTCCGGTACGGAGGTCATTAAAGACTATGGAGAGGAACATATCAGGACGGGAAAGCTGATTGTCTATACATCTGCGGACAGCGTTTTTCAGATTGCGGCGCATGAGGATGTGGTTCCGGTAGCGCAGCTATATGAGTACTGCCGGGTAGCAAGGGAGATTTTACAGGGGGAGCATGACGTCGGCAGAGTCATTGCAAGACCTTTTATCGGTGAGGAAGGAAATTATACGAGAACGCCCAGACGGCATGATTTTTCATTGCAGCCGCCGGCAGTTACCATGTTAGACCAGTTGTGCGCCGCCGGGAGAGACGTGATTGCTATCGGCAAAATTCAGGATATTTTTGCGGGCAAGGGAATCACGGAATTTACTTATACGAAAGGCAATGAAGAGGGTATTGAGAAGACTCTTGCCTATATGGACAAGGATTTCGAGGGGCTTTGCTTCGTCAATCTTGTGGATTATGATATGTTATACGGACATCGGAACGATATTGACGGCTATGCCAAGGCGCTTTCCTACTTTGATGCGAAGCTGCCGGAAATCTGCGGAAAATTAAGAACAGGTGATATTTTAATGCTTACGGCGGATCACGGCTGCGACCCCGGGTATACGGTTTCCACCGACCATTCCAGGGAATATACGCCTTTTATCATGTATGGGAAGGGAATCATTCCGAAAAATCTGGGAACCAGAGAGACATTTGCGGATATCGGCGCTACGGTGCTTGATTATTTTGGAATAAAACCGGAGTTT
>JAMPCN010000046.1 GCA_023666125.1 Bacillus sp. (in: firmicutes) | reverse complement strand
ATTAACGTGTTGATTCCACAGCTTACCGATTTTGCGGTGGCGGCTGTCCGTATTATGCCATGCGCCAACCGGATTAATACCTATATGTCGGAAATCGCCTATTCACAGCCGTGTCTTGATTATTTATACGAAAATTTAAACGAGAGCATGAAGCTGGACGTCAACGGCAGCGTAACGGGATATGCCAGCGGAAATGGCCATAAGCAGAATGAAAAGCGGACGCTGCATGATAAAATTGTCCTAGAGCATATTACGTTTGCTTATCCGGGAACTGACAAAAATATTTTTACGGATGCCCATATGGAAGTGAAAAGAGGACAATCCGTCGGTATTATGGGTCCTTCCGGCGCGGGAAAATCAACGATTGTGGACATTTTACTGGGACTTCTTCATGCAAAAGAGGGAACGATTACCTGGGATGGGGAAAATATTTTTGACAATTATCCGGCATGGCTTTCCCAAATCGGTTATATTCCGCAGTCCATTTATCTTGTGGACGAGTCGATAAGGGATAATATCGCTTTTGGCATTGATGCGGATAAAATTGACGAAAAGAGAATCTGGGAAGTGTTGGAAGAAGCACAGTTGAAAGAATTTGTGGAGGAACTTCCGGAGGGGCTGGATACGACAATAGGTGACAGAGGTGTCAGAATTTCCGGAGGGCAAAGACAGCGTCTCGGTATTGCAAGGGCGTTATACCATGACCCGGAAATCCTTGTTTTTGACGAGGCGACTTCGGCTTTGGATAATGATACGGAGAAAGCGGTTATGGATGCCGTCAACAGTTTCCACGGAAAAAAAACAATGGTTATTATTGCGCATCGATTAAATACGATTGCCAAATGCGATGTTATCTATAAGGTAGAAAATGAAAAATTAATAGAAACTGCATTAGAAATATGAAAATAGCGGAAAGGGCATGGATATGATAGGAACGGAATTTCTGAAAGGGCAGGGGCTTGGCAATCAATTATTCTGTTATGTGACGGCAAGGGCGGTTGCCGAAGAAAACGGCTTTGACTTTGGAACGGCAGGGCAGGAAATTTTTGCCGTGAATATACACAACGATAAGGGCATGTACTTTATGGATGTGGATTTAGGCCATAAGATTACGCAGGAAGATAAGAAAAAGTTTAACATCTATCAGGATAATGAGGACAGACTGTTTCTTGGAAATTCCAGGCACGATATGGAACATGGCTGTTATGTCAGCGGCAAAAAAGACGGCATTCACCATGTGGAAGACAATACGTTAATTTATGGCAATATGCAGGATGAGTCCTATTTCATTCACCATCTTGACAAGGTAAAGGAATGGCTTCACGTAAAGCCGGAATATGATTCTTATGAATACAGCCGTGAGAATCTTTGTATTATCAATATGCGGGGCGGTGAATATACCGGCAGCCCCGAGCTTTTTATTGATAAAAAATACTGGATTCACGGTATGAAAGAAATGAAAAAAATACGTTCCGACATGGAATTTATGATTGTAACGGATGATGTGGAAGCGGCGGGGAAAATGCTTCCGGGCATTCCGGCGTATCATTTTGATATTGGCAAGGATTATGTTACAATAAAAAACGCCCATTATTTATTGCTTTCCAATTCCTCTTTTGCCTGTCTGCCGGCACACACCAGTGATGTTTTGCAATTTGCCATTGCCCCGAAGTATTGGGCGAGGCATAACGTATCCGACGGTTATTGGGCGTCCGAGCAGAATATTTACAGTCTTTTTCACTATATGGATAGAAAGGGCAGGCTGTTTACGGCTAAGGAATGCAGGGAGGAACTAAACCGGTATAAAAGAAAATCCGCCAAGTATGCGCGGCTTAATCAAAGACCCGGTAAAATCAGGCATTTCTTTCAACTGATAAGACGCAGGTTCGTTTATGCGTGGTTTTATGGGAAAAAAGTAAAAAGGGCGCTTATCAGAAGGCTGAAGAAACAATAAGGGGAGAGCGGCTTATGAAAACCATTCAGAAAATGGCGGCATGTGCAGGGATTCTTTTTGCTGTCTCTGTCATACCGCTGCTTCTTCTTGGAAAATATAATGTGATGTGTATCGACGATTATGATTATGGCAGGGCGGTTCATGACGTATGGATGGAAACGGGGTCTCTATGGCAGTCGGTGCAGGCGGCTGTAAGGCAGACGGGAAGATTTTTTATGGAATGGCAGGGAACCTATGTATCCTGTTTTCTGATGGCGCTTTGTCCCATGAATTTTTGGTATGATACGGCGTTTGTCGTACCGATTTTGATGATTGGCATGTTTGCGGTATCGACATTCCTTTTTGGCAGGCAGATATTGACAAAGTGGCTTGGCAGCGATAAGCCGCATGCGTATTTTATGCTGTTTTTGTTATTGTTTTTGTTTTATCAGATTATGGAGGCGCCCTATGAAGGGATTTACTGGTATAACGGCTCGACGCACTATATTTTGATGGAGTCACTATTGTTCTTTTTAATGACACTTGTGTCAGGATGTATATGGACGGATAAAAAAGGCAGTGCGGCCGTTTGGTGCGTGCTTGCCTGCATCGATGCCGTGCTCGTCGGCGGCGGCAATCTGATTACGGGTTTACAGTCGGCGGTTTTGTTAGCTTTTCTGCTTGTTTTTGTCTGTATCAACCGTGACTATCGGAAGAAAGCGGTTTATGTCCTGTTTCCGTTTCTGCTGTTTTGTGCCGGATTTCTCTGCAATATTTTGGCGCCGGGGAATGCCATCCGCTCAAGTTTGGACACGGATGTGGGCTATTCTGCAATAATATCTATTGTGTTATCTTTTTATTATGCCGTTGTCTTTATGATAAAGTGGACAAATCTGCTTGTGGCGCTGCTCTGGCTGGCGCTGCTGCCCGTTATGTGGCGGATTGGGAAGGAATCCACGAAAAATTTTGCGCATCCGGTATGGATGGCAGTCGGCGCGTTCTGCATTCTTTCGGCAATGTTTACGCCTACTTTATATGCGGTCGGTATGGTTGGGATGTCGCGCGTGGATAATATTATTCAGATGGTATATTATTTGTGTCTTTTCTTTGTTACGACTTACTGGTTCGGATGGCTGAATCATCGCGCTACAGATACAGGAGAGGAAACGGAGCGGGCGGCGTTGCCGGAAACAACATTTGGCGCGTTTATGGAAAGCGTCGGATATAGGATGACGGTTATCTGCCTTTTGCTGATGCTTATGGTCTGGGCGCTTACGCCGGATAAAAACACTTATACGAGTATTTCCGCGCTGCGTTCTTTAGTCAACGGGGATGCCGAAACTTATTATGAAGAGGCTATGGCGCGGCATACGATATACACAGATGAAAACATAGAAGATGTTATTGTAAAGCCGTATTCTGCAAGGCCTGCGTTGTTTGATTTTGAAGATTTGAGTGAAGAGGAAGGAAACTGGCTGAACCAGGCGGTCAGCAGTTATTATCATAAAAAATCCGTGAAGATTCAGCAAAAGAGCGAGTAAAAGACTGAAAAAGGAATAGAAAAATATGGAACCAGAAAAGATAAAACTACCCAACGTTACCTTGGCGGCCATGACAAGCATCAATCTCTATGAAACCATCCATGCGATGGAATACAGTATGCAGGGAATTGAATTTGCGGACGCCATCCTGATTACGCACAAAAGACCGTTCAGGCTGCCGAAAAATATTCACTATAAGCATACGTCAAAACTGTCGGATATTGATGCGTTTAATTACAAAATGGTCTATGAACTTGCGGATTATATTGATACGGATTATGTGCTTTTGGTGCATTACGACGGGTTTGTAGTAAATCCGGAGAGCTGGCGGGATGAATTTCTCGATTATGACTATATCGGTTCCCCGTGGCCGCTTCCTGAAAATGATTATGCCTATCGGGATGCCAAAGGAAACATCAGCAGGGTCGGCAACAGCGTTTCCATCCGCAGTAAAAGGCTGCTTCAATTTCCAAGGCAGGCGCATTTAAAATGGGAGCAGATGGAGGATGGCAACTATAATGAAGATACTTTTTTATGCTGTAAGTATAAGAACCGGATAGAGGATGCGGGCATGAAGTTTGCGCCGATTGAGGTTGCCAAATATTTTGGGCATGAGCATATGATTCCGGAAATTGAGGATGTGGAAAAGCCGTTTGTATTTCATAAATGGTGGGGAAGAAATGCAAAATACCCGCATTTTGTCAATCCATGGAAAGTAAGATGGCAAAAAGTAAAGGATGTTTTACGTCCGTTTCTTTTTTGGAGGAAGATTCATGATTTATGATTGCGTACCGTTTTTTAATGAATTGGATATTTTAAAACTTCGCATGCACATTATGGCGCCGTATGTAGATAAATTTGTCATCGAGGAATCGAGCGTGACTTTTTCGGGTGAACCGAAACCGATGATATTTGCCGAGAACCGGAACCTGTTTGCGGAATTTGAAGATAAGATTTTATATGTGGCGGTTCATAATTCGCCGATGAGCGGCGTTACAACCCATGAGCGGGATAAATTCCAGAAAAACCAGCTAATTCAGGCGCTGGGAGATTGTAAAGCGGATGATATCATTATTTTCAGCGATGTGGATGAGATTCCCAATCCGAAAGCATTGACAGATGTGATTGCCCATTTTGACGTTTCTAAAATCTACCATTTTGCCCAGAGAATGTTTTACTGTTTCTTAAATATGGAGGAAGTGTCGGGTAATTTGCTATCGATTACAGGAGAATTTCCCGGTATTACAAAAAAACAGTGGCTGGGAACCAAGGTGTGCAGTTTTGGGAATCTGCCTAAAGAGGGCATTGTTTTTCTGCGGGAGGTTTCCCCAACGGATGCGGCAAGCGTCAGGATAGCTGACGGCGGCTGGCACTTCGGCTATATGGGAGGCAACGGGGAACGTGATGTGGCAAAGCGCATTGGCGAGAAAGTGAAAGCGGCGGCGCATCAGGAATATAATTCCTCACGTTATTTAACGGAGGCGGTGGACAGGCTTCTATGTGGAGAGGATATTTTCGGCAGGGATGCAAAGTTTATCCGGGTGGAAATCGACGATTCTTATCCGGCATATCTGCGGGAGCATATGGAGGAATACGATTATCTGCTGGCGCCGCCTGTCAGCAAAACGAGAATAGCATGGAAAAAAAGCGTGCTTGCATTGAAACAGGTTTTACGGAAAATACATGGAAAGGCTGTGGGAATGTTTTCCGGCGGGAAATAAATAACACATGTAATAAAAAGGAGAGATGAACGGATGACGCTGCATGGTTTTTATGATAAAGTATGGCAAAAGAAGATTCCACAGCTTCTTTTCTATCTTGCTTTGACGATAGAGCTGGGAATGGTTATCATAGATAAAAGCAATTACATAAATCCCATCGAGGGGCAGCTGTTTCGTATTACGTTCGTCTTGTTTGCCTTAAAGCTTCTTAGCACGGAGTATACGAGCAAAGAGCGGGCGGTTATTTGTTTTTTGGAAGTCATCGCGATTATTTCTTACAAGGCGACCGGCAAAAACGACGTTATCCGTATCGTAACGTTCGTGGCGGCATGTAAGGGCATCCCTTTAAAGCAGATGCTTCGTTATGCGTTTTATGTAACGTTTGCGGGCTGTGTGGGGATTATTCTGCTTTCGGTGACGGGTATTTACGGAGATATGTATTTGACAACGGACTTTGGCAGGGAATATGAGCGGATTGTTAGAAAAGGTGTGGAAGAGACGCGCTATACGCTCGGTATGGGGCATCCGAATGCGCTTTCCTGTATGTACCTGATGTTGTGTGCGATGGGGATTTATGCGTTTGCAAAGCATATGAAATGGTATATTTATCTGTTCCTTATGCTGCTTAACGCCGGTATCTATATTTTGACCGATTCCAAAACGAGTATGCTAATTACGACATGTTTGATACTCGGTGCGTTTATTATGACATATTGTCGGTTTTTCAGGGAGCATTGGCTCGCTTATCTGTGCGCGTTTTTGGTTTTTGCCGTCTGTATTGGCTTTTCCGTGGATGCGGCGGCGAATGCCCAGAGGGTGCGGGAGGCGCAGTGGAATGAATATTGGCATCCCAACGATACGCCGCATGCGAAGTTTCTGGCTAAAATAGATGACCATATCAACGGAAGAATCCGTTCCTTAACCAATTCCGCCAACAATGACGGCACGATAGAGACATGGTCGGCGTTTTCTGAACCCAATAACATGGATTATTATTTTGATATGGGATGGGTAAAATTATTTTACCGTTACGGCGTCGTGCCGGGAATTTTATACTGCCTGGCAAATTTATTTTTACTGTGGCATTTTTACCGGAAAAGGGATGCTTTTGGCCTTGTTGTCTTTACGATACTGGCAGTATATTCCGTAGTGGAGGCGCATTTATTTTCCCCGTATATCGGAAGAAATTTTTTGTTAATGATAATGGGCTGTTGCTTCTTTGGCACAGATGAGTGAATCCCGATTGAAATTATATGGAAAAAATGGTATTCTTAACAAAAGCAACAGAGAGAATACTGTGAAAGAATGTAGGGTTATATATGAACCGTAAGAAGAAAATTATAGAAAGCTATTGGCTGTTATTTACAGACCTGCTCAGTATTACGGCAGCATATGTTCTGGCAATTTTACTGCGCTACCATAAGTTCAGCAGGGTGATGGAGCCGGAGCTGCATTTTTTAGTGTATATATGTTTTTTGCTTTTCTGTACTATCTACAGCTTTTTACTGGACTGGAACAGGGATTTTCTAATCCGGGGAATGTTTGTGGAGTTTGTGGCGGTATTAAAGTTTAACCTTTTTATGGCGGTTGCGGTTGCCAGTTTTCTGTTTATGATTCAGCGCGGCGAGCGGTTTTCCAGAAGCGTATGGGGGTATTTTGCCATTTTTGATATGATAATTGTCTGGTCGGTGCGTATTCTGATGAAAAAACTGATGCGCGCCTATTTTACTTCCCAGTCCAATGTCGTAAAAATTATGGTAATTGCCAAAGACGCCGTATTGGATGAAACGGTCGGTCGGCTGAAACGCGATATGGATATCGAATATGAAATTGTGGCGCTTGCCTGTACGGACGCGGATAGGAAAGGCGTTGTTATTGACGGTATCAAGGTAACGGCAGACGGAACCGATATGCTGGAAATTGCAAGGCAGATGCCGTTGGATGAAGTATTTATCAATATGCCGGATGAAAACCAGAATTACGTAAAAAGGATTATTTATGAACTGGAATCCATGGGAATTGCCTGCCATTATAACATTGACATTATCGACAGGCCGCAGAAAGAGATTCGGGTTGGTAAATTTGCAGGATATACGGTTGTTACGTATTCTATCAATCATTTTGATTACCGAAGAATGATAATCAAGCGTTTTATGGATATTGCGGGCGGTCTGGTAGGACTCTGCATTACGGGAATTGCCACGCCGTTTGTGGCGCTGGCGATTAAATTGGATTCGCCCGGTCCGGTATTTTTTGCACAGACGAGAATCGGGAAGAATGGCAGGCGTTTTAGAATCTATAAATTCCGTTCCATGTATATTGACGCGGAGGCGCGTAAGAAAGAACTGGAAGCGAGCAATGAGATACAGGGGCTTATGTTCAAGATGGAGAACGACCCGCGTATTACCAAAGTAGGGAAATTTATCCGGAAAACAAGCATAGACGAACTTCCACAGTTTTTTAATATCGTAAAGGGCGATATGAGTCTGGTGGGAACAAGACCGCCGACAGAGGATGAATTTGAAAAGTATAATTCCCATTACAGAAGACGTATCAGCATGACGCCGGGGCTGACCGGATTATGGCAGATAAGCGGGCGCAGTGAAATCGTCGATTTTGATGATGTGGTAAAATATGATTTGGAATACATTGATAACTGGACATTGGGGCTGGATGTGAAGATATTGTTCCAGACGGTATGGGTTGTCCTGACGGGGAAAGGCTCTAAATAATGATAAAAGTATTGATGATTGGGCCTGACCGCAGTGTTCATGGCGGCATATCGGGCGTGGTAAATAATTATTATGAAGCGGGGCTTCAACATAAGATAGACTTATGTTATATCGGCACGATGGTGGAGGGTTCTAAGCCGACAAAGCTTATGAAAGCAATAACAGCATGGTTCCGCTTCCTTAGTAAACTGCCAAAATATGATATCGTCCATGTCAATATGGCGTCGGATGCCAGTTATTACCGTAAATCCGTATTTATCAGGACGGCGCATTTGTTTCGTAAAAAGATTGTCATACACCAGCACGGCGGAGATTTTGAGAAATTTTATGCCGATTTAGATAAAAAGGGTCAAAAAAGCGTGAAAAAAGTACTGTCCATGGAGGATGCCTTTTTGGTTCTCGCCGAGGCGTGGAAAAGACTGTTCGGGGAAATTATAGGCGAAGAAAATATTACAGTGTTTCCCGATTCCATACGGATTCCCGCACGGCAGGATAAACGCTACGGCGTCCGTCGGATTTTGTTTCTGGGCAGGCTCTGTAAGGAAAAAGGGATTGACGAACTGCTTACCGTGATGCCGGAGCTTTACAAGAAATATCCGGACGCGCATCTGTATCTGGGCGGTATCTGGGAAGATAAAAAGTTACGGGAGAAAGCTTTATCGCTTACGCAATGCGTGACGGATTTGGGCTGGATTAGCGGAGAGGAAAAAGAAAAGTATTTGCAGGAATGTGATATTTTCGTACTGCCGTCCTATTTTGAGGGGCAGTCGGTGGCTATTTTAGAGGCTATGGCGTATTCCTGCGGTATTGTGGCGTCTTATACGGGCGGGATTCCGGATATGATAACGGAAAATGAGACGGGGCTTTTCGCCCGGCCGCATGATGCAGCGGCGCTGCAGGAAAGTCTTGATAAATTGTTAAGCGATTCGGATTTGTGTAAGAGACTTGGAGAGAATGCGCGTGGGAAAGTGGAAGCGGAGTTTTCCATAGAAGATAATATGAAGAGGCTTCTTGGCATCTATGAGAGCCTTATGATGAAAAAAGGATGAAATCGGGGCAGTATGATGGAAGATGATAAGTCGCTAATCAGTGTCATTATCCCGGTATATAACGGGGAAAAATATCTGGCGTCCTGTGTGGAAAGCATAAAAGAGCAGACATATAGCAATCTGGAAATTATCATTATCAATGACGGTTCTACGGACAAAACAGGACAAGTCTGCCATGCTTTGCAGCAAAAGTATGATAATATACAGGTTATCGCGCTACAGGATGAGGGCGTTTCCGCGGCAAGAAACGCGGGAATAGAAGCGGCAAAGGGGGAATGCCTCACCTTTGTGGACGCGGATGACAGGCTGCACCCGGATATGCTGGAGATTTTATATGACTGTATCGTGACGAATCAGTGCGACGTAGCGGGCTGTGGCTTTTTCATCTGGAAAGGCGAGGATGACTGGAAAAACTTTGCCGGAGAGAATTGGAAACCGGAACAGACGGAGCGGACCGTATTATCCGACGTCCGGATTTATACGCCGGACGGCTATATCAAAGAAGCCATATTACAGGGAAACAGCCGCTGTTGGAGCAAACTTTACCGTAAAGAGGCAGTAAAGGGAACGCGGTTTCGGACGCAGCTTTCCATCGGAGAGGACATGCTGTTTTTGGTGGATATGCTTGCCTGTGTTCAAAAAATTGCGGAGATACCATATCAGGGCTATGGTTATTTTCAAAATCCGAACGGTGCGATTGGACGTAAATTTACGCCCGTATATATGGACCAGATTACCTGCTGGGAACTGGTAAGGAACGCTGTTGCGGATAGAAAAGCGGAACATGAACTGTATGTGCAGGCGACAACACATTTAATAATGGGTGTTATGCTTACGGCGGGCAAGATAGCCGCACTGCCATATAGAGAGAGACGGGCTTACGGCGAGTATGTTGCTATCTGCCGTAGGAAGCTGAAAGAAGCGTTTTCGGTGGCAGGCGCATACGGCGGATTATCGGCAGGATATAAGGTGAAAACAAAACTGTTTGTCCGGATGCCGGACTTATATATATGGCTGTATCATGTCAGGACGATAGGCGGACGCCGGTAAAAAATAAAACGGCAGAGAAAGGCTTGGTTGTAGAAATGATTATTATAAGAGCAATGGGAGGGCTGGGAAACCAGTTACAGCAGTATGCTTTCTATAAAAAACTGGAATCTATGGGAAAAGACGTCAGGCTGGATATTTCATGGTTTGATAATATCGCTGCACAGGCGGCAAAGTCGGATGCGCTTACGGCCAGGGAGTTGGAGTTAAATGCCTTACAGGGACTTCACTATACGCCGGCATCCCGGGAGGAAATCCGCAGTGTTTTAGGACGGTTATGGGAGGAGCCGGAGAGCGTCTCACAGAAAATCAAGAGGACGTTTCGTCCGTCGGCAAATCCGGCATTTATAGAAAGCGGCATGTATCATGAGGATATTTTTTCCTATACGGATAAATATTTAGTCGGATACTGGGCCTGTGAAAAGTATTATGCGGATATTCTTCCCATGCTTCGCAGCGAGATAACGTTTCCGGACTGTCCTGACCCGGTAGTGCGCTCAAAGAACGAGGAATTGATAAGCCGAATGGAGGAAACCGTGTCCGTCAGTATGCATATCAGGCGGGGGGATTATCTGGATGACGCCAATAAGCCGCTTTTTGGAAATATCTGCAAAGACACTTATTATGCGAAAGCTATTTCTTATATGAAAGAAAAGTTCGGGGATGTGAAGTTTTATCTGTTTTCGGACGATACGGCCTATGCAAAGGAACATTATCAGGGAAGCGAGTATCAGGTCGTGGATTGGAACCGGGGAGAAAACAGTTTTTATGATATTTTATTGATGAGCCACTGCAGACACAATATCTGTGCGAATAGTACCTTCAGTTTCTGGGGAGCGCGTCTCAATGCGCATGAGGATAAGGTGATGATACGCCCGTCCATCCATAAGAATACGCAGGTCTGCATTCCCGGGCAGATGAAAGAGTTATGGAAAGGCTGGACGTTAGTAACGCCGCAGGGAGAACTGGTGTAAAGAGAAAGGCATGGTTATATCATGAAAAGTAAAGCCGGAAAAAAGGAAAAATATAAGATTAGCGTTATTGTACCTGTTTATAATAAAAGTGAGTATCTGGAGGAGTGCATTGACAGCATTTTGTTACAGACGTACGAGAATCTGGAACTGCTCTTGGTGGATGATGAATCTACGGATGGCAGTGCGGCAATCTGTGACAGATATGCCGATACGGACGAGCGCGTCCGTGTATTCCACCAGCCAAACGGCGGGCCGACGGCGGCGGTTATGACCGGTATACGGGAGGCTTCGGGCGATTATTATCTTTTTATTGACAGCGACGATTATATCAGTGAGGATATGCTGCAGAAAATGGCAGGGCATTTGATTGGACAAAAGGGTGAAATTGTCTGCTGTAATCATGTATTGGAAAAGCAGAAGAAAACCATTCCGGTGATTGCGCCGATAAAACCCGGCATATATGAGGGAAACAGGCTCCAAAAAGAAATTAAGGATGAATTGCTTGGCAATGAAAACCGCATCATACCGATGTCGCGCTGCATGAAGTTATGCGAAAAGTCCGTGTTTGAAGGAAACGAAAAGTATTATGATACCACGCTGCGTATGGGGGATGACTTTAATCTGATTTATCCTGCGCTGCTTGCCGCTAAAAGAGTAGTCATTATGGAACAGGCGTTATTTTATCATTACCGTTATGTGGAGGATTCTATTGTACACGGTTATGATGCGAATATAGCGGATAATATGGAGAGATGGTATCAGGCTGTTTTGCGGATTGTCCGCGATAAGAATATAGCGGGCGGTGAAGAGCGTCTTTTGCGGGAATACTGCTATATGATGATATTTGTTATGAAAAATGAACTTCGTAATCCGGATAAGGATTATGTGCAGAAAATCCAGCAGATTTTTGTGAATCCGCAGATACGGGAAAGAATCGTAAGCACGCCGGTTTCCATTACAAGCAGGGCCAATGCACTGCTATATCTGGGAATACAGTATCCTAATAAGACGCTGCTTCGCATTCTGCGGATGATTATAAAAAGTTATGACAGACCCAAAAAAGCCTGACGGATGTGCGCCGGGAGAGAGGCGGAGTGATAAGGTTGGATAATCGAATAGTTATGTATTTACACGGCGGCAGCGGCAATCACGGCTGCGAGGCAATCGTAAACAGCACATGCCATATGCTGGAGGGGATTCCCAAACTCCTTGTGACAAACAGTGAGAAAGAGGATAAAAGTTATTCTCTTGCGTCGTTATGTGATATTTTAGAAGAAAGAAAGATAGCGCAGCATTTTTTTGCCCATGTATGGTATTATGCCTGGCGCGCCTTGTTTCACGACCCGGAATCTTTTATGAGATATCGTTTCCGTAAAGCGCTTGGCAGAAACAGGGCGCCGTTATATATGTCGGTAGGCGGGGATTTATATTGCTATGAATTGTCCAAAAAAGAAGCGATAACGGCTAACAGCGCATTTTGCCGCGCCGGTTCCAAAACGGTGCTGTGGGGCTGTTCCATTGAACCGGACTTATTAAAAGAGCCGGAAGTCGTTGCGGATATGAAACGCTATACGTTAATAACGCCGCGGGAATCCATTACCCAAAAAGCGTTAGAAGATGCGGGCATTGTCGAAAATGTGAAGTTTTTTCCCGACCCGGCCTTTGCTTTAAAACCGGAGAAGATATTTCTTCCGGAAACGTTTCGGCAGGGTAAGGCAATCGGCATTAATCTAAGCCCTATGATTATGGATTATGAAAAAAAGAAAGGCATTACGTTAAGCAATTACAAAAAGCTGATAGATTACATTTTACAGACTTCCGATAATAGTATTGCGCTGATTCCGCATGTGGTATGGCATCATACTGATGACAGGCGGACGCTGCAGGAACTTTATAAAGGGTATGAGGATAACAAAAGAGTGTGGTTGTTTCCCGATATGAACTGTCAACAGCTAAAGTACGTGATTTCTCAGTGCAGGGCGTTTATCGGGGCAAGAACCCACGCGACAATCGCGGCCTATTCCAGCCGGGTTCCCACGCTTGTGGTGGGATATTCCGTAAAATCAATCGGCATCGCCAGAGATTTGTTCGGCAGTGAAGAACATTTCGTGCTTCCGGTGCAGACCCTGCAGGATTCCGGCGCGTTGATAGAGGCTTATGAGTGGCTGATGAAAGAGGAAGAGGCGGTTCGTAACAGATTAGAAGCCATTATGCCGGATTATTGTAAAAAGGCGGCCGAAGCGGGAAACGAAATCCGTAAAATATGGGAGTTGCGCTAATAGGGCAGAAAGAGATAAAATAGAAGTATGGGCAGAGTAAAACAGGCGGAAAAGAATATTTTCTTTGGTTATATCAGTAATATTGTGATTCTGCTTCTGGGATTCTGGCAGAACAGAATTTTTATCAGAGTGCTGGGAGGAACTTTGCTGGGTGTCAACGGCCTGTATACGACGATTTTAGGTATGCTTTCGCTGGCGGAGTTGGGAATTGGCACGGCGCTTAATTACAGCCTGTATAAACCGGTTGCGGAACATAACGAAGAAAAAATCAAGTCCTTTATGCGCCTTTATAAAAAGGCATATACCATTATTGCAGTTGTCATTGCGGTGATAGGACTTTTATTGACGCCGTTTCTGCCATATCTGATTACGGCCGAAAAACGCGGGGATATCTCTATCAGAGACCTGACGATATATTATCTGATATTTTTGTTTAACACTGTCAGCACATATTTTGTCGCTTATAAATACAGTCTTGTCAATGCCGAACAGCGAAACTATATCCAGACGACGATTACGACGCTGACGAAGATTGTTACGGTGGCGGCGCAGATTGTTATTTTGTTTACGACCCAAAATTTTCTTTTCTATCTGCTGACGCAGGCCGCGGTCGAACTGATACAAAAAATTGCCGTCAGTATCTATTTTAACCGCCTGTATCCGTATCTGCGCGATAAGGATGTAAAGAAACTGGAGAAAGTGGAAACGGATACGGTCGTTCAAAAGACCAAGGCAATGATGCTTCATAAAATAGGGGATGTGGCGAGGCTTTCCACGGATGATATTATTATTACGTATTATCTTGATTTAAACTGGGTCGGTATCGTACACAACTATAATTATGTGATTACGTATGCCGCAAATTTTATTAATGTCATATTTAATTCCATTGTTTCCGGATTCGGGAATCTGGTTGCCACAGAGTCTAAGGAAAAACAGTATGGCGTCTTTAAAATCTATCGGTTTGTCGCCTGCTGGCTGTATGGTTTTGCCGCCGTTGGGTTTTGGTTGTTGCTGACGCCGTTTGTTACGGGAATCTGGCTGGATGAAAGCTGGAAGCTTGGACAGACGGTATTGACATTGATTCTGATAGATTTATATTTAAAGGGAGGCAGAACGGTTCTTGTCAATTTTAAAATAGCGGCGGGCGTGGTGGAAAAGGACAGATATCTTGCGCTGATTCAGGGCGGCGTCAATCTGCTTATTTCCATTGTCGGCATCAAATGGATAGGACTGGCGGGCGTTTATGTGGGAACCGTTGTTTCGGGCATATTGGCTAACCTGATTCAGCCCGTGATTATTTATCATGATTGCTTTTCTCAGAGTGTCCGGCATTATTTTAAGGATTCTTTCAAATATATTGCCGCAATTCTGGGAATTGTTATAATATTAATACCCGTTAAAAATATGGTATTGAAACAGATGAGCCTGCCGGCATTTATTTTGATGGCAGTGATTATTACAATCGTATATAATATGGTTTTTATGTGTCTGTTCCGAAAAACCGACGAGTTTTTGTATTTGCAGAACTGGATAACGGGAAAGTTGAAACGAACGGGAAAGCAGAGAGGATAAATCATGCAGGGAATAGAACCGGCAGAGGTAAAAATGATGGATGCGGGCAGGGCTGAACTGATAGTGGCAGCCTGCGAGGACCTACTTTCTTATGGCGTATGGGATGGAAAAACCAAGCTCAAAAGATGGGTCAAAAAATATGCGCTGCGTCAGCAGACGCCGCCGCAGGATTTGATTTTCTGGCCGACGGGGCTTTTAGCCGTGGGACTTTGGCATTGCAGAAAAGAACTTTTGGAAATGCAGGAAGATACGCTTCTTTTGCAGAATATAGAGGCGTCTTTGGCGGCTTATTTTGCAAGATGGAAGAAAAAGAAATATCCGTTATTTTATCTGGACGATTTGTTGGCGGGAGAGGTTTTTCTTGCTATTTATGAAGAATATGAAAAAAGCGGAAAGGAAAACGGTATTATCAATGCGCAAAATAAGGAACAGTACTGCGTGGCAATCGAGAAAATGGCGGAATATGCGTTTTCTTATCCGACTGATGAAATCGGCAGTTTCCCTTACCGCGCCAACCAGAAAAACGGTCATATTTTCGTGGATTCCATCGGTTTGACCAGTCCGTTTTTATATGAGTATGGCAGTTTTTACGGCAAAGACGAGGGTATGGAACTGGCCGTAAAACAGGTTGCTAATGTGCTGGCTTATGGCATTGACGCTGCGACGGGGCTTCCTTATCACGGCTATGACATGG
Source organism: Bacillus sp. (in: firmicutes) (assembly GCA_023666125.1). Classification (GTDB taxonomy): domain Bacteria; phylum Bacillota; class Clostridia; order Lachnospirales; family Lachnospiraceae; genus UBA3282. The sequence continues at coordinate 9,346 of JAMPCN010000046.1, read as the reverse complement.
CAACGGGCGATAAATACGGTATTATCGGATGGGGGCGGGCCGTCGGCTGGCTTCTTCGAGGCATGTTAGGCTGTATGACAACGGTTTACGGCGCCGAACGGCTGAAAGAGGCCTATTGTGAACTGATAGACGCTTCGCTTATCTGGCAGCGTAAGGACGGTTATTTCGCATGGCAGTTACAGGCTGTGGAGGGTCCTGTGGATACGTCGGCTACCGCTATGATATGCCTGGCCTTGCAGGAGGGCCTAAAAACAAGGATGATTCAAGGGGAGAATTACCGCACGGCGTTGGAAAAAGGCGTGCGTGCGCTGCGAAAATCGACAAAAAACGGGCGGGTATATAACTGTCTTGGGGAATGTGAGGGATTTGCCAGATATCCGCAGGATTACGGGGCATATCCGTGGTCGCTAGGCGTGGCGTTATTGTTGGATGATATGGCGGGGTCATAAAAGACGGGGGATTGCATATGGAAAAGGAAAAGAAATTAACATTGGAGGAAGCCCTGTATTTCGGATTCTTTATTCTGTTATCCATTGTGAAAGGCCTTGGATTTTATGACGGCCAGAAAGTCTTTCTCTTACTTATCATACCGGCCTTTTTTTTGGTATTGCTTAAAATATTCATATCTCCCTATACCGGCCGTCAATGGTTTATGCAGATTGTGTTGCTTCTTTTGACGATGACGGTTTATTATCGTTCCGGGGAAAAGGGCATTCTCTTTATGATGTTTACGATACTGGGCATGAAAAATATTTCCATTAAAAAAACGTTGTATATCGGTCTGCGGGTCTGGGCGGTATGCGCAGTTATCTTAAGCGTCATTTCTTTTACCAGACTGGAAGATACGATATACCGTGTGCATGAGAAGCTGGGAATGGGTCATATTTTCCGTTGGAGCCTGGGATTTACGCATCCTAATATTTTACACATTACGTATCTTGTTCTGTGCGCTTTTATCATATACGAACTGTCGGAGCGGTATCGCTTTAAGGCATTTTTGCTTTTGATGGCCGGCAATGTGTTGGTATTTTTATATTCTATCAGTTTTACGGGCTTTGCGATTACTTCGCTTTTATTAGTCGGAGAATTATATGTGGCATTCCGGCCGAGATTCTGTTTCGTGGAAAAGGCGGTTGTGAGTCTGGTATTGCCGTTTTGTCTGTTGATTTCCTTTTTATTACCACTTCCGTTTGTTATGGATAGTACGTCAAAACTGCATCGATTGAATTTTTTGTTAAATACCAGACTCTGGCTTGCCAGACAGTATCTTGTGCCGGAGTGCATGAGTCTTTTCGGTCAGCGGATGGCGGATTTGCCGCAGGGAACGCTGGCGATTGACAACTCTTATGTATGGGGGCTTATCAATTACGGCATCATACCGTTTGGGCTGTTGATGATTGCGTATCTCGCATTGACGGTTGACTACAGCCGAAAACAAAAAACAAGGGAACTTATCATTATCGTTGCTTTTCTGGCGGCAGGATATACAGAACCATTGTTATTTAATACTTCGTTTAAAAATATTACGCTTGTTTTTCTGGGAGAATTTCTGTTCCGGCAGAAAGAGGGAGCGGAGGAATATTCGCTGATGCCGGGATTACGGCAGAAGATGGAAACGCTTTTTGAACAATGTTATGAGAAAACGCTTCAATGGCAGTGGATGAGGCCTGAGCCTTACCGGTGGGTAAAAGGGCTTTGGAAAACGCACAAAAAACAGATGGCAGCCGGTATCGGCATCGGTATGATGCTTGGCCTTATTTTATGCGCCGTGCTGTATAAAGAACCGAAAGGCTATGTTGTGCAAAGATTTTATACCGACGGTTTATATGAAACATCGGTTTATTTAGAGAGTGAACAGGATGCCGATTATGAAGGATACCGCGTTATGAATTATCTGGATGCGGATACGCCGATGCAGATTGTGGACGGAAAGGCGGTTACCCTGGAAACCGTCAGATATTATACAGGCAGTGTGTTAATAGGCGCGCTTGCGGGATATCTGCTTTGTGTGGGAACGATACTTTTAACGGGCAGGGAGAGGCAATGAAGAAAGAATTACAATACTGTACGATATTAAAAACGAATATCAACGTCACGGATATGGAAAAAACCATCCGCTATATTACGGAGCATCTGGAGCAGTTGCGGGGCGATTATATATGTGTCTCCAACGTGCATACAACGGTTATGGCGTACCGGGATGAGTATTACAGAAAAATTCAAAATAGCGCGGCCATGGCGCTGCCGGACGGACAGCCTCTGTCTATTGTCAGCCGGGCAAGAGGATATCGGAATGCCAGGAGAGTTCCGGGGCCTGACGTTATGCCCGAGATTTTTAAATTATCGGAAAAAAAGGGGTATACCCATTATTTCTATGGAAGTTCACAGCATACGCTTGCGCAGCTTAAAAAGGCGCTGATGAAAGACTATCCGTTATTACAAATCGTAGGTATGTATTCCCCGCCGTACCGGGAACTGACGCCCGAAGAGGATAAGCGGATTGTAGAGCGTATTAATGCGGCGAAACCCGATTTTGTCTGGGTGGCTTTAGGCGCACCGAAGCAGGAAATTTGGATGTATCAGCATAAGGATAAAGTCAACGCTTTGATGATTGGCGTGGGTGCGGCTTTTGATTTTCTTGCGGGAACCGTGAAGCGCGCGCCGATGTGGATGCAGAAACTATGTCTGGAATGGGTTTATCGTATTTCGCAGGATCCCAAACGGATGCTGCCCAGGTATTTGAATACCAATTTTTCTTTTCTCTATCATGTGTGCTTGGAAATGTGGGAACTTGCAAAACAGGATAAACAAAAAAGAAAAAAACGGCTGGCGGCTAAAAACGGGTGTCTGCGGATAGCTATGATTGGACATAAAAGAATTCCTTCCAGAGAGGGAGGCATCGAAATCGTTGTCGATGAACTTTCCGTCAGGCTGGCGGCTTTAGGGCATAAAGTGGATGCCTACAACAGATACGGACATCATGTATCGGGGAAAAAATACGACGAAGAATATGGACGCGGCGACAGGAAATATTATAAGGGCATCCGTATCCGCATTATTCCGACTTTTCAAAGCAGTAAATTAAATGCCATTGTCTATTCTTTTCTGGCAACGCTGCGCGCGCTTACCATTCCTTATGATGTTTTACATTATCATGCGGAGGGGCCATGCGCCATGATATGGATACCGAAGCTGTTTAGAAAGAGAGTGGTTGTCACCATCCACGGTTTGGACTGGCAGAGGGCGAAATGGGGCCGGTTTGCTTCTTTTGTCATTAAATTCGGCGAAAAGATGGCGGCCAAATATGCGGACGAAGTGATTGTATTATCCAAAAACGTGCAGAAATATTTTAAGGATACTTACGGAAGAGATGCCGTATTTATTCCCAATGCGGTAGATGCGCCCGAAAACCGTCCGGCAAATCTTATCACGGAAAAATACGGTCTTAAAAAGGACGGTTATTTCCTTTTTCTGGCAAGGATTGTGCCGGAGAAAGGGCTGCATTATCTGATTGAAGCGTTCGGGAAGATAAAGACGGATAAAAAGCTGGTGATTGCGGGCGGGAACAGTCAGGCTGTTGAATATATGGAAAAAATTCATGGTATGGCAAAAAAAGATGACAGGATTGTCATGACGGATTTTGTACAGGGGCAGGTCTTGGAGGAACTGTATTCCAACGCCTATGCGTTTGTACTGCCGAGCGATGTGGAAGGAATGGCTCTTAGTCTGCTGGAGGCGATGAGTTTTGGCTGCTGCTGTCTGGTCAGCGATATCTGCGAAAATACGGAGGTAGTAGAGGATAAGGCGCTTATGTTTGCCAAAGGAGATACGGACGATTTGCAAGAGAAACTGGAATATATGATAGGGCATCCCGAGGTTGTGGAAGCATACAGAAACGGCAGCCGGGATTATATTTGCGGGAAATATAATTGGAAAGATGTTGTGGAAAAGACGTTACAGGTATATCAGGGTGGCGCGAATTAGAGATTTTTAGCGCGATGTCATCGCAGTAAACTGCTCTGACATGGAGGATTAGGATGAAAATTTTAATAGTAAATAAGTTCCTATATCCGAATGGCGGGTCGGAAACCTATATTTTCGGATTGGGGAAACAATTACGGAAAATGGGGCATGAAGTACAGTATTTCGGTATGGAGCATGATGGAAGAATCGTGGGAAACCGTGTGGAGAGCTATACGTCCAATATGGATTTTCATACCGGGAAACTGCAGAAATTTTTATACCCGTTTAAGATTATTTATTCTGTGGAGGCAAAAAAGAAGCTTCGGCTGGTATTGCAGGATTTTGAGCCGGATGTTGTGCATTTGAATAACATTAATTTTCAGCTTACGCCTTCTGTGATTGATGAAATCAAGGGTTATGAAAAAAAGCAGAAAAAGCCTGTCCGTATCGTTTATACGGCACATGATTCACAGTGGGTCTGCCCGAACCATTTGATGCTGATACCATCTAATGGACAACTGTGTTTCGCCTGTCAGGGCGGACGGTTTTGGCAGTGCAGTAAAAATAAGTGCATTCACGATTCCGGGATAAAGAGCATACTGGCGTCAATAGAGGCATTTTTTTATAAATGGCGTAAAACTTACCGCATGGTGGATGTTATTATCTGCCCCAGCGAATTTATGAAAAAGAGGCTGGACACCAATCCGGTTTTAGCGAAAAAGACGATTGTGCTGCATAATTTTGTGCCTCAGACGGAGGCGGACGAAACGGACGTAGACGGATGGCGGCGTATACAGAAGATGCTGCCGGATAAATATGTTCTGTATTTTGGGCGTTTTTCTAAGGAAAAGGGGATAGAGACACTGCTGCAGGTATGTAAGGGTCTGCCGCAGATTCCTTTTGTCTTTGCAGGAACGGGTCCGTATATGAAAGAAGTTTCACAGGTACCCAATATCAAAAATATCGGCTTCATCCGGGGCGAAGCGCTGCAAAAATTGATTGCAGGGGCGGCGTTTAGCCTTTATCCGTCGCAGTGTCATGAGAACTGTCCTTTTTCCGTGATGGAATCACAGTTATATGGCACACCGATGATAGCCTCACGTCTGGGCGGTATACCGGAACTGTTGACGGACGGCGTAACGGGAGAACTGTTTGAGGCGGGAAACGCCGAAGAACTTGCCGGGAAAGTGATGAGACTCTGGGAAAAACCGGAAATCCGCCAAAGATATGCACAAAATTGTAAAAATCTAAAATTTGATACAATAGAGGAATATTGTGGTAAAATAGTGAGGAAAGTGTATACATAGGCCATGTTTGCATGAACCTATGCAGGGCAGATGCAAAGCATCTGATTTTACCACAACAGTATCGCAAAATAGATAGAGGGAGAAATATATGGCAAGAAGAACATTGTATGGAACCGTTATCGTTACTTACCGTTGTAACGCCCATTGTAATATGTGCGACTGTTTCCGCGACCCGACAAGGCCGGAAGAGGAAATTACGCTTGACGATATTAAAAAACTGCCGGAGATGGCGTTTACGAATATTACCGGAGGGGAACCTTTTATCAGACTGGATATGCCGGATATTGTCAGAGAGTTATATCAGAAATCTGACAGGATTGTCATTTCCACAAACGGTTATTTTACGGATAGAATTATTGCTCTTTGCAAGGAGTTTCCCAAGGTTGGCATCCGTATCAGCATTGAGGGATTACAGGAGACAAACGATGCTATCCGCGGCATACCGGATGGATTCAACAGAGGATATCAGACGTTAAAGACGTTGGTTGAGATGGGGCATCCGGATGTGGGATTCGGTATGACGGTGCAGGATATGAACTGTGAGGATTTGGTTCCGCTCTATCATATTGCCAATGACATGGGGATGGAATTTGCAACGGCGACGCTGCACAATTCTTTTTATTTTAGGAAAACGGACAATAAAATCAATGATAAATACAAGGTGGCGCAGAATTTTGAAAAGCTGATTAACGAGCTGTTAAAGAGCAAATCGCCCAAGAAGTGGTTCCGCGCATATTTTAATCACGGGCTGATAAATTATATCTATGGCAATAAGAGGCTTTTACCCTGTGATATGTCGAGAAACGCTTTCTTTATTGACCCGTTCTGTGACGTTATTCCCTGCAACGGTATGGAGAAAAAAGCGGTTATGGGGAATCTGCGAAAACAAAACTGGGATGAGTTGTGGAATTCCAAGCAGGCCAAAGAAGTCAGGGAATGCACCAAAAACTGTGACAGAAACTGCTGGATGATAGGAAGCGCGTCTCCGGCCATGCATAAGTATATATGGGTTCCCGGCTGGTGGGTTATGAAGCATAAGTTCTTAAAGGGCGGAAAATACAGCTTAAAGGAGAATAAGTTTATATGAGATTTCTGTATGTAGCGCCCCGCTATCATACCAATCAAGTGAATATTATGAAAGGACTGATAGAGCAGAAGGATGAAGTCTGCTTTGTCAGCCATTATAAGGGAAAGACAGAGGATTATTCCGATATAGAGCCGGTTGTGCTGGGGTATTCCGCACTCTATCGGCTGATAGATTTCCTTTATGTGAAACTGATACGCCGAAAAGACCCGAATGCCGTCCTTTTAAAAGTACGCTACGGGTTTCCGCCGTTTGGAAAATTGAAAAAGCTTGTCCGCGAATTTCGTCCGGATGTTGCCATTTTGCGGGAAAAATCACTATATTCCATAGCTGCATACCGGATATGCAAAAAGATGGGCTGTGCGTGTATTTTGTATAACCAGTCACCGTTATGGTCAGAGCCTGCCAAAACGGATTTGGCGCATCGCATAGCGGATCGGTTTTCGCCGAAGATGCGCATGACGCCGGTTATGGGAGTGCAAAAGCCGGGGCTGTCCATAAAGGAAAATGATTTTTATATTCCTTTTGTGGCGAAACCGCAGAAAGCGCCGGAAGAAAGAAGTTATTTTACGGACGGGGTCATTCATATTCTCTGTATCGGGAAATATGAAGTCAGGAAACATCATCTGGAACTGTTGGCGGCGGTGGAGAAATTACAGCCTAAATATCCGCTGCATTTAACGATAATCGGAGAAGCCTCGACCACGTTTCATCAAAAACATTATGCGCATGTGGCGGCTTATGTGAAAGAACATCATATGGAGTCTTATGTGGATATCAAGGCCAATCTGCCGAGAAAAGATATGGATGCGCAGTACTCCCGGGCGGACGTTTATGTGATACCAAGTACCGGGGAACCCGCTTCAGTATCGCAGTTGGAGGCAATGAGCTTTTCACTTCCCGTTCTTTGCAGCGATGAAAACGGCACCGCCTGCTATGTGGAAGACGGCGTTACGGGCTATCTGTTTCAGGACTGCAATCAAGAGGATTTGGAAAAGAAGCTGGAGCTGCTTTTATCGGACAAAGAAAGGCTTCTTTCCATGGGAGCGGCAGGCTACCGTGCAGTCATAGAAAAATACGGATTTAAAAGATATTATGACGGTATTCTGGAAATACGGGAGAAAATAAAAGCGGACGGGAATAGGTCATGAAAAGGAAGATAAAGGATATTTTGGCGGCAGTCGTTTATTTTTTATATGAAAAAAAGATACTGCATCATACAATACGGGTATACTCTATTGATGAGACATTGGATGAACTTCTGCGGACGGAGAAAAGCATGGTACGCTTTGGCGACGGCGAGATTATGATGATAAAGGGCAGGGCGTTACATTTACAGCAGGCTTCTTCGGAAATTGCAAAAGGGCTTGCCGAAATACTTGGATATCAACAGGAGAATCTGTTAGTGACAATTCCGGGCGTTTTTGACGGGCTGTCCGACCATCGGAAAGAGAGCGTGCAGTTTTGGAAAGACCATCTGCTTTTTTATCGGAAGATATATGAGACATATTGCAATAAAGAGCGTATTTACGGCACTACTTTTGTATCAAGATGCTATTATTTTGCACGGGATAAAGAAAATTGTGCAAGATGGTTTGCCAAAATAAAGAAATTGTGGGAAAATAAAGATATTGTTGTAGTAGAGGGTTCCAGGACGCATAACGGCGTAGGCAATGACCTTTTTGATAAGGCGAAAAGCGTAGAACGCATTATCTGTCCGCCGAAAGACGCTTATGCCGCTATTCCGGACATTCTCGCGGCATGTGAAAAATATCCTGTGGACAGGCTGTTTTTGCTTTCCGTCGGTGTGGCGGCAAAATTTATTGCCTGTGAGCTGTTTCAAAAGGGTTACCGTGTGCTGGATATCGGGAATCTGGATGTGGAGTATGAATGGTATCTGCGCCGCGCCGAACAAAAGATACCGATTGAGAAACATGAAGTGACCGGGCAAAAAGCAAACAAAGCGGCGGGATATGAGGAATATCTGCGGCAGATACGGTATTGCCATGAGGAAGGACGATAATGGAAAATCAGGAGAAAAAAGGCTTATCGCATAGGAGCTTATTTTATAAACTTGGATATATCTTTAATCAAAGGGAAAAAAGAAAAGTATTTATATTGCTGGCAGCAGTCATCATAGGAAGCTTTTTTGAACTGTTAAGCGTGACTCTTTTTACGCCGTTTATCAATATTATTATGGATCAGGACTCCATTCAGACAACATGGTATCTGAAAATGGTTTATGATTTTTTTGATTTTCAGACGACAAAGGGATTTCTGGCGTTTTTATCCGGATGCATCATTCTCATCTTTATTGTAAAAGATGTCTATCTTGTTTTGGAAAAGAGTTATGTGTATAAGTTTTCGTATAATACGCAGATGCGCCTTTCTACGAAACTGCTTGTTACTTATATGAAAGCGCCGTATACATTTCATTTGAATCAGAATATTGCGACGCTGCAGCGAAGCCTTCAGGAAGACACCAATTATTTTATGCAGGTTATTTTGTACTTTTTTGAATTGTTTGCAGAGATTGCGACCTGCATTGTACTCGGCATATTCCTGATGTTTGTCAGTAAGTCCATTACCGTGATTGTGGTAGGACTGCTTTTTATGTGCATAGGGCTGTTTCTTTTTATCACAAGGAGATATACGAAGAGATTAGGAGAAAAAAATCAGGTATATCGTGGAAAAGTTTTTCAGTGGATGAATCAGGCATTGGGAGGCATTAAGGAAATTAAGATTCTGGACAGAGAACAGTATTTCAGCAACGAGTATCAAAAGTATTATGAAAAATACACCAGAGGTCTCCGCATTACCAGAATCATATCCATTTTACCAAAGTACATTGTGGAAGCCGTCTGCATGACAGGCCTTTTGCTTGCGATTATTGTAAAAATGTTTTTGGGAGAGGCGGACATCATCTACTATATTCCGCAGCTTGGCGTTTTTGCGGTTGCAGCGCTGCGCCTGATGCCAAGCGTAGGAAGGA
>JAMPCN010000045.1 GCA_023666125.1 Bacillus sp. (in: firmicutes) | reverse complement strand
AATCTGCGCCGTTTTTATCCATTTTGGTTAAAATATAGTTTGTTGTACCGTTTAAAATGCCTGTAATGGCATCAATTTTTTCAGCCGTCAGAGAATAATTCAAAGGCCGGATAATCGGAATGCCGCCGCCTACGCTCGCTTCAAAAAGATAGTTGCAATGATTCTGCTTCGCCAGTTCAATCAGTTCCGCGCCGTGATCCGCCACGAGTTCCTTATTGGAAGTACAGACACTTTTTCCCGCAAGCAGCGCCTGTTTGGAAAAATCATAGGCCGGTCTAAGTCCTCCCATCGTCTCACAGATAATGGAAACCTCAGGGTCATTTAAAATGATATTAAAATCATGAACCACCTTATGTTCATAAGCATCACCCGGAAAGTCTCGCAAGTCCAGAATATATTTAATATTTAATTCCTCGCCCGCTTTCTTATTGATTTCTGCTTTGTTGGTTTCAATCACTTCTACGACACCGCTTCCCACCGTACCGTATCCTAAAACTGCTACCTGAATCATTTTCCGTCCAGCCTCTCTTTCTCTCCTTAGTTCAGCGGATATTTATCCGTTAATGTCTTGATAATGCCGCGCGCTTTCTGAATGCCCGCTTCTCCCTCTTTAATAACAGTTGCTATTGCTTCCGCTACCTGATCCATGTCATCCGTTTTTAAACCACGGGAGGTAGCCGCCGGCGTACCTAGCCTGATGCCGCTTGTGACAAACGGAGACTTCGGGTCATTCGGAATCGTATTCTTATTGGCGGTAATATGCGCTTCATCCAAAAGCTTTTCCACTGCCTTTCCGGTCAAATCATAATTTGTCAAATCCACTAACATCAGATGGTTGTCCGTACCGCCGGAAACAATCCTGATATCCCTGGACAGAAGCCCTTTGCAAAGCGCCTGCGCATTGTCTATAATGCCCTGCTGATACTCTTTAAACGCCGGAGAAAGCGCTTCTTTGAAACAAACCGCTTTGGCCGCAATCACGTGCATTAAAGGTCCTCCCTGAATGCCCGGGAAAATCGCTTTGTTAAAATTATATTTATCGGCAACCTCCTTAGAGGACATAATCATGCCGCCGCGGGGGCCGCGCAGCGTCTTATGCGTTGTCGTTGTCGTTACATGCGCATACGGAATCGGACTCGGATGCAGCCCTGCCGCTACCAGTCCCGCAATATGCGCGATATCTACCATCAAAACGGCTCCCACTTCGTCCGCAATCTCCCTGAACTTTTTAAAATCCAGCGTTCTTGCATAAGCGGACGCGCCCGCTACAATCATTTTCGGTTTACATTCCAATGCAATCTCTCTGACCTTATCATAATCAAGAAAGCCGTCGTCATTTACGCCATAAGGCACACAGTGAAAATATTTACCGGACATATTGACCGGTGAACCGTGGGAAAGATGTCCGCCGTGGTCAAGGTTCATTCCCATAAAAGTGTCGCCCGGCTCCATTACCGCAAAAAATACCGCCATATTCGCCTGTGCGCCCGAATGCGGCTGTACATTGACATACTCACAGCCAAACAGTTCTTTTGCTCTTTCTATTGCAAGATTTTCCACTACATCAACGCATTCACAGCCGCCGTAATATCTTTTGGCCGGATACCCTTCCGCATATTTATTTGTTAAAGGGCTGCCCATTGCCGCCATAACTGCCTTACTTACCCAGTTTTCCGATGCGATTAACTCAATATGCGAGTTCTGACGATTCTGTTCGTCAACGATTGCCTGCGCTATTTCCGGATCCACTGCCTTTACTTCATCTAATGAATACATTTCTGTTCCTGCCTTTCTTTTTATACTTCCTGTACTATTATTTATAGAAAACCAGTGTAAGTATATCACAAGGATGGATTAGGACGCAATATCTTATTCCTACTTTCCGCAAATCATAAACCATGATATAATGTACGCGATGGCAATGAGCAGTGCCGCGAAGTAAGATGAAAAAATGGCAGCCTGCTGATAATTTTTTCAGATTGCGGAGCGATAGGGCGAAGCCCGAGAATAAGGAAAACTGCAGGTTTTCCGAGTGGACACTGCGGAGATAATATAATAAACGTAAGTTTGCAAGTTTAGATAAAGAGGATACGAAGATGTACTATATTATAGTAAATCCGGCTTCCAAGTCAGGCCGAGGCCTGCAAATATGGCAAAAGCTGGAACCTGTTTTAAAAGGAAAAAATATTCCATATAAGGTAATGCTATCCAAACACAACGGACATGTCACCGAACTTGTCAGGGAAATTACAAGTTCCGATGCTATTATCAACCTTATCATTTTAGGCGGCGACGGCACGATGAACGAGGCGTTACAGGGCATCCGGGATTTTTCCAAAACAAATATCGGCTATATTCCCACCGGTTCCAGCAATGATTTGGCAAGAGACATGAATTTAGGCAAAGACCCGCTTGCCATACTGGAGACCATTTTAGATAAAAACACTTCCCGGAAAGCCGACATTGGCCTGCTCACTTATCAAAACCGCGCGCAGGCTTCCGTAAAAATGAATGATTCCCGAGATTCGCTTGCTATAGATACACGTTATTTTGCCGTCAGCAGCGGCATCGGCTTTGATGCTGCCGTATGTGAGGAGGCTCTTTCCTCCCGCATAAAAAATGTGCTGAACAAATTAAAACTCGGAAAGCTGACCTATCTTGGCATTGCGCTCAAACAATTAATTACCGCAAAACCGGTATCGTGCGAACTGACTCTGGACGGCGGTTCTCCAATTTATGTAAACCGTTTTCTTTTTAGTGCGTTCATGGTACGCCGCTATGAAGGCGGCGGATTCAAATTCTGCCCCGACGCCGATGCGGAAGACGGCGTGCTTGACTTATGTTTTGTCGGCAATCTGCCGAAGCTTCTTATTTTGATTGCACTGCCTACCGCTTTTTTCGGAAAACACTATATGTTTCCTCACATAACCCATTACCGTGCAAAACAGGCGGAAATAAAGACCTCTTCCCCACTCTGGGTACATACGGACGGGGAAGTACACTTTAAATCAGACCACATATCCGTCCTGTGCAAGAAACAGGAATTACACTTTTTAAACTAGCACGCCTCCTTTTAGGTTTTGCTTTGAACATTTTTGCTATTTTTTCCGCAAAAAAAGAAAAATTTTTATACAAAAATGATTTTGACTTTTTCCTGTATTCTGCTAAGATTGTTTTCAATATAATATGTAATATAAATGAATTGAAAACAATAAACGCTTAGAAATATCATTTCCGGCGTAAAGAGGAGACAGGTATTACAATGAAAGCGATGAAATCATTTTGGTATCAATATAAACACGCGGTTCCACTCATTATTTATTCCGTTATCTATCTTACATGGTTCAGGCACCTGGAACTTACCGTAAGGCATTACAAAGTCATACATGTTGCGCTGGACGATTATATTCCGTTCTGCGAGGCATTTGTGGTTCCCTATTTATTGTGGTTTGCCTATGTTGCAGCCACCGTCCTCTTTTTCTTTTTTAAAGATAAAGACGAATATTTCAAAAGCTGCACTTTCCTTTTTACCGGAATGACCATCTTTTTATTAATTTCCACGGTTGCCCCTAACGGGCATCACTTAAGGCCTTTTACCATGCCGCGGGATAATGTTTTCACACAGTTGGTTTCTGTCCTGTACCGTACTGATACGCCTACTAACCTGTGGCCCAGCATTCATGTATATAATTCGCTTGGATGCCACTTTGCGATTGCCAAGAGCAAACACTTCGAGCATCATAAAGGAATCCGTATTGCTTCCCTGACGCTTTGTGTTTCAATTATTATGTCAACCGTATTGATTAAGCAGCATTCGATGTTTGACGTTATGACCGCTTTTATTATGGCAACTGTCATGTATCTGATTGTATACCGCTCCGATGTTTTATTGAATCTGAAACATAATTATGAGAATAAGCATAAAAGAAAACCGGAATCAGGAATCCTCTGATTCCGGCTTCTTATTTTACGATTCGATTTATTAGTTTAGTTGAATTTAAAGAAACGCTGGCAGATTTTATAACCCTCTACGGATATTTTCCGCCCGCCCCTGCCCGGAAGATTCATGGAATTTCCCATAATGCCGTATCTGAGCCTGATATACAAAAAAATATCTTTCTGCCTAATAGTATTCCAAAGTTCTTTTTTCTTTGCAAGACTTTCTTCCGTATCTGCACGTATTAATAATATAGAAGAAATCACGGTAATAATTTCCAGATAATTTACCATATAAACGCGCATTTTACGCTTCTTATATATCTCCGCCTTTTTCTGCACCAGATAATCTAACATCAACTTATTGACATAAATCTGCTGGTCGATTCTGGATATCATAACCTGCTCATTAACAGACTGCCCTTCCCGCCCGATATAGTATCTGTAAAAATTAACGTCCAGGTAATACATGGTCTTTACGTAAGGAAGCGGCTCAAAAACAAAAAGATTGTCCACATAAAATGTATGCTCCGGCAGTTTCAGCCCGCATTCTTTTAACAGTTTCGTCCTGAAAATAACAGAATGCATCAAAATATACTGTCCTTTATGGAAATGCCTGACCTCATCCCATGTGAATAATTTATCTTTTGGCAGCGCATGATGATACTTCATGACTTTATTTTTCTTCTCACCCTCTTTTTCATAAACAAAATTGCTAATCAGCATGTCTAACACCGGGCTGCCGCCCGCCAGTTCCCGCAATGTCTGCAATATTTTCTGATAAGCGCTCTCCTTAACCCAGTCGTCGCTGTCCACTACTTTAAAATAGAGTCCTGACGCATACGTCAGCCCTGCATTGACCGCCGCGCCGTGACCGCCGTTTTCCTGATGAATCGCTCGGACAATGCCGGGGTATTTTGCTTCGTATTCATCTGCAATACTTCCTGTTTTATCTGTAGAACCATCATCTACGATCAAAATCTCCACATCTGTGCCACCTGTCAGCAATGACTCCACACACTTACCCATATAAGCCTCTGAATTGTAGCATGGCACTGCTATTGATAATAATTTCATCCTCTGCTTTTCCTCCGTTTTCGATTACTGTTTTAAACAGACCGTCCTTGTGTACCCAAAAACTGCATGTATGCGCTAAATGCCGAGGGAACCGGATATTTCTCCTCCAATTCCTGCAATGTGGCAAAGAATAATTCATTGGCCGGTTCCTTTTTCTCCAGTTCATCTATCCGTACCAAAAATCCCGTCATATGCCATTCTTTATGGGTAAAAATATGTTTTGCCTGTGTCAGTTTCTCAATTTTAAGAGGCATCATACCCATTGACTTTATATAAGCAAGAACTCTTCCGGCCGTCTGCGTTCCATCCATAGACGGAAATTCATACATTCCCGCCAGTAAACCTTTGTCTTGGCGTTTTCGCAGCGCGACCTTATCATCCTGTCGGATGACCAGAACCGTCTTTTCCTCGATACTGCGCTGTTTTTTCGACGCTTTTTTCGGAAATTCCGCCACACGTTCTGTCCGCGCGGCCTCACAAAGCGCCGCTAACGGACATATGCCGCATTTTGCCGTTCCGTTGGGAATACAGACAACCGCTCCCAGTTCCATCAAAGCCTGGTTAAAATCGCCCGGTCTATCGCCCGGCATTATCTGTAATACTTCCGCTTCAAGCGCACGCTTTACCCCGGCGTCCAGAATATTCCGTTCATCCAGCCTAAGCCTTGCCAAAATACGAAGAACGTTACCGTCCACCGCCGGATAAGGCCTGCCAAAAGCGATGGATGCAATGGCTCCTGCCGTATAGCTGCCGATACCGGGCAGTTTGATAAGTTCTTCATAGGAATCCGGCATCCGCCCGTCATACTCTATAACAATTTTATCGGCCGCTTTCTTCAAATTTCTGGCACGATTATAATAGCCAAGCCCTTCCCACAATTTCAACAGCTTTTCTTCGTCTGTCTCGGCAAGCGCCTGAATATCCGGCAATTCCTGCATAAATCTGTCGTAATAAGGCTTCACAGCCTCCACGCGTGTCTGTTGTAACATGATTTCGGAAACCCATACATGATAAGGCGTTGGGAACTGCCTCCATGGCAGAATCCTTTTTCCCTTATCATACCACGCAAGCAGAGGTTTTACTATTTTCTCTAACAACTTTTCATACCACTTTCTTATTTTTAAGAAGAATTATCCCACGCCGCTCTGTTCTTATAAGGAACTCTGGCCGCCGGAACTACTCTGGAAGCCGTTTTCGTATGCACCGCCTGGTCGTCAAAAAAGATATGCGCCCCGAACGCTTTCAGCACATCCGTCTTCTGAACTCCCCCTAAGAAAAATGCCTCATCGATTCTGACATTCCATGCCCGCAGGGTGCGGATAACCCTTTCATGCGCGGGTGCGCATCTGGACGTTACAAGCGCGGTTCTGATAGGGGCTTCTTCCACCGCATATCCGCTTTGTAACTCCGATAATATCTTCAAAAATCTGGCGAATGGGCCTGCCTGTAACGGATTATCGGCGTTCTTCCTTTCATTTTCCTCGAACGCTTCCAATCCCTGTTCTTTAAAAATCTGCTCCGATTCATCCGAAAACAATACGGCATCCCCGTCAAACGCTATCCGTATCTGTTTAATCTGATGCTCGCAGTCATACGTATGTATCTCATCATTACAGATAATCCCGGCGGCAATATTAGAATCTATCGCACTTTGTACATCATCTTCATATGCCGACAAAAATAAATCCGTTCTAAACGCCTCCAAATACGGAGCAAGAGATGCGCCGCTCGCTAATACGGCTCTTGTAATGTTTAAACCATAATATTTAATGGCATTAAATACACGAAGCGACGTATCCGGACTGTTACGGGACATAATAATCACTTCTACACAGTCTTCTTTACCCGGCAGATTATTCAGATTTAACAACGCTCTAATAAGCGGAAATCCCGGACCCGGCCGCAAAATCTCATCCTCATGCGCTACCTGATACCTGCAATAAGCTTCTACTCCGTCCGTTTCAAATATTTGATTTTCACAGGATAAATCAAACAAGGCTCTGGAAGAAACCCCTACAACCAGTTTTTTCTCCAAATCATAAGACATACTATCCCTCCTGACATAAAAATGAACCTAAGAACCTGCTATCAATTCTCTGTCAGGACGCCCGCTGTAAAGATATTGTAAAGATATCCGCCGCCGTTTTATATTGCTTTTCCTATCTTAATCTGCTGCACTCGTATTTGGCAAAGGTTAAAAGACAATTCTTTAACTCCTCGTATCTGTCTTCTATATCCCCTTCCTTGATTTCAACATCCACCGCAACCGCCATCGTATTAATCATATCATGGTCAATGCGGCTGTGAAGCATACTTAAAATCTCCAACCGGCGTTCGTAAGAATCCGCATCCAGAAATTGCAATACCAAAGGATCGATATTCAGTTCTTCCTGTTCTTCCTGTAGCTTTTGTGCTTCGTCCGACACATTTACATTCCTTTCTTCCTGTCGTGTCGTTTTTTCCCTTTCTGCATCAACATAGGTTTGGGCCATTTGATTAGCGTCCTGCGCACTCATTAATTCAAAGCGGTATTTTGCGGCCGCATTCGGATATTTTTCCGTATCAACCTCTTCCATAAAGGAATCAAGAGGTCTGACATAAACCTGAAAATCTCCGTACATCGCCTGATATACGACCATCATTTCCCCTGTTTCACTATGCTTTGCAAGACATCTGACCTGATACAGATTGCCTTTAAAGTGTCTGTACATTTCCTGCGGTTGTGGGTTATGTCTCATATTTTGCTCCATTTCTATTATTAATACGTTTCTGATAGTTAATGCCTTACTATTGTTCTCGTATTATTATAATCCCAAACCTGTAAAATGTCATTCACTTCATTTCTTAATTCTTTCATAAAATAACCGGACTGCTTATCGGAGGTTATGTTATAAATTCATATTGGAAACTGCATTGTGCGTCTCTAAACTCCGTGCCGGCAAGTTTGCGTAACAGTTCCTCTTTTCCCTCCTCGTCCAGTCTCTCTATCCTCTTATGATGTATCATCACCGTATACTCTCTTGCCTCTCCGTTTTCCGACACCCACCTGACGGTAATACCGCTGTCGGCGTAGCCGTTTTCTTCCAGCACTTTCTTCATCCCGGCGCGGTATTCCTTTTCCATGGAAGCATAATAACGGCTCTTACTGCCGTTTTGTGTTCTGTCCTGACTCATCACAGTTTCCTTTGCGCAGAACAGCACTACCAGAACGGACAATATGACTGCGATTACAAATGAAATATTTTTTCGGAAAACTCTTTTTCGGGAAAAATTTTTTTCTCTCATAGATAACCATTCTCCTTTCCTCTGTTTCGAATCAGAACATATGTTCTTAATATTATAATAAAACAAATGTTCGATTTTTTCAATCCTTATTTTGTTTGAGGTATTTGATAAGTATAGAATAGCAGAAAGGAAGTACGATAAATAGGACTTGATGATGGACCCGCTAAAAAATGATAAGGCAGCCTTTTCTATAAAAGACTGCCTTATAATAAAAACGATTATCCTAATATTTCCCCGACCAGTTTATTGACAAGGGAACCGTCTGCACGCCCTTTTACTTTCGGCATTAACTCTTTCATAACCTTTCCTTTATCTTTGCCGGACGGCTCTGAAATGCCAAGCGACGCAAGTACTTCTTGTATGGTATTCTTGATTTCATCCTCGCTCATCTGCGCCGGTGCAAACTCCTGATAGACCGCAAGCCGCTTCTCGCACTGCTGCCTGATATCCGTTCTGTCCGCAGGCGCGGTTTCAAGCGTCTCTTTCGTCTGCTTGATTTCCTTAGCGATTACTTCAAACTCCTCCGCTTCCGTTAAATCCTCCCGCTTATCGATTGCTTTGTTCTTTAACGCCGATAACAGCATGGACAAGGAATCTTTCCTCTCCTTATCCTTGTTTTTCATTGCCGTAACCATTTCTGCTCTTACTTCGTCAATTTTGCTCATTGCTTTTTCTCCTTTTAAAAATATTTTTTATTATCTATAATATTTCCTACCGCAGCGCCTCCCTGCAAAAATAACAGCTGTATTGTTCCCTGGACGCTGTCGGAACCAGATTTTCGGCGCCGCAATAGCCGCAAATAACGCACCTTTTTCCGTTTGGTACGCCGTCGCCCTCATAAAGCCTTTCCGCCGCACGAAGCCCGCCCGCGTTCCGGTAGAGGCGTCTTGCCTCTTCCTGCTTCTCTTTTGCATGTTCTATTTCATCCTGTCTGGCTTTTTCTTCCAGATACGCCATGGTAGAACCCTGAGGGCTTGGCTGCGCCGTCTGCTGCTGCATATTCTGCCGTGCATTCTGTGGCGGCATGTTATTTCCCATTCGGTTTGCCTGCTGTTTTTGCTGCATCGTGCGCTGTACCGGCGGCATATTCTGCCGCTCTGTGTCCGACACTTCATTAGAACTCCTTTTTACTACATTATAAATAATAATGCCCATGATAATAAACCATATAATTCCAAACATTTTCTCCTAACACTCCTTTTCCTATGCACTGTATTTTACAAGCAAAAGCTCCACGCTCAAAACATCGTTCATCTTTCCTGTTTTCACGGCTTCTTCGGCTTCCACGCAGTCTGTGACCGCCATGCGCAGGTTTTTTGTGGAAAATTTTTCGGACTGGCTCACATATTTTCCGGCGATAAATCCCGGCAGGCCCACATTTTCCCCGATAACTTTGGCGGGATATCCCTTTTTATGCAGTTCTTTCACCTGCAATAACAGATTAAACTGCCTTGCAAGAAGAAACAGAATCCGCATGGGCGGCTCTTTTAAAGTCAATAAATCATAATATAATTCCATTGCCTCTTTCTGCCTTTTTTCGGCAATGGCGTTTATCATATCAAAAATCTGGTTATTCACCTGTCTGATGCAGATTTCATCAATATCCTGTCTGGTAATGACTTCTTCATCCATACGGTAGCAGACGAGTTTTTCCATCTCCTTACTGATGTTTTCCATGTTGGTTCCGGTTTTTTCCAGAAAATACTCCAAATCGCGCTCCGTCATCTTCTTATTTTCTTTTTTTAAAATGCCGATGACCCAGCGTTTTAAAATCGTTTCATCCTGCGCCTTACACTCAATCGCCCGCCCTTTTGCCGATACTGCCTTGAAAAGTTTACTGCGCTTATCCACTTCCCTTTCCGTCAGCACGAAAAAAACCGTATCGGCGAGTTCTTTCAAATAATCCGCAAGCTGTTCCCCGCCGCTTTTAAACAAGCCGCTGTTTTCTATCATAATGACACGCCTGTCAGCTAAAAAAGGCATTGTTTCCGCTAAGTCAATTATCTCTCCTACCGGAACATCTTTTCCCTCGAAGTAGTGATAATTCATGGTATCGCCATTGCCTAACAGCGCGTTTTTCAGTCTATCCCGATACTGCTTGCGCAGATAGTCCTCTTCGCCATAGAGCAGATAAATCTGTTTTAACTGACCTGTTTTTATCTCTTCATTCAACTTCTGCATATAAAATGCCCTTTCCTGTAGCGTTAGCCGTCAGGCTTATGTAATGTTAGCCGTCAGGCATACGCAACGTTAGCTGTTAAGCTTACGCAACATTAGCCGACAGGCTTATGTTTATTATACTATCTCTCATACATTTTTACCAGTCTCGCCCCGCCTGAAAATTTCCCTATGGAAAAACTGCGCCATTAGAGGTAATATAATGGTAAAAAAGGAGCGTTAATCCATGGAAAGGCTTATTATCGGCATTACGGCGGTTTTATTTATTATCATAATAATTCTTATCGAATATCTGCGGCAGAGAAAATATCTTTTATCTGTCATAAACGATATTCTTGTCATCCTGCCTTCGTCGCCCGCATACTTTTATGTGGGGATATTGGTAAATATTGTTTTTGCCATCCCTGTCATCCTGTTTCTTCTTGATATGAACCAAGGCGCGCTTGTAGGATTTGCCGTTTTTTATTTCTTTGAACTTTTAGGCGTTTATTTATGCCTTTACGGACGGTTTGGCAGATGTATCATCACGACGGATTCCCTTATCCTTTACACGCCCTTTTTCCCGATGAAAAAAATACAAGTAAACGACATAAGCGGCGTCAAATACAGCACGGACACAACAGGCATATCCGACGGTGAACGAAGGATTCTGACGCTCTATCATAACGGGAAAAAAGTATGCTCTATTGACGATGATATATTAGGCTTTGACCTTTTATACCATCTTTTTGAACAAACCGGAAAAATAGAATATATCCCGATTCAGGAAAACATTGCCGTGACTGCCAAAAAAAGCGACATTATCTGGAGCGTCGTTGCACTTTGCCTTTTCTCCATCATTTGGCTATATATGATATGGAGCGGATTTGAATCGTTTTATCATCTCCTCATGATAATAAGCATACTGTTTATTCTTAAGGAAATGACGAAAGCGTTCCTATGGCGAGTATCGATGGATTCCCATACGTTATCCGTCAGAAATTCATTCGGCGTTGTCAAGACATATGAAATAAGCCAAATTACCAAATATGTGGAAGAAAGCGACCGAATTACCCTGTATATCGGCGAAAAACAAATCGTGCAGATACCAAAAAAAGCTAAAAATGCCGATTATCTGACGGTACGCCTCGGAAGCATTCCACATTTAACCTATGTCTGCGATAAGTGACGGTCAGCGCGCCGCCCTCGTTGGTCTGGTAAATACGGCTGCCCGCCTGCGTCAGCCGCTTTATCAGTTCCTCATGCGGATGCCCGTAACTGTTATCTTTTCCCGCGGAAATCAGCGCGATATAAGGCGACGCTGTTTCTAAAAACGCCGCTTCTGTCGAATTTTTAGAACCGTGGTGCGCCACTTTCAGCATGGTAAGATTCTTTCCTGCAGGCAGATAATTTTCCAACTGCTTTCTGACTGACTCCTCCCCGCTGCCCTCTAAATCCCCGGTAAAAAGCGCCGTAAACTCATCATATTCCAGATACAGCACGATAGAAGCCTCGTTTGTCTCCCGGTTGCTTCCGCTTTCGGGATGCAGGCAGGTAAGACGCAGTTTTCCATGGCAAATCATATCTCCTTTATGCAGATAACGCACGCTGATTTTCTGACGTGCGGCTGACCGCGCCAGCTCCTTGTATGCCTCGCTTTTACTTTCCTCCCCGATATCCGGCAGTATCAGATTTTTTATAATAACCCCGCTTGTATCCATCTGCTCTATCAAGGTCTGAATCCCATTATAATGGTCGCTGTCCATATGCGTCACAAAAACCGCATCCAGCGTATCTACACCCTCATACTTTAGAAAAGGCAGTATCTGGTAGGTTCCCGTATCGCTTTTATCTGAACTTCCCCCGTCAATCAGATAATGTCCGCCCATGCCATCCGCAATATAGATACCGTCTCCCTGCCCCACATCGATAAGCGTAATCTGCAAGCCCTCCTGCCAACGCATCGTAATGCACATAAGCGCAATTAATATCCATTGCCAAAACTGTAATCTGCTCCATTTTTTACCGGCAAAAATAGCGAGTGTTATGATAATGATAAATAAAATAACCTGCCAATTTTCCGGTTTTCCCATAATATTTCTGCTGCCCGGCAGTTTCAAGGTAAGTTTGCAGCAATACTCATAAAAGGAAAACATCAGATGCGCCGGAAACGCCGGATATTTTCCAAGCGGCAGGCAGTAAGCGGCCGCAGCAATGGTTATCAGCCCGTCCGCTACGATAAGTCCGGTTCCGGGGATAATCAACAAATTTAAAAATAAAGAATAGAGCGGATATTCATAATAAAAGCACAAATAGACCGGAAGCGTAATAATGGCAACGGAAAGACTGGTTGACATAACTCTTTCCAATTTCGTTTTACCGAGCAGATTTTCCTCCACTATCGGAAGAAACAGCCCGATTGCCAGAATGGCGCCAAAGGAAAAGAGAAAACCGCTATGATAAAGATAAAGCGGCTGCTCTATCAAAACGGAAACGGCAACAATCGTCATTGCCGTCAACATATCATACGTCCTTTTTAAAAGTTCCGCCATAATGCGAAACGCAAACATCACAACCGCCCGAAGCGCCGAAATGCTCATTCCCGTCATGAGTCCGTAAGAATACATAAACCCAATGGCCAAAAGCGTCGTTACAAGCCTCGGGCATCCAAGCTTTCGCAATATCTTATAAAAACCCATCCCTATCAGGGAAATGTGCAGTCCGCTGATACTCAAAATATGAATAATGCCGTTTACCTGATAAAGCTGTTTTATCTCTTCATCAAGTCCGCTTTTTTCCCCAAGCAGCATCGCTTTCATAAGCGCAGCGTCATCTTTTTCATAGCTGGCATCCAATAAAGACGCAAGGTACGTCCTTATCTGCCAAAGCTTTTCACCGAATTTATGATAAGATACGCTCTCCTGCAATAGCTGTGCATTTTGCAGCCGCGCCTGAATATGCAGTATCTGATAATAACGCCGTGAATTGAACTCGCCGGGGTTTGTCGCTTGCGAAAAGCCCCGCAGCCTGCCCTGCATACGGACATAGCTTCCTATTTTGGGAGCCGCCCCCTTTTCCTCTTCCATATAGCATATGACGCCTTCTATCTGCGATAACATTGGCGTCTGCTCTTTTTCCATAAATTGTGCATTTTCTGTCTGTGAATTTAAAATCTGGACATTTTTCAGATAAATGACCGGAACTTCCCGTTCCTTAGAAATGCGATATTCTTTCTTATCGACCTGACCCGTCAGAACTACCGTGTGCCGGCAGTCTTCCCCGAAAGAGGTTTCGGGAATCGGATTTATACAAAGATATATCCATAGCATCAGGACAAAGGCCAGACCGATAAGACATACTGGTCTTCTCATATTATTCCTTTCTCTCAGCCTATCATTCCGCCGCAGATGCGGCATTCGTAACCAAATCAAGATTCCTTTCAAACATATTGGTTAAATTAACGGTTTCCTTATAAAGAACCGCGGTCTCACCGTTAATGGAAATCTGCACCTTATTGATATTGGGCAGTTCCACAAGGGAATTGGTAAGAGAGTAAATCGTGACATCGGACGTCACATTATAGGGCTGGCTTAAAAAGGTCTCATCTAAGTTTACATAACATATCCTATCATTGACGGTAACGCTGACGATTTTCGTGGACGGATTAATCGTCGGATAATGCCCCGCCGTTGCCGGGCCTTCAATCAGCTTCTCCACAACAAGCTTTTCCAAAGAAACGTTGCTGTTATAAACGACGTTCCGCTGATTTTCCTCTATCAGCATATCTCCGTTTTCATTGGCAAAATAGAGCCTGAGATTCGCTTTCTCATAAGTGTTTATCTCATGTCCGGCATTATCAATAAAGGTATCCGCCGACATGGTTCCGACCGCCACGCCCGTGCTGTCCATAAGCGGTTCGTTCTGTACGGTGAAAGAAATATAATTGACGTTTTCTATCTGTGAAAGCGTTCTGACAATCGCGGCGCGCACAAGGATTTCCTTGATATTATCCATCTCTTTATAACGCACGTCAAAATTCAGCGTAAGCTGACCGCCCTCCCATATACAGCCCAGCAGTTCAAAATCCTGCGTCAAGGGGGCTTTATACTGCATTTTATCAGGTTTTACGGAAAGTTCTTCCAGCAACTCCTCCAACAACTTCTGCCCGTCCGTCGTTTCCGTCCGGTAGACCTCTGCAAAAATCTTTGTCTCGTCATTGTCCACATAGTAGATATTATATGCCTTGCCTGCCGTATTCTGCGCCTGCTGCCCGCATCCCGTCAGGGCGTACAGCATGAGTAATACTATCGGCAGAAACAATTTTCTTTTTGTTTTCATGTTAAGCCGCATCCCCTTTTCCTTTCCGGTACAGCTCATCCGTCCGATTATGAAACCGAAATATAGGTCAATGGAATTTTCACCGTAAATGTCGTTCCGTCTCCTTCTTCGCTGACGACTTTGATAGAACCCCTGTGCATCAGGATAGCGCTTCTCGTAATCGCAAGTCCAAGCCCCGTACCGTCGATTTCTTTGGAATGGGATTTATCCACCCGGTAAAAACGCTCATAGATATGCTCTATGGAATCCTGCGGAATGCCAATGCCGGAATCCGCGACCTCTATCGTAAAATACTGATAATCCGCATCCAGCGTTACCTTGACCCATCCGTGTTCTTTATTATATTTAATGGCATTTTCCACAAGGTTTGTTATAACAAGTGTTATTTTAACCTCGTCTATCTCCGCCACAACGGGCCTAAGGCTCTCATAAACAAGTTCAATATCCCTTTTTACCGCAATCGGACGCAGCCTTCTTAAAATCAGTTCCACCAGCATATTGACATCCACCTGGGAAACATTCAAATCGGAAGCCGCCCTGTCCATCTTAATTAAGGCAAGCAGGTCATTGATAATCTCGTTCTCCCTGTCAATTTCGGTAGCGATATCCTCCATAAATTCCCGGTACAGTTCAATCGGTACATCCTCCTGCCCCCGCAGGGAATCCGCCAATACTTTAATCGAGGTAATCGGCGTTTTCAGCTCATGGGAGACATTGGAGACAAACTCCTGCCTGGAATCGTCCAATACTTTCATCCGCCCCAATACCTCGTTGAAAGCGTCTCCGATATGTTCCGTTTCCAGATAATCCGGCACGGAAATCGGGTCGTTCGTATAGCCCGCCTTAACCCGGCTTAATGCGTCCGTTATCTTTTCAAAAGGCTTAATCAGTGCATATGCGACTATCAGCGATACGGTAAAAACCGCAATAATGACAATGACTTCCACGACCAGCGCTTTTCTGTTCAAAATCTCCATCGTAACGGCGATATTGTCCGTTGATACGCTGATTAACATGACGCCGCTTACCCTGCTGCCCTGCGACGGCCTATCCGCGGTCATCTCTGTGGCTAATGTATCCGTAATCGGAATCGTCATTTCTATGTAACCGTTCTCGGCATCGTACTGACTGATGTTTTCTCCCCGTAAAGAGCGGATTACCTCTTCCGAAATAACGGTTTTTCCCTCGCTTAAACTGTAGGTGTCCTTAACGACTTTCAGATTATTATTGATAATCAGAACCCGTCCGTCATAAAGATTGGAAAACTGGTTTAATTCCGCGTTGATAACCTCCGAGGAACTATCCTGCAGATAACGGTATGCAATCAGGTGATTGGCTAAAATTTTTAATTGTGCCTGCACATCGGAAGTCCTTACGCTGACGGCACGCTGCTCATAGTTTTGTACAATCATATACCGCATGATGATACACGGTATCAGCCCCACAATAAAGACAATCAAAAAAATACGCACTTTCAGGCTGCGCAGATATTCTAATTTCTTAAAATTCAGCTTATGCAAAGTAATAACCTACTCCCCATTTTGTATGCACATACATCGGCTCACTCGGCTTCTTCTCGATTTTCTCACGCAGCCGCCGAATATGTACGTCAACGGTACGCACGTCTCCCGGATAATCGCTGCCCCAGACAATATTTAACAGGTTTTCCCTGCTGTACACCTTATTCGGATTTTTCATCAACAGCTCTAACACTTCAAATTCCTTGGCCGTCAGATTCACTTCCTCTCCGGCTATATAGACTCTTCTGCTTTCGCAGTCCAGCCGCATATCGCGGTTTTCAATCATCTTCTCCGAAGCCTTTTCCTCCGCCTTTTTGCCGGTTCTGCGCATGATTGCCTTAATCCTCGCCTTTACCTCTAAAATATTAAAAGGTTTGGTGATATAGTCGTCCGCGCCGTATTCCAGCCCCAGAATCTTGTCCATATCCTCTCCCTTGGCGGTCAGCATTACAATAGGCGTATTGGAAAACTCCCGAATCTGCTGGCACACCTCAAAGCCATCCATCTTCGGCAGCATCACATCCAGTAAAATCATATCATATTGATTGTTTTTGGCAAATTCCAACGCTTCCTCGCCGTCATAGGCACAGTCCACCTCCATGCCGTCCTGTTCCAAACTAAAGCGAATACCCTTAACAATTAATTTCTCGTCGTCAACGACCAATACTCTCTTTCCCATTTCTCCCCCTGCATCACTACTTTACGGTAATCTTATCCTTTATTTTCTCGTACGTTCCCTCTTTAATGCCGTTTACTTTCATAATATCCTCTATACAGGAAAATTTTCCGTTTTCCTGCCGATACTGCACGATGGCCGCCGCCTTGCCTTCCCCGATACCGCTTATCGCGCTAAGTTCCGCTTCGCCCGCCGTGTTGATATTGACGCGGCCGTCCGCGCTTTGCGCCTGCGATTCTTCAGACATCCACTGCTCCTGATAAGAGGCGTCCGCCATGGCGTTTTCCACTTCTTCTAACGTCGGTATGGCAATCCGCTGTCCATCCTGCAAAATCTGCGCCAGATTGATAAAATCTTCACAAGCGTCCTGCGTAAAGCCTCCCGCCGCCTCAACGCCTTCAAATATCCTGCTGCCCGCCGCCAGCGTATAAACGCCCGGCTTTTCCACCGCGCCACAGATATGTACATAAATCTTTTCGGGTACCGCCTCCGTGCCTGGCGCAACCTCCGCGTCCGGCGCGGCCGCCGTCTTTTGTATATCGAAGCCCGTCTCTACGGCATTTTCTGTTTCCTGCGCATCCGATTCCCATACTATCTCATTTTTGCTTGTACACGCCGTCAGCACAAATATCGGGAGAAAAAACAGCAGAAATATTCCTCTTTTTAACAGATTTTTTATTAATATACGCATAGTTTCCTTTCTGCCTTTTCGGCAGACAGGATGCCCCCACCATGCACTGTATTTTCATTGTAAAATAAATTTTGGCCTATGTCCACTTAAAAATAATAATTCCCAGAATTGCAATTCCCATGCCCGTCAGTTTCCTGACTTCCAGCGGCTGTTTTTCCACACCGAATAAGCCAAACAGCTCTATGACATAGGCCACAATCAACTGTGAAATGACAATCAGCATAACCGATTTTGCAGGTCCCAACATTTCCATTGCCTTGATTACGGTATAGGTAATAAACGCGCCAATCGCACCGCCAAGCAGCATATATTTGGGCTGCACCTTAAACAACGCTCCGAAAGAAGAACGGTCCGTGATAAGCCATGCTCCCAGACAAACCAAAAGCGCCGTACACTGGACAAACGCATTTGCCACCCAGATAGTGGAAGACTTTGTAACCTGTGTATTGAATACCCCCTGAATGCTCATAAGCGCACCGGATAATAAAGCGATTAAAAATCCAAACATGACAAACCCCAACCTTTCCTGTTTTATGGTTATGGCATACTTTTAGGTAATAAAAAAGTACAAGACAGCCAAAACCATCTTGTACTATCATATCCTTTTCACCGGAAAATATACGCCTATCCGGCATTCCCGTCCTCCGGTTCTTTTTCCGCTTCCTCTTCCCAGTCCTCGCTATACTCGTCTTCCTCTGTGCTTTCCTCCGGCACATCGATATACTCTTCCGTATAAGCCTCGCCTCTTACCTGCGTCATAATTTTCTCCGATAATGCTTTCAACTCGGCATTCGCATCATTGCTTTCCCAGATTCTGGCGAAAGCAATCTCCATTTCTACCCAGTAATTGCTTGTCTCTATCATTTTCGGGTTGGGAATGGATTTTTCATATTCCTCTATAAAAGCTTCGACATTGGGATTGGCAAATTCCACATTTTTACAAGCCGGCATCTTCCCCGTCCTGTCGTAAAAATTATCGGCGTTATAACAGGCTAAATAAACCGCAAAATCATTGGCCATATCCTTATGCGTGGAATATCCGTTGACAACGACGCACTGCGTTACGGATAACGACCTCGATATCAGTTCTTCATTCACATCCGGTATAACCGAGGTTCCATATTCATATTGAAACGCCCCGTTCGCTTTCGCTTCCTCTATTTTAGCCAAAGCATCCGTTGTGACAACGGTATAGACAATCTTGCCGTCGATAAAATCCTGCAAAATATCATCATAACTGATTTCTTCCGTATCAATCGAAAAAAACTGGTTCAAATTCTGGTAAACACGCATACAGCGGATAGCGTTTTCATTATAGATATTGATGGAGTCGCTTTCATCACCCGCGCTGCCTCCTACATCAATATAATTCCCGACAAAGAAATAGTTATAAAAGATATCGGACACATCCCATTTAAAAATAGCCTCTACCTGTTCCGGCGTATCATATACCTGGGCAAAAGATAAAATATCGTCTATCGTCTTTGGAAGCGTTTCTTCCACACGCGCCTCTACTTCGCTCTCATCCGGAACGCCCGCTTCATTTTCCCCTCCATCCGCCGCATTTTCCTCCGGGCCGTCTTTTTCCAACGCTTCCTGCGCTTCATTGGCGGCCTCTTCATCCATCTGCGCCTCTATCTGCGCATAAGCCCAATCTTTTAAATATGTCTTATTGTAAAGAAACGAGCTTGTCTCAAAATAGAGCGGATAGCCAATCTGCTTTTCATGATACGTCACCGCATGAACGGATGATTCCGGGAAATAGCCATCCAATGACGCCACGGCATCCGGCAGCCTGATTTCCGAGGCAAGCCCTGCCAAATATGCCTTTTCCAGTGAATCGTTTCCTATAATATATAAATCCGGAACCTCTTGTGTCTGCAAAGACGCCTGATTGATGGTCTCCAGATATTCCAAACCGGACGTATATACCGGTATCACACGCGTTTCTTCCTGATAATCGTTATAGGAAACCGCCACGCTGTTAAGATATTCCGTCAACGCTTCATCCGTATACCATAAATACAATGTCTCACGATGGGCAAAAAGCGGTTCATCTATCTCTTGCGGCTCATCTGCCTGATGCACTAAAAGCCCGCTCTTACTGACACCGTAAACGCCTCCAATCGCGCACGCTATCAACAAGACTGTGATAATTCTCTTTTTTAAAATCACTTCCATTTTCTCCTATTTTACAGACACTGCTCCAAAATGCTTATCATCTCATCTACATGCTGTTTGGTAATGACAAGCGGCGGAACAAGACGAATAATATTAGTTCCCGCATTGATAAGAATAAGGCCTTTGGTAAGCGCCTTATCAATAATCCCGCCTACAGGTTCGCTAAACACAAGCCCCTGCATCAGTCCGACGCCGCGCCTTGTTTCAATCTTATCATATTTTTCCACAAGCGCATCCAGCCTCTTTTCCAGATACGGAGCGACTTCATTCACATTCTCAATTACCTGTTCTTTTTCAAATAACTCAATTACTTTAGAGACCGCCGCACAGACAAACGGATTGCCTCCGTAAGTCGTTCCATGGTCTCCCACGGTAAGGGAATTCTCACCGACTTTTTCCGTCATTAAAAATGCCCCAACCGGAACGCCGCAGCCAAGCGCTTTGGCCGTCGTCATGATATCCGGCTTGATGCCATACTTCTGCCATGCGAACATATAGCCCGTTCTCCCCATGCCGCATTGGATTTCATCCAGAATCAATAAAATATCCCTTTCTTCACACAGCGCTTTTACCTTTCTCATAAAATCTTCCGTAGCAGGGTAGATACCGCCCTCTCCCTGCACTGTCTCAAATATAATAGCGCATGTTTTTTCATTTACATTTGCCAGCACGCTGTCAAAATCATTCAAATCAGCAAATTTGATATTGCCAATCATCGGCTCAAACGCCTTTCTGTAGTGCGGATTTCCGGTAATGGAAAGCGCGCCCATCGTCCTGCCGTGAAAAGAATGGTTCATTGCGATAATTTCATGGTCTGTCGTGCCGTCTTTTAAGTATGCGTACTTTCGCGCCGCCTTAATCGCTCCCTCGACAGCTTCCGCGCCGCTGTTTGTAAAAAATACCCTGTCCATGCCGGAAATTGCCTTTAACTTCTTAGCCGCCCTAATCGCCGGCACATTATAATAGTAGTTAGACGTATGAATAACTTTGTCAATCTGCGCTTTTAAAGCGTCATTATACTCTTTATTCTGATATCCCAGTGCAAAAACCGCAATACCCGCCACAAAATCCAGATATTTATTTCCTTCTATATCGCGAAGGTACACGCCTTCTCCCCTGTCAAATACAATCCGGTACCGGTTATAAGTGTGCAATAACACGGATTCCGCTTCATCAATATATTCCTGCATTTTCATATTCGTACCCATATCCTTTCCTTTTGCCGCCACATTTACTGCCGCAGGCATTCTTTTTTAATGTTAAAATGACTCCAAATCCATCACGTCAATATCTTCGTCTTTTACAATCGCCGTACCGATACCTTTTTTGGTGAAAATCTCCAAAAGAAGGCAGTGCGGAATCCGTCCGTCTAAGATATGTACGCGGTTTACGCCGTTTTTAATCGCGCTTGTACAATTATTTAACTTCGGCAGCATACCGCCGCCAATAAATCCCTCCTCTATCAGCTTGTCCGCCTGTGATGTTGATATTCTGGAGATAAAGGATGCTTTGTCGTTGATATCCTTATATAAGCCCTCAATATCGGTCAAAAACGCCAGTTTTTCCGCGCCTACGGCCTTTGCCACGGCACACGCCGCATCATCCGCATTAATATTATAGGTCTGGAAATGCTCGTCCATGCCGATTGGCGCAACAATCGGGAGAAAATCCTTTTCGATTAAATCAAATAACACTTTCGGATTTACCTCTTTGATATCCCCTACAAATCCAATATCCTGCCCGTCGGAATATTTCTTTTCCACCTTTAAGAGTCCGCCGTCCTTGCCGCTGATGCCTACGGCTTTCACACCGAGTTCCTGCACCATGGAGACAAGGCTTTTATTGACTTTATTTAATACCATTTCAGCGATTTCCATCGTCTCGGCGTCCGTGACGCGAAGCCCGTTTACAAATTCCGCCTCCTTGCCGACCTTTCCCACCCAGCGGCTGATTTCCTTGCCGCCGCCATGGACGATAATGGGTTTAAAGCCTACTAATTTTAAGAGCGTCACGTCTTTGATGACATTTTTTTGCAGTTCTTCGTTGCTCATGGCGCTGCCGCCGTATTTAACAACGATATATTTTCTGTTAAACTTCTGGATATAGGGAAGCGCCTCAATCAACACTTCCGCCTTTTCCAGGACTTTATTCATTTCTTTTTCCATCAATTCCGGTTCCTTTCCGATTTTGCCCACATATCCATTTAGCTTATATAAGCATAAACTTTAACTGCGGTAGTCCGCATTGATTTTAACATAATCAAAGGTAAGGTCGCAACCCCAAGCTGACGCCTCGGCATTGCCACATTTCATATCCGCCAGGATTCTGACTTCCGGCGAGGAAAGAATCTGCGTCGCTTCTTCTTCGCTGTAGTCTAACATCACGCCGTTTTTATAGGCAGGCAGGCTCTTTTCATCATTTTCCAGATAAAGGTCTACCTGATTCGGGTCAAACTCCACGCCCGAATAGCCAAGCGCGCAAAAAGCTCTGCCCAGATTGGCGTCGCGCCCGAAAATTGCCGCTTTCGTCAGATTGGAACTAATCACGGAACGGCTCAATATCCGCGCGTCCTCTTTCGTCTTTGCATGAATGACTTTGGCTTCAAATAATGCCGTTGCGCCCTCTCCGTCGCCCGCCATTTTCTTGGCCAGCGTTGTATTGACGTAGTTAAGCGCCTCCCTGAATTTGTCATAATCCTCATTCTTTGAGGTAATCTCAGGATTGCCCGCCATGCCGTTTGTTAAAATAACAAGCGTATCGTTTGTGGAGGTATCTCCATCCACCGATATCATATTAAAGGTGTCTTTGATATCCTCGCGCAGCGCCTCTTGCAGCAGTTCTTTAGAAATAGCGATATCCGAGGTAAGAAAGCCGAGCATGGTACACATATTCGGATGAATCATTCCGGAACCCTTACACATACCTCCAAGCGTCACTGTTTTTCCGCCGATTTCTATCGTGACCGCCGCCTGTTTGGATATGGTATCGGTCGTCATAATCGCTTCCGCCGCCTGCTGCCCCGCGGCAATGGTATCTTTTTTAGTTTCCGCCAGTTTCTTTACACCCGCCGCGATTTTTTCCACCGGAAGCTGCATACCGATAACGCCGGTAGACGCCACAAGCACGGAATCCTCGGGAATCTGTAAACAGTCCGCCGCCGCTTTGGCGGTTTTTTTACAGCACTCATATCCCTCGTTTCCGGTACAGGCATTGGCGATGCCCGCATTTGCGACAACCGCGTGTACCGCGGGGGAATGCGCTACAATCTCCTTATCCCATAAAACAGGAGCCGCTTTCACCATATTGCTTGTAAAAACGCCTGCCGCTATGCACGGCGTCTTACTGTAAATAAGCGCCATGTCCTTTCTGTTTTGATATTTAATGGCAGCTGCAACGCCTGCCGCTTCAAATCCTTTCGCCGCGGTAACACCGCCCTCTATGATATTCATGGTAACTGCTCCTTTCGTGTGTAGGGTTATTTAGATAATTGTGAAACTTTCCATACTCTGTGTGGGTAACATATACAATCCAACACGAGTCGCTTTCGCTACAGTTCAACCGTAGCGGTGCTAATATGCGAAAACACCGCATATAACCACCGACGGTCTCATAGTACCCGCTTATGGATTGTATATGTTACCCTATCCAGACGTTACGAATGTTGTTTCGCAATTATCTATCTAAAGTTATAGGCGATTGCGGCAATTCAAATTGGACAGTCAGAGAAAAAAGATTTCTGCTGAAAGGTTCTCTAAAAACGTCGGCACTTGGATTTTGAGACGTCCACGGCGCAAAATCCTTAGTACCGCTACGTTTTTAACGAAGTGAAAGCGTACCTCGAAGCAGAAACTTTTTTCTCTACACATTCGATTCCAAGTGCCGCAATCATCCATGTTATTCCTCTATAAACGCCGTAATATTATCCTCATTCAGCGTAAAATCATAATAATTCAAATCCTCCCGCTTTGTCCAGCCTATTCTTTTCCAGAAGGCGTTGCCGATATCGTTTCTGGTAAAGGCAATCAGGGAAACTTTATTGATATGTTCCGCTTTCAGAGCGTTCATGCAGAATATAACCATCTCTTTGCCGATACCGCGCATTCTGTAATCTTTTGCCACACAGACATGATAAAGGCAGCCTCTTCTGCCATCGTGTCCGCATAAGATAGAACCCACGATTTTCCCATCCTCTATGGCGACGACGCTGGTTGTCGGGTTTCTTTTTAAAAACGCCTCCACGCCCTCTCTTGAATCGTCCACACTGCGGATGCCGAATCCTTTAATCGTCATCCAAAGACTGCGCACGCCGTCATAATCCGCTATCGTCATTACCCTTATCATAATCGTACCATGCCTTTCTCATCCTGTAAGTTTGTATGATGCTGAAAGCACCGGCAAACTCATAACTGAAATCTTTGATGTTCAGCCTTGCTTACGGGAATACGGGAACCAGTTCCAGTCCCTCGTCCTCCGGCAGTCCGAACATCAGATTCATATTCTGCACCGCCTGACCCGCCGCGCCTTTTACAAGGTTATCCAGCGCGCCCATCATGATGATGCGCCCGGTTCTTTCATCAATGACAAAATTAATATCCACATAATTGCTGCCCTCTACCCATCTCGTTTCCGGACAGACGCCTTTTTCCAGAACGCGGACAAACTTTTCATTCTGATAATATTTATCATATACCGCCTTAATCTGCCCATAATCCGGAAGCGCACTGCTTCCATCCGCCTTTTTCACCGGCAGAAGCGTCGCGTATTCCGTTACCAGAATGCCTCTGTTCATCGGTACAAGATGCGGGGTAAAGTTAAGCGTAAGTACCCTGCCCGCCGCATAACCAAGCTGTTCCTCGATTTCAGGCGTATGTCTGTGGGCTGCCACGCCGTATGCCTTAATATTTTCATTGACTTCACAGTAAAGGTTCGGCACTTTTGCGCCCCGTCCTGCTCCCGACGTACCGCTTTTGGCGTCAATAATCAGCGTATCAACATCAATCAGCCCTTCTTTTACCAACGGATAAGCCGTTAAAATAGAACATGTCGTATAGCAGCCCGGATTTGCCACGAGCCTTGCCTTTTTTACATCCTCACGGTTTAATTCGCACAGCCCGTACACCGCCTCTTCTATATACTGCGGCGACTTATGCTCAATGCCGTACCACTTTTCATAGACCGCCACGTCTTTGAGTCTAAAATCGGCACTCAAATCCACAATCTTTATTTTCGATAATATATCGTCATTCACCAGTGACGCGCAAAGCCCCTGCGGCGTCGCAGTAAAAATAACGTCCGCCTGATTCGCCAGTTCTTCCATATTATCATCCATACACGCGGCATCCACAATCTGAAACATATTCTGATAGACCTGCGCATACTTCTTATCTATATAACTTCTCGAACCATACCATACAATTTCAACATCCTTATGCGCCGTCAAAATTCTGACAAGTTCCGCACCCGCATACCCGGTCGCCCCGATAATCCCTGCTTTAATCATAATAATCCTCCATTCCGGAGCGTTTTCGCGACGGGGCGACGCAAATATCAGATTTGC
>JAMPCN010000044.1 GCA_023666125.1 Bacillus sp. (in: firmicutes) | reverse complement strand
AGAACCGAGGCGACAGGATACGGTTTATTATATTTGACGGCAGAAATGTTAAAATGCAATGGCAAGGATATCGCAGGTAAGACGATTGCCGTATCAGGAGCAGGAAATGTTGCTATCTACGCAATCCAGAAAGCACAGCAGTTGGGCGCAAAACCTGTTACATGCTCCGATTCCACAGGCTGGATTTATGACCCGGACGGAATCGACGTTGCACTGTTAAAAGAGGTAAAAGAAGTAAAACGCGCACGTTTGACGGAATATGCGGCAGCAAGACCGAACGCGCAGTATCATGAGAAGAAAAATGGCGAACATGGCGTATGGACAGTGAAGTGTGATGTTGCTCTTCCCTGCGCAACACAGAACGAACTGGATTTGGAAGATGCCAAAGCGCTTGTTGCAAACGGATGTTTCGCAGTGGCAGAGGGCGCAAATATGCCTACTACGTTAGACGCTACAGAGTATTTCCAGAAAAACGGCGTACTGTTCTGCCCGGGTAAAGCTTCCAATGCAGGCGGCGTTGCTACTTCCGCACTGGAGATGAGCCAGAACTCCGAAAGACTTTCCTGGACATTCGAGGAAGTGGATTCCAAGTTGCAAGGAATTATGGTAAATATCTTCCACAATCTGGACGAGGCTTCCAAGAAATATGGCATGGCAGGCAACTACGTTGCAGGCGCGAATATCGCAGGATTCTTGAAAGTAGCCGAGGCTATGAAGGCACAGGGGATTGTGTAGGATAACAGAACGGAAAATGGAACAAATTCCCATGACGTAATAAAGTGGGATTAAAATGCAGAAAAACAGAAGACCGGGGAAAGTCAGGAATGACTTAGCCCCGGTTTTTAGTATTCTTTCAAATGACGGTCATTGACAATAGTGTCATATGATGTTAAAATTGAATTACCTGATAGGTAATTTGACATGCGGGGAGGAAACATTTGAAACTGATATATGCATCAGATAAAGTTAAACTACAATGTACGAGTGTACAAGCGGCTAAAAAATTATTTGGTGGAGATATGATTTTAACCAGAAATCTCTTGGCACGAATAAATGCGCTTGAGAACGCAGAAAACATGAAGGATATTGTTGTTCAACCAACTTTTCATTTTCACTCTTTAAAAAATAGAAAAGGAAAAAATTGGGAAGGATACTTTGCTATTGATGTAAAATCAAGAAAAGAGTCATGGAGAATTATTTTACAACCGTTAGATGATATGGAGCGACCATATAACCCCTGCAATATTGATAAGATAGCCGGGAATGTTAAAATCGTAGAGATAACGGAGGTGAGCAAGCACTATGAGTAATTATATAGAATATAATGACAGCATTGCATTTCATCCGGGATATTACATTAAGGAGATTGTTGATGCAAGTGGACTTACGCAAGAAGATTTTGCCAAGAGATTGGATACAACCCCTAAAAATCTTAGCCTTTTAATAAGAGGAGAGCAAAATCTGTCTCTTGATATAGCAATGAAATTATCAAGGATGATGGGAACTAGTGTGGACTATTGGCTTAATTTGCAAAGTGCATACGATTCATTGATTGCAGAATTTAGATTGGGGGATGAACTTGTAGAAGAGCGCAAGGTATTTGCAAATTTGGATTATAAATATTTTAAAGATAATTTTGGATTACCGGATTTGCCCAGAAAAATAGATGAACAAATAAATCAGGTTAGGAAGTTTTTGAATGTGGCAACACTTTCGGTTTTTGCTAAACGTGATATGGCTGTCAGTTTTAGAAGTTCTACTGGTGAATTAACCGAATCAAATATTATAAAAGCCAATATCATGGTGCAGATTGCAATTAATAAAGCATTGAAAATTGCTGCGCCGAAGTTTAATAAAAGTAAATTTCAAGACGCTGTTGAGTATGCCTTGACATTAACCAGAAATCATGAAGAATTTTACCCGCTTATATATGATGCGTTTCAAAAGACGGGAGTGATTTTTGTTATTTTGCCCAATCTTTCAGGTTCAAAAATAAGTGGAGCAACTAAAAAAATAGGAAATAATGTAATGTTGATGGTGAATGACAGTCGATTGTATTCTGATACATTTTGGTTTACTCTTTTTCATGAAATTGGGCATATTATGAATAGCGATTACGGAATATCTTTTGAAAAGGAAAATGGTGAGCAGGAAGATGATGCTGATAGATACGCTGAAGATTCATTGATACCACCGGAACAATATAGAGATTTTGTAAATGCAAACAGATTTGATTTACAATCCATCAGGACATTTGCCAATTTCATTCAACGTGACCCGGGAATTGTACTTGGGCGTTTACAGAATGATGGGAAAGTTGAATACGGGGATTGGACATTAGCAAATGCCCTGCGGCATCGATATAAAGTAAAAGCATCTATAAATTAAAATATTTTCATTTTGCGAGAAGACGGCAATAACACTCCCCACACATATAACAGTCTTCCAAAGCCCTGTGTGCGCCGGAGGCATCGATGCCGTAATGCGCGCAGAGTGTGGC
The DNA here is from genome assembly GCA_023666125.1 of Bacillus sp. (in: firmicutes). Classification (GTDB taxonomy): domain Bacteria; phylum Bacillota; class Clostridia; order Lachnospirales; family Lachnospiraceae; genus UBA3282. The sequence continues at coordinate 23,733 of JAMPCN010000044.1, read as the reverse complement.
AAGTTTGTAGTTGGCAAGACCGGGCAGAGATTTTCTGGCAAGCGTTAGGGTGTCAACAGTCTTGTTTTTGACTGCGGGCAGTCCGAGGTTTTGACAGGCTCTATTGAGAAAAAGAATGTCAAACGTCTTTATATTATGCCCGACAAGCTTGCAGCTGCCAATAAATTGCAGAAATTCCGGCAGTACGGTTTCGATAGAAGCGGCGTCTTGTAACATTTCGTTTGTGATGCCGGTGAGTCTGGTGATATTTTCGGGTACGATAGATGCAGGTTTCACCAGCTTATTGAACGTGGTTACTTCTTCGCCGTTATATTTGACGGCGGCAATTTCTATGATTTCATCCTGCTTATAATTTAATCCGGTAGTTTCCAAATCAAAAACAATATAAGGGGCGGCGCTGGTTTTACGCGGCTGCCGGGGAGTCTTGGAAGCGGGGGCTTTATGGAACGTGCGCCCTCTTTTTTTCATGTCGGAAAGATAATCGGAGTGTACGATATACGTTTCGTTGTCCGCTGTAACGGCAATAGCCGCCCAGGTTTCAAAAGCGCAGTCATATCCGATTATTTCGCAGGCAGTCGGGGAGTTGCTTTCCGGTTTATAATAATAAAAACCCGACAGGTCGCCGGAAGTTTCCGAAAGCAGTCTGTATTTTCTTAAAAATTCTATTTTTTCCGTATCGTTATTGAATGTAATCATTTGTATTTTTCCTTTTCGTATATTTATTGTATAATAGCAGTAAAAAGAATTATAAAAACTTTATGAAATGATAATAACATAGCAGAAAAAGGAATGCAAAGGAGAAATAGTTATGCAGACACAGGATTACAAGGACAAGGGGCTTACCCTGTTAAAAAAAGGACAGAAAGGCATTATACACGCCATATTCAGTCGATTTGGACTGATTTTACTGATGCTTGTCATACAGATTTTGATTCTTTTTAGTATCTTTCGATGGTTTGAACAGTTTTTGCCACATTTTTTTGGCGGTACGATATTGTTCAGTTTTGTCATGGTAATTTATCTGCTTAATAGTAAAATCAATTCCACGGCAAAAGTCACATGGCTGATTGTCATTATGCTGCTGCCTGTGTTTGGCATTCTTTTATTTTTATATACGCAAAGCGATATCGGACACCGCGCCCTCAAAGACCGCGTCAATCATATCATTACGGAGACAAAAGAGCGTATCCCGCAGTCTAATGAAGTCATGGACAGACTGTCCGCAGAAAACAAAGGGGCGGCGGCTTTGGCGCACTATATGCACAGAAGCGGCTGCCATCCGGTGTATGATAAGACATCTGTTACTTTTTTCCCGCTGGGGGAGAAGAAATTTGAAGAGATGTTAAAGCAGCTGGAAGAGGCAAAGCATTTTATTTTCATGGAATATTTTATTGTGGATGAGGGCTTTATGTGGGGTAAAATATTGGAGATACTTGCGCGCAAAGCCGCAGAGGGCGTGGATGTACGCGTTATGTATGACGGAACCTGCGAGTTTGCCTTATTGCCGCGAGACTACCCCAAACGTTTAAAGGCACTGGGGATTCGTTGCAAGGTGTTTGCGCATGTGTCGCCTTTTGTTTCTACGCACTATAATTATAGAGACCATAGAAAAATCCTTGTCATTGACGGGCATACGGCGTTCAATGGCGGGGTCAATCTTGCGGATGAATATATTAACCGAAAAGAGAAATTCGGGCATTGGAAAGATACCGCCGTTATGATAAAGGGCGAAGCGGTCAAAAGTTTCACGCTGATGTTTCTGCAGATGTGGGGCATCGATGAAAAGGAAGAGGAATCGGCGCGCTTCCTTTCCTATCCGTCATTTCCTGTGGAAAATGCAAAAGGCTATGTGATTCCTTACGGCGACTGTCCTTTGGATGATGATAAGCTGGGTGAGAGAGTATATATGGATATTCTCAACCGTTCTTTGGAGTATGTGCATATCATGACGCCGTATCTGATTCTGGATGAAGAATTAGCGGCGGCACTAAAATTCGCGGCGGAAAGAGGAGTGGAAGTGGCATTGATATTGCCGGGCATTCCGGATAAAACGGTGCCTTATGCGCTGGCGAAAACGCATTATAAATCGCTGTTACAATCCGGAGTGAAAATTTATGAATATACACCGGGCTTTGTCCATGCAAAAGTGTGTGTCAGCGATACGAGGGAAGCGGTTGTCGGAACGATTAATCTGGATTACCGTAGTCTGTATCATCATTTTGAATGCGCTACTTATATGTATGATACGGACTGCGTTCCCGAAATCGAAAAAGACTTTCAGGCTACGCTTGCCAAGTGCCGCCAGGTTTCGACGGAGACGCTGCGCAAGGAAAAGTGGACGTTGAAGCTGATAGGATATTTGGCGAAGGTGGTTGCGCCGTTGTTGTGATGGGGGAGAAAAGAGAGTATGATGAAAAGAGAAGTTAATACTTTTGCTGAATACATGGCGGATGAAGAAAGAGTAACCGACGCGGAGAGAGAACAGATTAATTTTCAGGTAGCTTTAATTGGAAAAATGATAGAAGCAAGAGAGGAAAAAGGACTATCGCAAAGAGAGCTTGCAAGATTATGTGGAGTAAAGCAGCCCGCTATTGCAAGGATGGAGAGTATGAAATCAACGCCGCAAATTGATACATTATTTAAGATATTGGCGCCATTGGGCTATACGCTTTCTATTACACCGATTCCTAAAAAAGGATAGCCGCACTCAAAAAGAACGAAAAGGAGAAAGTCAAAATGCCGGAGTTACACAACCAAACAACGACCAATATACAGGAGAAGTCCAATCTGATTTGGGCTATTGCGGATTTAATCAGAGAATATTATAAGCCGCACGAATATGGAAAAGTCATTCTCCCCATGTGCGTCATCAAAAGATTCAATGATGTGCTTGCGCCGACCAGACAGGCAGTCTGGGATACTTATGAAAAAGTAAAACATTTGGAAGTGATTGACGGATTTTTGGAAACGGCGTCGGGATATAAGTTTTACAATATCAGTCCATTTGATTTTCAAAAATTATGTAATGACGCTACGCATATTGAGAAGAATTTCAGGGAATATCTTAATGGCTTTTCTGATAATGTGCAGGATATTATTGAAAATTTCGAGTTTGACAGAGAGATTACCAAACTTGCAAATAACGGGATGCTGTTTCTGATTATCGAAGCATTTAATAAACCGGCGGCATATATGGGAGCGGATAAGATTACCGCTGTTGATATGGGCTACATCTTTGAAGATTTGGTTCGCAGATTTTCAGAATCTTATGACGAACAGGCAGGAGCGCATTTTACATCAAGAGACATTATTTACCTGATGACGGACTTGCTTATTGCAGAAGATAAAGACACGATGATAGAAGAGGGTGTGGCAAAGACTGTTTATGATATGACTATGGGTACAAGTCAGATGCTTACCTGTATGACGGAAAGGCTTTTGGAACTGGATGCGGAAGCGGATGTAAAAGTGTTCGGGCAGGAATTAAATCCGGAGACATTTGCAATCGCAAAAGCCGATATGTTGATTCGCGGCGGCAACAGTGACAATATGCGTCAAGGGAATACTTTGTCAGACGATAAATTCAAAGGCTATACCTTCGATTATATTATCAGTAATCCGCCGTTTGGCATTGAATGGAAAGTAGAAAAAAATGCGGTAGAAGCAGAGGCGCAGCTTGGCGACTTAGGAAGATTTTCCGTTGGCCTGCCTAAGATTAGCGATGGGCAGATGCTTTTTGATTTGAATGGCATTGCCAAGCTGAAAGAGGATGGAAGAATGGCTATTATCCATAATGGTTCTTCTTTATTTACCGGTGCGGCGGAATCAGGAGAATCGGAAATTAGAAGATATATGATTGAAAATGACTGGCTGGATGCAATCGTTCAGCTATCAACGGACGTCTTTTATAATACGGGCATTACTACATATATTTGGATTATTTCTAAGAATAAACCGGAGAAGAGACAAGGAAAAGTACAGCTTATTGACGCCTCTAAAATGGTAGTATCAAGAAGAAAAAATATCGGCAGCAAAAGGAATGACATTACGGAAGAATGCAGGGAAATTATCGTAACTGCTTATGGAGAGTTTAAAAACAAAGTATATGAACTAGACGGCAAGGTTTGTGAAAGCAAGATTTTCAATAATGAGGATTTTGGATTTAATAGAATCCAGATTGAAAGTCCTGCTTATGATGAGGACGGAAAACCGATTACAAAAGGCAAGAAAAATCAGCCTGTGGCAGACGCGTCAAAAAGGGATTTTGAGAATGTTCCGCTGATAGAAGATATTGACAGCTATTTTGCAAGAGAGGTAAAACCCTATAATCCTGAAGCATGGATTGAAAAATCCAAAACGAAAGTCGGTTATGAGATTCCCTTTACAAGATATTTCTATAAGTATGAAGCGCCGGAAAAAGCGGAAGTGATTGCAGAAAGAATCACAGCGCATGAAAAAGAGATTATGACCTCTTTAGAGAAATTGTTTGGTAAAGGGGGTACTGCGTAATGGCAAGACAGATGAAAGACTCCGGTGTGGAATGGATTGGGGAGATTCCGGAGGGGTGGGAAGTTAGAAAATTAAAATATTTATTGGAATGTCCAATGCAGTATGGAGCAAATGAGAGTGGTATAGAGTATGATGAAGATTTACCTAGATACATTAGAATTACGGATATTGATGGTAATAATAATTTAAAGATAGTAAATAAATTATCATTAACAGAACAAATGGCAAAAAATTATATTTTAAATGATAATGATATTTTGTTTGCAAGAAGTGGTGCAACCGTAGGAAAAACATTTTTATATAGATTAGAATATGGAAGAAGCGCATTTGCAGGATATTTGATTAGAGCAATTTTAAATAGGGAAGAAGCTATTCCTAAATTTGTTTATTATTACACGCTTTCGGCAGGGTATGATTTGTGGAAAAACTATATTTTTATCCAATCGACCATTCAGAATATTGGAGCAGATAAATATATGAATTTGTCTATTCCAATTACCAAAATAGATGAGCAGCGGAAGGTTATTGATTTTCTTGATAAAAAGGTTGAAGAAATTGATTCTGTTATTGCAAAGACCAAAGAAACGATTGAAGATTATAAAAAATATAAACAGGCGATTATTACTGATGCTGTGACAAAGGGATTAAATCCTGATGTGGAGATGAAAGAGACAGATAGCGAATGGATTGGAAAGATTCCTGTTCATTGGGATTATGTTAGAATACAAAGATTATTTGAAATAGTGGATGAAAGAAATAATAATCCCAATGCCTGTTTATTGTCTCTTTATACTTCTTTAGGAGTGAAACCGAGAAGTGAATTAGAGGAAAGGGGAAATAAAGCGGCAACAGTATTAAACTATAAAATTGTAAAAAAAGATGATGTTATAGTTAATAAATTATTAGCATGGATGGGAGCGATTGGCTATTCTGATTACGAAGGTGTAACAAGTCCTGATTATGATGTATATAGGGCGAAAGAAGATACTCTTGTGGTAAAAACTTATTATAATGAATACTTTAGGCATACATGCTTTAATGGTGATTGTTATAAGTATGGACATGGAATTATGCTTACGAGATGGAGAACTTATCCAGAAGAATTGTTAAGGATAAAAGTTCCTAATCCTCCGTTAGAAGAGCAGAGAGAAATTGCAAGATATCTTGATGAAAAATCTTCCGAAATAGACAAGTTGATTGCAAAGAAAGAAAAATTACTTGCTGATTTGGAAAATTATAAAAAGTCGCTTATTTATGAGTATGTTACAGGAAAGAAAGAGGTAATACTATGATTCAAAAAGAATACTTCGGCGAGGGCAAAAATATAGAATTTAAAAGAGAAATTCCAAGTAATCACGAGAGATTTCTGAAAGATATTATTGCCTTTTCCAATAGCACAGGCGGAAAAGTCATTCTTGGAATCGAAGAAGAGACAAATATGGTTTATGGGATTGGTGATGTTAGTCCGTTTAAATTATCAGATTCTATATCTAATATGATTTCGGATGCCTGTACACCGCAAATAGAACCGGATATTTCTATTCATACGCTGGAAGATAAAACATTGCTTGTGATAGATATAGTTCCGGGAAAATTCAGACCGTATTATATTGCCAGTAAGGGAAAAGAGAGCAGCGCCTATATCAGAATTAATGGAACAAGCAGACCGGCTGATGCAAGAAAAATACAGGAATTGGAGTTGGAAGGTCAAAATATTTCTTATGATTCCCTGCAGGAGATAGGACAGGAATATAACGAAAAGAAAACTTTGGATTTATGCCAAAAAATGAAACAGATTGCTATTGATTCCTGTAAAACGGAAGATGAGAAAACGGCAATAAAAGAAATGACGCCGGAAAAATTGGAAGATTTTGGGATTTTGTGCAGAGTGGGAAGAACTCTTTATCCAACACATGCCTTTGACCTTTTGACTGATAATAAAAATAAATATGCGAAAATACAATGTGCACTGTTTAAGGGAATAACAAGGGATGTGTTTATTGATAAGAAAGAATTTAGCGAGCCTATCTATGAGCAAATAGAAGAAGCTTATCAATTTGTTTTAAGGCATATTGATATGGGGGCAGATATTGACGGAATATATAGAAGTGATGCGTATGAACTCCCGATATCGGCAATTAGGGAAATGATTGCTAATGCTGTTATACACAGAAGTTATTTGGATAAATCCTGTATTCAAGTGAGTATTTTTGATGACAGATTAGAGGTGTTATCGCCGGGAATGCTTTATAACGGATTGGATTTGGAAACTGCGAAAATGGGAAAATCAACTTGCAGAAATGAAGCTATTGCGGAGGCATTTCATTATATGCACATGATAGAGGCATGGGGAACCGGTATTCCGAGAATTATCAGTCGGTGTAAGGAATATGGATTAGGGACGCCGCTGTTAGAAGAATGTGGAAACGGATTTAAGGTTACAATTTTTAGAAAAGTAAGCAGTGCCTCTGAAAAAACAGGCAGTAGTGCTTCAAAAGTAAGCAGTGCCTCTGAAAAAACAGGCAGTAGTGCCTCAAAAGTAGGCAGTGCCTCTGAAAAAACAGGCAGTAGTGCTTCAAAAGTAGGCAGTGCCTCTGAAAAAACAAGCAGTAGTGCTTCAAAAGTAAGCAATACTTTTGAAAAATATATTCCTGTATGTATGGATGCAGGAATCACAGAAAAATATATAGAATATATTGCAAAAGTATATGAAGTCTGCAATATTGTTGTGCCGTTTGGACAGGCAAATATAATGGAATGGCTAAACTGTTCCAAATCGAAAGCAACAAATGTTATGAATGCGATGAAAGCAGCAAAAGTGATAAAGAAAGTAGCAGGAGTAGGAGTTGGCAGATATAAGTTTGTAGAGTTATAAATGTGCCGCATTATATGAGGAAAGGAAATAGTGAGGAAATCAAATGATACAACCAGAAAAAGTGAAAGCGGAAGCCAAGAAGAGAGAAAAGGAAAATTTTAAATTCCGCACCTACTTGAAAGGTCATGCGGATGAAAATGAATTGGACAGGCAGTTTTTGCAATTACATAAGGAGCTATTTGTGAATTATGATTGCAGTAAATGCAGAAATTGCTGCAAGATGTATCAAGGAAGTATTCCGGCAGAAGATATTAATAGGGATGCGCAGTATTTAGGGATTGCGCCGAATCAGTTTATTGATGCCTATTTGGAAAAAGAAGAGTATAGCATGAACTATCAGACTAAGCATATACCATGCGATTTTTTGCAGGAAGATGGAAATTGTAAATTGGGAGATTGTAAACCGGATAGCTGTAAAAAATATCCGTATACCAATCAGCCAGAGAGATTGTCAAGTTTGCTGAGTGTATTAGATGTGATAGAGATTTGTCCGGTGGCTTTTGAGATTTTTGAAAGATTGAAGAAGGAGTATGGGTTTAAAGTGCGCAGATAGGAAATTTGAGAAGAAATTATCTTAACCATATCCTGACCAAAATGGTTAGGATATGGTTAAGTTGGTTGGAGAAGTAAAAAACCAGAAAGGAACAATTATGGACACAAAAGAAAAACGATTTGAATCCGACATAGAAAGTTATATGCTCTCTCAGGGCGGCTTCACTAAGGGAGACTTAAAAACTTATGACAGGGAAAAAGCGATTGATTTACCAAAGCTGATTGCATTTGTGAAGAAAACACAGCCGAAACAGTGGCAGAAATACGAAAGAAATTATGGAACGGATGCGGAAAAGAAGTTCTATAAAAGATTTCAGGAAAGCGTTGATACTTTCGGACTTTTGCATGTGTTAAGGCATGGCTTTGAGGACAGAGGGGCTAAGATTGAAATTGTCGCTTTTAAAGAAAATAATCATTTGAGCCAACAGGTTATGGATGATTACAATAGCAATATTGTTACCTGTACGAGGCAGTTTAAATATTCTGCGCAGAATGAAAACAGTATTGATATCGTGCTTTCCGTAAATGGCATTCCGGTTGTGGCATTGGAACTGAAAAATCAGTTGACAGGACAGTCTGTTGCGAATGCAAAAAAGCAGTTTATGTATGATAGAAACCCGAGGGAGTTGTGTTTTCAGTTTGATAAAAGATTTTTAGTTTATTTTGCGGTGGATTTAAACGAAATTGCCATGACGACGAAATTAGCAGGGAAAGAAACCTCTTTTCTTCCGTTTAATCAGGGTTCTAATGGAGCCGGAGAAGTCGGTGGGTCAGGCAATCCGGAAAATCCCAATGGATATACAACGTCTTATCTGTGGGAAAAGGTACTTACAAAAGATAATCTGTTGGAATTGATACATAAGTTTATACAGAGAGTGGAAGAGGAAAAAGTTGTTTATAAAAATGGAGTAGAGACGAAAAAGAAAAGCACTAAACTTATTTTCCCAAGATATCATCAGTTAGACGTTGTCACTAAATTGATTGCGGACGTGAAAGAAAATGGGTCAGGTAAAAACTACCTGATTCAGCATAGTGCGGGTTCTGGAAAGAGTAACTCGATTGCATGGTTAGCATATGAATTATCGGAACTGCATGATAAAAATGATAAACCTGTTTTTACGTCCGTCATTGTTATCAATGACAGAACTGTTTTGGACAGGCAGACGCAGAATACGATTTTTGGATTTGACCATATTATGGGTACTGTGGAAAAAATAGATGATGAAAAACATTCTTCTGATTTGAAACAGGCTATTAATGATGGAAAAAAGATCATCATTACCACATTACAAAAGTTCCCTTACATATATGATGAAATTAATGATACGACTGATAAGCGGTTTGCTATTATTGTAGATGAAGCCCATAATTCCCAATCGGGAAGGTCAGCGCAAAAATTGAAAGCAGCGCTTGCCGATACAGAGGAGGCATTAAAAGAATTTGCCGAGATAGAGGAAAAAGAGGAAGAAGAAATCAAAGATGATGAAGATAAGCTGGTGGAGCAGATGCTTACACATGGCAGACACAAAAATCTTTCATTCTTTGCTTTTACCGCTACTCCGAAAGAATCCACATTAGAATTGTTTGGTGAAAAGCTTCCTAACGGTAAATTCAGGGCGTTTCATATCTACAGTATGAAACAGGCGATTGAAGAGGGCTTTATTCTTGATGTATTAAAAAATTATATGACATACAAGAACTGTTACAAGATTGCAAAAAATACGCCGGGAAATCCGGAAGTTCCCGCTACGAAGGCATTAAAGGCTGTGCAAAGGTATGAATCTTTGCATCCGCATAATTTGCAGCAAAAAACGGCGATTATCATTGAAACATTCAAAAGCGTCACAAGGAATAAAATTAATGGTAATGCGAAAGCAATGGTAGTGACTGCTTCCAGATTGCATGCTATCAGGTATTACCATGAATTTAAAAGATATATGGAATTAAAAGGCTATGATGATTTAGAGATTTTGGTTGCCTTTTCCGGTGTTGTAAAAGATGGAGAAGAGGAATATACGGAAGAGGGGATGAATAAACGGAAAGATGGCACGACAATCAAAGAGAGCCAGCTGCCCGCTGAATTTAATAAGGACGAGTATGCAATGTTGATTGTGGCGGAAAAATACCAGACAGGTTTCGACGAGCCTTTGCTTCATACGATGTTTGTTGATAAAAAGTTAAAAGGGGTAAAAGCGGTACAGACTTTATCAAGGCTTAACAGAACCCATCCGGGGAAAAACGATACGTTTGTTTTGGATTTTGTAAATACGGCGGAGGAAATCAAAGCGGCTTTTGAACCATATTTTGAGTGTACACAATTAGACCAGGAAATCAATGTCAATTTGATTTATGATACCAGGACTATGCTTAGAAGTTATAGTTTATATAATGATGATGACATAGAAAAACTGTTGAAAATCCTTTTTAAAAAATCTCCGCAAAACGATACTGATTTGGGGAAAATGGCGGGTGTGCTGACGCCTATTGTAAACAGATATAAAGAATTAGAAGAAGAAAAAAGGTTTGAATATAAGAAGATAATTCATAACTTTAATAAGTGGTATTCCTATATCACGCAGATATCCAGAATGTTTGATATATCTTTGCAGAAAGAATACAATTTCACACAGTATTTGGAAAAGATGTTACCGCCTGCAGCAGATGCAAAATCAGTGGATTTGGAAGATAAATTAAAGCTGGAATTTTATAAATTAGAGCAGACTTTTAAAGGAGATATTTCTTTAAATCCCACAGTGGAAATGTCAACGCTGCAAAATCCTAAGTCTCTGCGGGTTTCAGGGAAAGAGGACAATAAGGATGAGTTATTAGATACCATTATTCATAAGATTAACGATAAGTATCAGGGCATTTTTCTTGAGAGCGACAGGGTCATTGTCGAGCAGCTTTATCATAGATGTATCAAGTATAATGAAAAAATTGAGATGCAGGCGAAGAAAAATGACGAAGAAGTTTTCAACCGTTCCATTTTCCCGGAGATTTTTAAACAGGTGGCGCAAAACTGTTATGTCGAGCAGATGAAAGCTTTTTCCAAATTATTTGAGGACAAGCAGTTTTATCTTTCCGTACAGGAATCCATTGGGAAAGAGGCATATAAAAGTTTAAGAAGCAGATAGGTATTATTCAGGGGCAAGGTTTTTCTTGACTCTGGATTTGTTTAGGGAGAGATTAGAATGAAAAATGTGTATCCTGTGCTTTTTACAAAGACTAACACTATTATACTAGTAGAAGTGCCGGATTTAGAAATCTTGACAGAGGGAAAGGACATGGCGGACGCTATAGAAATGGCTAGGGACGCCATAGAATTGAAATGTGTCTCAATGGAGGATGATGGAATGGAAATTCCTGCGCCTTCAGAAATTGATTCTTTAGATATCAGTAAGGGAACTTTTGTAGAAGATGGTGAAACTGTGATATCATTAGTTGATATTGATTCAGGAAAATTATTGTAGCGCATAAACAGGAGCAACCATGAAGAAAAAAGCCCCCAAACATTATAAACGCTTTTTGCGTGGCAGAAAAAAAGGCAGACGCTTTCGTTATGCGGCGGCTGCCGTGATAATCGCATTGCTTTATGTTGTTTTAACAGATAATGTCGAAATGCCTGTAATTTCGCAGCAGACGGCACTGACTTTCAATCAGGCTTCTAATATGGAAGTACATTTCATAGACGTAGGGCAGGGAGACTGTACACTGGTAAAATGCGGCGACAGCGCCATGTTGATTGATACCGGAGACGATACTCAGGGAACGACCGTGCAGAATTATCTGCAAAAACAGGGAATCACAAAGTTAGATTATTTGATACTGACACATCCTGACGCAGACCATATCGGGGCGGCTCCGGTTATCATTACGAAATTTCAGATTGACACGGTTTTTATGTCCAACTATGAAAAAGATAATAAGACTTATCGGAAATTAATACAGGCTTTAGATGAAAAAGGACTTTCTTATTTGACTCCCAAAGTTGGAGATTCTTATGCGCTGGGAGACGCACAGTTTATCATACTGGCGCCGAATGAAACTTATGATTCCCCTAATAACGCGTCGATAGCGTTTCTTTTACAAAATGGCGATAATAAATTCCTTTTTTCGGGTGATGCGGAGGAAGAAGCGGAAAGCGATATTTTAAATAATGGTCTTTCGGTTTCGGCGGATGTATATCAAGTCGGTCATCATGGTTCAAGAACTTCATCTTCGCAAGCATTTTTAGATGCAGTCAATCCCGCTTGGGCAGTCATTAGTTGTGCGGAGGGAAATGACTATGGACATCCGCATGCCCAGACTTTAAATACATTAAGAAGCATGGGCATAAAAGTATTTCGCACCGACGAGCAGGGCAGTATTGTAGCGTATTCGGATGGAAAGAAAATTACATGGAACTGCACGCCAAGCGAAACGTGGAAAGCGGGAGAAGCGGCGGGAAAGTAATTTTTTAATAGGGAAATAGTGAAAAGTGTGATATACTATGAAGCAGAAAATATAATGAAAGGATGGCTTTGATAGAATGAACGCATCTTTTTATAGGGAAATTAAAGAGATTTTAACTTCGGCAAGAAATAAAGTTTATCAAACAGCTAATTTTGCAATGGTTGAAGCCTATTGGAATATAGGAAAATCAATCATTGAAGAACAGGGCGGTAATGAAAAAGCGGAGTATGGGTCAGGTTTATTAACGGAATTGTCAAAACAGATGACGCAGGATTTTGGAAAAGGATTTACCGTTGCTAATTTGAAAAATATGCGGCAATTCTATTTAACTTTTCCAAATGGCTACGCACTGCGTAGCGAATTGAGTTGGACTCATTATCGACTTTTGATGCGTGTGGAAAATGATAATGCACGAGAATTTTATATGCAGGAAGCCATAAAAGCGCAATGGAGTACCAGACAACTTGAAAGACAGATAAATTCTTTTTTTTATGAAAGGTTATTATCCAGTAACAAAAAAGAACAGGTTGCAGCAGAAATTCAGACGTTGGAGCCTGCTAAGAAACCAGAAGACATTATCCGTGACCCATATGTTCTGGAATTTCTTGGTTTGAGTTCAAATGATGATTTCTATGAAAGTGATTTAGAACAGGCATTGATTACGCATTTGCAAAAATTCCTTTTAGAGCTTGGAAGAGGATTTTCTTTTGTGGCTAGACAGAAACGTATTACATTTGATGGGCGGCATTTTAGAATTGACCTTGTATTTTATAATTATATTTTGAAATGTTTTGTTCTGATAGATTTAAAAGTTGGAGACTTAACGCATCAGGATTTAGGGCAGATGCAGATGTATGTTCATTATTATGAACGAGAACTTATGAACGAAGGGGATAATCCGCCGATTGGTATTATATTATGTGCAGATAAAAGTGAATCTGTGGTTAAATATACGTTACCTGAGAATGAAACACAGATTTTTGCTTCAAAATATAAATTATATCTGCCGAGTGAAGATGAATTATTGTGTGAATTGAATCGGGAATACCAAGCCTTGAAATCTGCTAAAGTAGAGGAAGAAAATATCACGGAAATGAAAAAAGATTAAATTTTGGATTCATTGAGTTCAAAATCTAATCTTCTAAAATCTCTTCCCCCATATCATTTATAATATTCCCATAATTTATAATCCCCCTGCACCCAAACCCCCGCCCTGCATCATCTAATAAGCATAAGGAAAAGCGCTTACACTTATATCACAAAAGATACCTAGGAGGGATGAGATGGAAACGCTGGTAAAAAAGGCAAAACAAGGCGATGCGGAAAGTTTTATTGCCTTAATAGAAGAATGCCGGATGACGCTGAAAAGAGTGGCGCTTGGCTATCTGGGCAATGAAGAGGACGCCGCCGACGCCATTCAGGATACGATTCTGTCGGCTTACGAACATATAGGAGAGTTAAAAAAAGCGGAGTATTTTAAAACATGGCTTGTTAGAATCCTGATTAACCATTGTACGAAAATCTGGCGGGGCAATAAAAGAAAGGTGAGTCTGGAACAGGGATATGCACCGGACGCCGTCAGGAAAGATATGCCGGAAACGGACATAGAATTTCGGGAACTCTTACTGAGTCTGCCGGAGGAAAACAGGGTTATTTTTCAGTTACATTTCGGAGAACGCTTCACGATAAGCGAAATAGCAAAGATTTTAAATATGAAAGAAAACACCGTAAAGAGCAGACTGCGCAGGGGCAGGGAAAAACTCCGCGTGGAGTTGCAGAATGGATAATATACAGATACTTAGAGAAAGGAAAGGTGTTAAGATGAAACAGAATATTGCCGATGATATATTATATGAAATATTAGGTACAGAATTGACAGATAGTGATATTATTGATAGTAAGATAGAACAGGCATATGCCATCATTAGAAAACAGGATAAGGAAACGGCAGGAAAAAGAGCGCGCGCCCATAAGAAAACAAAGTTTTTTATAGGGCTTGGCAGCGTGGCGGCGGTAATTTTATTATCATTTACATTCTGCGTCATGAATCCTGTTATGGCAAGCGAGCTGCCGATAGTGGGAAGTTTGTTTGCCAAAGTGGCGGATGTATTTCGGTTCGGAGAAATTCCGGAGGAGAAAGCGGAAACTTTATATAAAGAAGAAGCAGAAATTTTACAGGAAGAGAAAATGAAAGTTTCCAACCAAGAGGAAGCGGACAGTGTAAAAACGGAAAGCATAGAGGCGGAAAGCAATCAGCCATATCAGGTGACGCAGGGGGATATTACCGTCACATTAGAGGAAGAATATGTTTCCAATCAGGCGATTTTTATCGGCATCCGTATTGAAAATACGCAGGAGTTTCCAGAGATGGCGGCGTTTGTGGAAAGCGGTACACAGTGGCTTGATGTGCGGACAAAGGAGGATTATCCTTTCCGTCCGGAGCAGATTATGACCCGAAGAAGAATAGAGGGGAAATTTGAGGATGCCCACACTTTTATCGGTATCATGCGGATTGATTATTCGGAAATCTCCGTAGACGACAGCAGATATCATAAAGCGATTGAGGAAGCGGACGAAAAAGGAGAGGAATATCCTGAAATCAACAACCTGACACGGAATGAATGGTTTGACTATTACGAGATACCGGATTCTTTTGACATGACATTGGAGATAACGCAGATTATTGGCACATTAAAAAATACGACCCGTCCGGAGGGAATGAAGAGCGAGGAAGAACTGGCTTCCATGTCGGATGAAGAATTTGCAGCATATCGTAGCAGTCTGCCGAAAGAGTGGGTAGGCTACCCCAATGTATACCAGCACTGGATTCAGGACGGAAGTTTTCGTTTTACGATTCCGATAACGCAGACGGACAGCGTGGCGAAAGTCATTTCTGTAAATGAGGTCAATGAGGCGGGATTTGGCATCGAGAGCATCGAAATATCCACGATGGAATTGACGTTAAATACCATAGAAAAGACAACGGAGGCCATGTGGACGGTAGTTTTTGATGCGGACGGAGAAGAAATCAAATTTGGCGGAGACAATGACGTCTATGTGACGGCGGGGCATGATATTTCTACGATATCCGTTTATATATGCCGCTTTGACGACTGGGAGGAAGCCAAGACGGAAAGAGAAAATACGGGCGATGTGGAGAATTTCCGTAAAAGGATAGAGGCGTGCGCGCTCTTTGGGACAAAGATTGATACGATAAAATAAAATTTTTTTTAGATAGTTGAAACTTTTTTCCTGTTTCATTCGTATTATTAGTGAAAGGGATAGGCAGAGCCATAACGAAAGTTTGGACAGGGCAGATGGCATGAGAAGATAAATATGACAAGACAAGTATTTGAGACATATTTCAAAGAACAGTATTCTCTTGTATACCGTGTGGCTTTTATGCAGATGAAATCCCATGCGGATGCAGAGGACGTGGTGCAGGAAGTATTCGTAAGACTGCTGAAATATCAGCCGCAGTTTGAGGATAAAGAACATGAAAGGGCATGGTTTATCCGTACGACAATCAATATCTGCAAAGATATTATAAAAAGCAAATGGCACAGCACGACCGTCAGTATCGACAAGATACCGGACGCGGAAAAAGAGCATTTTCAACTGCCCCTTATGAAAGCGGACGAGACGCTCTGGAGCGTGCTGGAACTGCCGGAAAAGTATAGGGACTGCCTGTATTTTTTCTACTACGAGGATTATTCCGTAAAGGAAATCGCAGGGCTTTTGGGCATACCGGAGAATACGGTGAAAACGAATTTAAAGCGCGGCAGGGACGCATTGAAAAAAGCGCTTGATAGTTAGAAATCATGGAGGATAGTGTGAAAATGAACGTAAACGGAATCGGGAAACAAAATTATTACGAAAAAACAAATAGTGCAAAGGGAAATCCGAAAGCGGGCGGCAGCGGGTTTTATGAAAGTTTGTCCGAAAATTTAAGCGAAAAAGCCGGAGCGGAACAGAATAAGGAAAGCGCGGCAGTTTCCAAAACGGCGGGCGCGCCAGCGGCAGCAGGATATCCTTATACAGGTGCGGCTTCCAGGGCGGCGGGTGTATATGAAAGTGAAAACGCGGCGGCAAGCGTTGTTTCGGAGTGTGAGGCGCGCGGCATTATCTATCAGGAGAGCGACTATATGAAAGTGTATGCCGCAGAGGGATTCCGCCTGATGGCGCAGGTGAATGTGGATAAACGCAGCGTCTACATAGAGCGGAAAAATGACGACGGCACGGTAAACGGCTATGAAGTGAATATGGATAAGCTGGATAAAGATACGACAGACCCTATCGGGCAGGCAGCGCTGGAGGCATGGGAAGCAAAGATAAGCGAAGAGGAAGCAGACGGTGAAAAGGAATTGGAGGAACTGACTTTCGAGGAAGCTTTGCTTAAATTCTACGAATATATTGAGGACAGAATTAAAAACGGACCGCCGAAATACTTAATAGGAAATTCCGAGTATTCTATCAAGGAGTGGGATAAGCTGATAGAGGGCGTAGACGGTCAGTTGGACGCTATCAAAGAGGAACTGCGGGAGCGTATCGAAAAAATGAAAGAGCAGATGATGAAAGCCGATGCTGCGAACGAGTTGCAAAGCGCACAGGATGATTTGCAGGACGCGGAAAACGAAGAGTTGGAAGAGAAACTGCTGATGTCTCTTTTTCAGGATATGGGTAAACAACTGTAAAAGGCGGATAGCAATAAAAAGGGCGAAAAGATAATAGACAGGAGGAAATATCATGGCGGTAACAGGAGTTTTACAAAGAAATGCGGCGGCTTACCAGCCGTACCGGCAAAGCAAAACGGCGGGAGAGGGAATGCCGTCCGGATTTGAGGAAGCGTATTTGGCAGAGAGCGCTCTGGCGCAGGCAGGCGCGGCGGCAAATCAGGACAGCGGTGTGACAGTGGATGACATCAACTTACATCTTAGCAACATGGTGTGTTACAGAGCCATAGAATTGCGTAGTGATTCAGATATCCTTGGCTTTGGCGCGATGGACGACGGTATGCAGTTTATCGCTAAATATGCGGATGATTCTACCGGTGAAAATCCGATTGTACAGGTGCAGATGACGGATAAAGAGGGTAAGATAAAGACGGTCAGGGTCAAAGTAAATGAGGTCGATGTGACGAATGCAACACAGCTTGAAATGTTTGCCTATCTGACGAATATGGAGGCGCAGAAAACGCCGGAACATACCAATGTGATGGAAAGCTATAACGAACTGATTGCCCGAGCGCAAAACAGCGCAAACGGCGATTTGACATCCAAGAATATGCAGGACTTTACTTCATGGAGGCAGAACTGGCGCAGCCTGAAAGCTGCATCATCAGAAGAATACAGTATGTCCGCCGAAGAAAAGATACGGCAGGCGCGCGAAGCGGCAAGCGACGGCGCACCGTATTCCTATCTGGCAAAGGACGGCATTATAGATTATAAGGGCGTTATCTTCGTCTGCGATACGAAAAATAAGTCGCTGTGCCTTGGCGATACAAGCAATCCGAAAAACTGTATTACCATTGGGCTTTCCGGCGGCGGTTCTTTGGTTGTCAACAGGGATAATCTTGGAGATTTGGCAAAAGCAATCGGTATGTTTTCACCGGAGGATGTCAACCTTATTTTACGGGCGATAGCAGAGGATGCGAAAATACAGCAGATGAAACAGCAGATTGACGATGAGACTTCAGGACTGGATATCGCTGAAAACACGGGAGAACAGGAAACGGATGAAGAAAGTTCCGAGGTGTCGCTTGCACAAACGCTGGTTGGAGAAAAGCGGACCGAAGAAAATGATAAGAAGTAACACGATAAGAAATAACATACTCCTGCGGGTGAGAAATTATCCGCAGGATTTTTTTGTTTGAAGCGTTCGACAATAAAATTGTGATGCAAATTTTGCGGATATAGATTATAATATAAAATAAGGGTTTTAGTGGGGAAAAATAATATAAAAGACTGTACGAAGAAAGGAAAAAGCGAAAATGAGCATTATCAGCAGCAAAGATGTTTACGAAATCATTAGAAAAACACTGGGCATCATCAATGCAAAGATTATGAATCATGGCGAGGTTACAGGATATATTTTATATAAGATGTTACAGTGTGAACAACAGTATACGGAACAGGAGTTAGTGGATTATACGATGCTTGGCATTCTGCACGACATCGGTTTGTATAAAGAGGATAATGTCAAAAACGTCTCGGATTTTGAGACGAAAAACTTATGGCCGCATTCCATTTATGGCTTTCTTTTTCTGAAATACCTTTCTCCGATGGATGATAAGGCGGAAATCGTCTTGTACCACCATCTGGATTATAACCGCTACGGATTGATTCAGAGCCGTTATAAGCACATTATCGAGATATTGAATCTGGCGGACAAGATGGATACCTTTTTACATTTAAAAGATGAAAAACTGGAAAAGGATTATTTCAGCCGTTATCGCGATATCAAATTTTCCGGCGCGTCGTTGGATTTATTCCACAGGGCGGAGGCGAAGTTCGGCATTACGGCAAAGCTTGTGAACGGGGAATATAAAGAGGAACTGGCGGAACTTCTGGCGAAAAGGGCGTTTTCCGAACAGTATAAAAAAGGCTTTCTGGAGATGCTTGTCTATACTATCGATTTTAGAAGCGAGCATACCGTGGTACATACGCTGGCGACCGTTAATTTCGGGCAGCAGATTGGAAGATTGATGCGTCTTACGGGGAAGGATTTGCGTGATTTATATTACGGCGCGCTTTTGCATGATCTTGGCAAGATAGCGATTCCGATTAATATTCTGGAATCGACGGGAAGGCTTTCTGATGAGGAAATGAAAGTGATGAAAGCCCATGTCAGAATTACGGAAATGATTCTGGAGGGCATTGTGGACGACGCGGTGTTACAGATTGCGGTTAGGCACCATGAAAAGTTGGACGGCAGCGGTTATCATAAGGGTTTGACGGGCGACCAGCTTACCCTGCCGCAGCAGATAGTGGCGGTAGCCGATATTTTAAGCGCCCTCTATGGAAAACGAAGCTACAAGGATTCGTTCAGCAGCGATGTAATCAAGAAGATTATGACGGAGGACGCGGAGAATAATAAAATCAATAAGACCGCCGTGGACACGTTGATGAGAAATTATGATAAGGTCATTGAAGAGTTTGAAAAAGAAAAGGAAAATACGATAGGATTGTATTTGAAAATCAAGGAGCAGTATGCGATTATCAGTGAGCGGTTCGAGGCATTTAATTGACGGTTTAAGTGGAAAGGCGATATTTTATGATTCGGACATTTGACACGCATAACATAAGAAAGCAAAAAGAACTGACAGGAAAGTTATGGCAGTTTACGCCGTGCGGCGGCGAGTATGCGAATGAGATATATGCGGTGGCAACGCCAAGCTGCTGGGAAACATATCCCGGTTTGGAAAATTACCGGGGAGAGGGCGTCTATAAAACAACTTTTCAGGCAGGAGGAAATCTCCGACTGGAATGTAAAGGGGTAAGCCATACGGCGGCGGTCTATGTGGACGGCGCAAAAGTGGCGGCTCATTATAATGCCTATACGATGTTTGATACGGTTTTAACTAATGTGCCAGCGGGTGAGCATACGCTGGAAATTAAGGTTGATAACAGCTTCAGTGAAAAGAGCGCGCTGCATATTCCCAATGATTATATGACATACGGCGGCATCAACAGACCGGTGGTGTTGGAAGAGATAGCGGAGCTTTATATAAAAAGGATGCACCTTACGCCGTATAGAAAAGATGGCATCTGGCAGGTCAGGGTTGAGCTGACGGTGCATAATGTGAGCGGAACGCCGCAATCATGTACGGCAAAAGTGACGATAGAAAAAGAGTGCGCCTGTTGGGAGGATGAGGCGTTTGTTCCTGATGAAGAGCGAATGCTGATAGCAGTTTTGTCATTTTCCAATGTAGAAGAATGGAGCATGGAAAACCCGAAACTCTACTACGCATATGCCATTTTGGAGCGGAATGAGAGAGCGGTGGACGATTTGATTGACCGCTTCGGTTTTCGTGATATTACAGTGTCCGGTAAAAATATTCTGATAAATGGAAAAAATGTCCGCATTAAGGGGTTCTGCCGCCACGAAGACCATCCGCAGTTTGGCTGTGCGCTTCCCTTTGCAGCTATGGCGGCAGACTTAGCTACGATAAAGCATCTGGGCGCTAATTCGGTGCGCACATCGCATTATCCTAACGACGAAATATTTCTGGATTTATGCGACGAACAGGGTATTCTTGTATGGGAGGAAAACCATGCCAGAGGACTCAGTCTGGAAGATATGAAAAATCCCAATTTTGAACCGCAGGCCGAGCAGGTCATCCATGAGATGATACAGGCGCATTATAATCACCCTGCCATTTATATCTGGGGCATTTTAAACGAGTGCGCCAGCGATACGGAGTATGGACGGGAGTGTTATGAAAAGCAGCTTGCGCTTATTAAAGAACTGGATAAAACAAGGCTCCATTCTTTTGCAAGCTGTAAATTCAAGACGGATATCTGTTTCGGTCTGCCTGATATAGTTTCCTATAATATATACCCGCAGTGGTATCATGACGCGCAGGTGGACGAATATCTGGACGAATTATATCAATGGGTGCAGAATGAGACGAATGGAAAAGGGAAGCCGTTTTTAATTACGGAGACAGGCGCAGGCGGTATTTATGGGTATCGGAATGCCTATCATTCTAAGTGGACGGAGGAGTATCAGGCGGAAGCATTACAAAAGCAGATAGAGGCTGTCCTTTCTTATGACGATTGCAGTGGCGTTTATATTTGGCAGTTTTGTGATGTCAGAGTCAGCGACGAGTGGTTTGCCAACCGTCCGCGTACCATGAATAATAAGGGCGTTGTGGACGAATACCGCCGCCGGAAACTTTCTTATGATGTGGTGAAAAATATATTTGAATCATATGGTAATTACAGATAGAGGGGATTCTTATGGGAAAACGGATGCTAAAAGTAAAGTGCAGGATGCTCTTTCTGCCGGTATGCTGTTTGCTGTGTCTTATCGTTTGTACGGGATGCGGCAGCAACGCAGAAAAAGAAGATATTGGAGAAACGACCGTTTCTGCGGCGGCGGAAAGCGAGGCGCTGCAGATAGTGTCACAGCAGGAAGAGCCACAGACAGAATCGGAACAGGAAGCGCAGGTGCAAGAGGCAGAACTACAGGTGCAGGAGACAGGCGCGGAGAATGAAGCACCGACGCAGGAAGAGCCGATAGAAACCGGTGAGACGGTGGAATACAGTTACGAAGATATTTATCTGTCCATCGACCTGTTACCCGATTGGGAGTATCGGATAAAAACTGCGGAGGAGATGGCAAAAGAGGACGGGTCGTCGCTTTGTGCCATTGAGTTTTGGCATAAAGACTGTCCCGATACCGTTTTTACATTCAGTTATGAGACATGGTTCGGCATATGCGGTACGGGCGTTACGATAGAAGAGTTTGTATGGGATAGCGGGATAAACGGCTATCGTTATACGGAAGAGATAGAAGATACGTTATGGCTTACCATGACTTTCCAAAATCCGCATGAAAAAGATGAAGAGGGAACTTCTAAAGGGGGAACTTACTGTATCATGACGTCGCCCAAATTATCGGAATGGGATGTGATTGAGGCGGAGTTTGAGGAAATTGTAGAATCCATTTGGGTTGGTCAACGCTAAATTTGTCGATGATGAGATAGGTATTTATTAGGATGCAACAGTAAGAAAGGGCAAGTCGTAAAAATGACTTGTATTGAAAAATAAGAGGATAACTGTAAATGAAAGATGAAATATACAGTTCAGGGCTTGTATCACAGTCGTTTTGGTTTATTGAAATGAAAAAGATTATCAAACTGATTAACGATGGAAAGAGTGAGCAGGAGATAAGAAAAATCTGCATAGAAGAAAATCTTTTCGGGGCAGGAAAGGAATACCGGGCAAAAAGGATTTACGGATATTTATGGAAAAGAGCTGAGAAACTCGACAAAACGATGATTGAGCTTTTTCTTGCTTCTGATTTACAGACGCAGAAATTGATTAACCTGACTGCTGTCCTGAAAGTGGACAGGCTGTTTTTTGAATTTCTATTTGAAGTATATAGAGAAAAGTTAGTTCTAGGCGTTCCCAATATCGAAGATGCAGATATTAATATATTTTTCAAAAATAAAGAAGTTCAGAGCGAGGATATAGCGAAATGGACAGATGTAACAAAGAAAAGGCTGTGTTCTGCATATTTGAATTTTATGGTGGATGCAAATCTGCTTACTATAGTTGGAAAAGAAAAGACCATCACGCCGCCGATTATGGACATTGCACTGGAACATTATCTTGAAGCCAGCGGAGATGGCGTGATGGTAAAAGCAATTATGGGGGTGAGATAGATGGCATCACTTGACGAGCGTTTGGATAAAGCAGAAGAAATGATAAAAAAACCATCCTTTCGGGAAAATAAGGGATTGGGAAATGAAGTGGGATATTACATTTTTGATTATCCTGCTAAACAGGAAATGTATGTAAGGGAAAGAATCAAGTACATAAAAAGGAAAAACGAAAATAGCGCGGATGATTATAAAATAGTGGTTTTTGACCTATATGATATTATAATAGATATCCTAAAACAAAAAGGATATATGGAAAAATGCTATGAATTTGAGAAAAAGAAAGGATTTGAAAGGGTAACAAAATCTATCAGCAGTATGATTAGGATTACTGCATCGGACAATCTTATTATCAAACATATTCAGGAAAATACGCCTGATAAAGCGGTCATTTTTATAACGGGCATCGGAAAATGCTATCCAATCCTGCGCTCCCATACGATATTAAACAATCTGCATCAAGTTATTGACCATGTTCCGGTAGTCCTTTTTTATCCGGGGAATTATGACGGGCAGGAACTTGTATTGTTTGGCGAAATTAAAGATGATAACTATTATAGGGCATTTAAACTCGTAGACTAAGGAGAACATAGATTATGATTATTAAAGACATGTTTGAGAAACCAATCGACAGGGATATAAAAGGGGTTATCAAAGTAGGACAGGATGACAATGCAAATATCCGGCAGGAACTGGAAGAGTATGTTGTGACAAGGGAACTTCAAAAACATTTCGCAGATTTTTTCTCAAGCTACAAGAATAGCATTTCTGGGAATACTGATAAAATGGGAGTGTGGATTTCTGGTTTTTTTGGAAGTGGTAAGTCTCACTTCCTGAAAATTTTATCTTATTTACTGGAGAATAAAGAAGTAGACGGGAAAAAGGCGATTGATTACTTTGTGGAAGACAATAAAATTGCAGACCCTATGGTGCTTGCCGATATGAAGCTGGCTTCCAG
>JAMPCN010000043.1 GCA_023666125.1 Bacillus sp. (in: firmicutes) | reverse complement strand
CAAAACATCCCTTATCGCCGGCGAATTGGTGAGTAACATCACCAACCTGTCAATTCCGTAGCCGATGCCGCCCGTCGGGGGCATACCAATTTCCAGGGCATTCAGAAAATCCTCGTCCGTATGGTTCGCTTCCTCGTCTCCCGCTGCAAACGCCTCTTCCTGCGCCTGGAAGCGTTCCCTCTGGTCGATGGGGTCGTTTAATTCCGAATAGGCATTGCACATCTCACGACAGGTAATAAATAATTCAAACCGCTCCACATAATCCGGGTTGTCCGGTTTCTTCTTGGTGAGCGGGGAAATTTCAATCGGGTGGTCTAAAATAAAGGTCGGCTGCACCAGATGTTCCTCTACAAACTCTTCAAAGAACAGGTTCAAAATATCGCCCTTTTTATGTCTTTCCTCGTAATGGACTTCTTTTTCATCCGCTATCCGCTTTGCCTCCGCGGTGTCCTTAATAGCATCAAAATCCACGCCCGCGTATTTTTTCACAGCCTCTACCATTGTCATTTTCGCAAAAGGCTTGCCTAAATCAATCATTTCCTCGCCGTACGGAATCTGCGTTGTGCCGCATACCTCTTGCGCAACATGGCGGAACATATTTTCCGTCAGCTCCATCATGCCGTTATAATCCGTATATGCCTGATACAACTCCATCAGCGTAAATTCAGGATTATGTCTTGTATCCAGCCCCTCGTTACGGAACACGCGTCCTATTTCGTAAACTCTTTCCATACCGCCCACTATCAGTCTTTTTAAGTAAAGTTCTAAAGAAATGCGGAGTTTTACGTCCTCATCCAGCGCATTATAATGTGTTTCAAAGGGTCTTGCCGCCGCGCCTCCCGCATTGGAAACGAGCATCGGCGTCTCCACTTCCAGAAAGCCCTGTCCGTCCAGATAGCGTCTGATAGAACTGATAATTTTAGAGCGCATCACAAATGTGTTTTTTACCTCTTCATTCATGATAAGGTCCGTATATCTCTGACGGTAACGGATATCCGTATTGACAAGTCCGTGATATTTCTCCGGCAGAATCTGCAAACTTTTTGACAACAGTGTCACTTTTGAGGCATGGATGGAAATTTCACCTGTCTTTGTCTTAAAAACTTCTCCCTCAATACCTACGATATCGCCCACATCATACTTTTTAAAATCGGCGTAGGACTCTTCCCCGATATTATCTCTTGCCACATAGGACTGAATATTGCCCTGTAAATCCTGTACATTGCAAAAAGAGGCTTTCCCCATCACACGCTTGGACATAATACGCCCCGCCACGGAAACATTCTGCCCCTCCATGGTATCAAAGTTATCCTGAATTTCCCGGCTGTGATGCGTTACGTCATATTTCGTAATCACAAAAGGGTCTTTGCCGTTTTCCTGTAAAGCGGCAAGCTTCTCACGCCTTACCTTTAAAAGCTGGTTGATATCCTGTGTCTGCTGTCCATTCTCCTGATTCTGCTGCTTATCCATCTTAATCACCATACCTTTTTCATACTATGCTGCTTTTTATCTTTATCCGCCATTTGAATCACAACTGTTATTAATTCGACCTCTGAATCATTAACACCTTATACTGCAATACGCCTGCCTGTGTCTCCACTTCCACAACGTCGCCGATTTTACTGCCCATCAAAGCCTTGCCGACCGGCGATTCATTGGAAATTTTTCCTTTTAAACTATTGGCCTCGGTAGATCCTACAATTTTATATTCCAGCTCTTCGGCATATTCCATATCCAAAATGGTAACCTGACAGCCTATGTTAATCTTGTCTAAATCGACTTCATCCTCTACAACTACTTCCGCGTTTTTCAGAATTTTCTCCAATTCTTCGATTCTGGCCTCAATATCACGCTGCTCGTCTTTTGCCGCATCATATTCCGCATTTTCAGACAGGTCGCCCTGTTCTCTCGCCTCTTTTATTTTCTGTGCCACTTCCTGACGTTTTACCACTTTCAGTTCGTGTAACTCATCTTCATATTTTCTAAGACCTTCGTAGGTTAGAATATTCTTCTTTTCTTCCATAGCTGATTCGCCCTTTCTTATCTATACTTTATTCTCTGGTGTTATTTTTTGGCATATTGCCTGATTAACTAATTTATCATAACCACTTTTTACCATAGTGTCAAGGTATTTCCGGGGGGATAAATAGGAAATTTCCATATATTTTCGTCGAAATAATGCTTCTTTTTTCTCCGACGAACATACATCCAGGTAAATATCCCCGGCTTTCAGCGCGCGAAACGGTTCCAAATCCGGATATCCGTAATCCAGAAAAAGCGCCGTGCTTTGTCCAATTCTCACGCTATGTCTTTTCAGCGGTAAATCACTGCCGCAGCGTATCTGCGCAACAAGCCCGTATTCATAATAGATTTCCTCCGTATACTCCGAAACCGCCTCTTCCCACCGTTCATCATCCTTTTCATACAGAATCGTCAAATGGTTCATGCGTGGAAAATAGGGCATCATCATATCCATAAATTTCTGCATCTGTTCTTCCACAAAAAGCGCATTTCCCAATAACAGTACAACCGATTCCGGATATTCCCGTAAAAACCGCGAAAGCAGCGCCTTTTCCAGAATTTTTCCCGCTAGAAAAAAGAATACCGGCGGCATGGGCAAAACGTTATCTGCCTGCATATACATCTGCCGTATTCCGGGCTGTATTAACACATGCGCAGTCTCAAAATACGCAGGATATTCTTTTGCCGTTTCCTCCATCAAACGGAGCAGTTTTTCCTTTTTCCATCCTCTTTTCAGGTCAGGAATCATTATGATAACAAGTGTTACGCCATCCTCTTCCAGTACCCGGGAAGACAGTTTTATTTTCTGCCAGAAATGTATGTTTGCGCTTTTTTTACAGCCCGTTACGGATTCTTCCGTAACATAATAGAATATTGTTTCGTTTCCCATATGAGAATATACGCTACATTTTCTTTATTAATTCCTCCAAAGCCGCAAAACTTTCCACCGCGTTTACCGCATCTCGCAGTCTTGCGGAATGCGGCATTCCGGCGCTGTACCATGAAATATGCTTGCGCATTTCACGTACGCCTGTATATTCTCCTTTATACTGCATTTGCAGCTTTGCATGGCGTAACATCATTTCCCGGCGTTCTTCTTTTGTCGGCGGCGGCAAAACGCTGTCATCTTCCAAATAAGCGGCTATCTCGCGAAAAATCCATGGATTTCCCCTTGCCGCCCGCCCTATCATAATACCGTCGCATCCTGTCTCGCGAAGCATCCTGGCCGCGCTGTATCCGTCCGTGATATCACCGTTTCCGATAACCGGGATGGAAACGGCATTTTTTACATCTGCAATGATTTTCCAGTCGGCCTCTCCCGCATAAAACTGTTCCCTTGTCCTGCCATGCACCACAACCGCGCTTGCGCCCGCGTCTTCAATGATTTTCGCCACCTCTGCGGCATTGATATGGTCTTTGTCAAAACCGCTGCGGATTTTGACCGTAACGGGCTTATCGACCGCCTTTATCAGCGCCGATACAATCTCTTTTATGCGTTTCGGGTTTTTCATTAACGCCGAGCCTTCGCCGTTATTTACCACTTTCGGCACGGGGCAGCCCATATTGATATCCAGAATGGAAAAAGGATGCTCCTCTATCCGTTTCGCCATTTCGCCCATGATATTCGGGTCGGAGCCGAATAACTGCAAGGACACCGGTTTCTCTTCCGGATGAATTTCCATCAGGGCATCCGTATTTTTATTTTTATAAAAAATGGCTTTCGCGCTTATCATTTCCGTACAGACAAGCCCCGCGCCCTGTTCTTTGCACAGCAAACGAAAGGGCAGGTCCGTTACGCCTGCCATGGGAGCCAGTATGATATTATTGTCTAACGTTACATTTCCTATTGCCAGTTTTCTCATACAGGAATTTACCTTTCCAAGTTTGTTCCATGCTGAAAGTATGACAAACTTACAGTTGAAAAATTTATAATTTTTCAACTTGCTCGTGTAAAATAAAGACTCTGTAATATAAACTCAGAGATTCAAACATTTCCTGTCTGTTGCGCCTGATTTCCCCTACCAAAAGGCCGCTGCTGATTTCATCATAGAGTAAATCGTCCTCGGCCGCGTCCGTTTCCAACGATATGCTCCCGTCTTCTTCAAAAACAATGGTAAAAATCCCGCCGACTTCCTCCGTAAAAAGCACGCATATAACATGCAGCTCCTCCTTTATGGAATCAGGAATCGCTGCAAATTGTCCGTTAAAATAATATTTCTGCTCGTAAGCGTTCGCTCCGCAAAGCACGATACGTTTCTCTTCCACTTCGCTCCCCCATTCTGCTATTATATGTAGCCGTATAATCCTCTGACAGACACCTCTCCCGCATAGACCGTCGTTACCTCGCCGTTTTCCATTTCCACCAGCAATTCCCCGGTTGGGTTAATTCCCCTCGCAATCCCTGTATATTCGCCTTTCGGGTCCAATACTTTTACTTCCGTATTCCGGTTTAACAGGCGGGCGTCATAAGCGTCCATCAACGCGCTTAAATCCAGCGTCTTTGTAAATATATGGTAGTTTTTCTCAAAGTGCGCCAGCACGCGCTCTAAAAGCGCGGCACGGGATAAGTGCATTCCCGACTCTATTTTAAGTGAAGTGGCGTTTTGCCTGATTTCTTCCGGAAAGTCCTCCGGGCTGTTGTTATTGACATTAATGCCGACGCCGATAACAACATACTGAATATAATCCGGTTCCGCATTCATTTCTGTCAGAATGCCGCATACTTTCTTTTTATTGACGACGATGTCGTTCGGCCATTTAATCCCGGATGACAGTCCTGTCATTTCTGCAATCGCATCCGCTACGCTAAGGGCCATAACCAATGTCAGCATAGACGCTTTATCGGGTGCAAATTCCGGTCTTAGCAGAATCGTCATATAAATTGCGCTGCCCGCAGGCGACTGCCAGGATTTTCCTCTTCTTCCCCTGCCCGCCGACTGCATATCCGCTACTACGGTTGTTCCGTGAGGAGCGCCTTCTTCCGCATACCTTTTGGCTTCGATATTCGTAGAGCCTGTCTCACTGAAATAATGTATTTCCCGTCCTGCCCACTCGGTTGTCATATGGCTTGTCAGGCGGCTTGCAATCTCGCTTTCCGAGAGGATATC
Organism: Bacillus sp. (in: firmicutes); assembly: GCA_023666125.1. GTDB lineage: Bacteria > Bacillota > Clostridia > Lachnospirales > Lachnospiraceae > UBA3282. The sequence continues at coordinate 21,186 of JAMPCN010000043.1, read as the reverse complement.
CGGGCTGCTTAACAACCGATAGCCTTTATGGGAAACCGCTTCTATCTCGTAACCTTCTTCTTTTAACTGATTAATCGCTTTCCATACCGCCGTCCGGGAAACGCCGAACTGTGTGCAAAGCTGCTGTCCTGATACATAGCCGCTGCTGCCACGAAGCAGCGAAAGAATGTCTGATTTATCCGTTTTCATATTCTGCTACCTGCTATCTGGATGAGTCCTCTTTCATGCCAAGAGTAAGCGCCATAACGGCCTTAATCGTGTGCATACGGTTTTCCGCCTCATCAAATACAATAGAACATGGCGATTCAAAGACTTCGTTTGTCACTTCCATTTCCTGAATGCCGAATTTCTCACTGATTTGTCTGCCGATACCGGTATTCAAATCATGGAATGCCGGAAGGCAGTGCATAAACACGGCTTTTTCTCCCGCATTCTCCATTACTTTCCGATTGACCTGATAGGGCGTTAAATCACGAATACGGCTTGCCCAGACCTCATCCGGTTCTCCCATGGACACCCAGACGTCCGTATAAACAACATCTACGCCCTTTGTACCTTCCTCCACACTCTCCGTCAGACGGATGCTGCCGCCCGTCTGTGCGGCAATACGCTCACATTCCGTAACAAGTTCTTTCGCCGGAAAATAAGCCTTTGCCGTACATGCCGTAAAGTGCATTCCCATCTTGGCGCACGCCACCATCAGGGAATTTCCCATATTGTAACGGGCATCCCCCATATAAGTGAGCTTAATACCCTGTAAATATCCGAAATGTTCCCTGATTGTCAGTAAATCCGCCAACATCTGCGTCGGATGAAATTCATTTGTCAGACCGTTCCATACCGGAACCCCTGCATAACCGGCGAGTTCCTCCACAATTTCCTGTTCAAAACCGCGGTACTCGATGCCCTCATACATACGGCCCAAAACCCTTGCCGTATCTGCAATGCTCTCCTTTTTACCGATTTGAGAACCCGCCGGGTCAAGGTAAGTCGTTCCCATTCCCAAATCATGAGCCGCTACTTCAAAGGAACACCTTGTCCTTGTGCTTGTTTTCTCAAAAATAAGCGCCACATTTTTGCCACGGTGAAAATCAACCGGAATTCCCTTTTTCTTCTTCTCTTTTAAATCCGCCGCCGTGTCCAGCATATATAGAATCTCTTCCGGCGTAAAATCCAGAAGCTTTAAAAAACTGCGTCCTTTCAAATCCATATCCATGCTCTCCCCTCATCATGAAAAGGATGGTTCTGTGCGAACCATCCTTTCACATCCTGATTAATTATCCTGATTCGTTCTACTTCATAATTTCTTTTGCCGATGCCGCAAGTCCTGCAAGGCCCTGAATCTCGGATGGAATGATAATCTTCGTTGCCTGACCGTCCGCCGCTTTCTCAAACGCCTCTAAGCTCTTAATCTTAAGAACCGCTTCGTCAGCTCCCGCTTCACGAATCATACGGATACCGTCTGCGGTAGCCTGCTGTACTTTCAAAATAGCCGCCGCTTCACCTTCCGCCTCGCGAATCATCTTCTCTTTCTGTGCTTCCGCACGCAGAATCGCAGACTGCTTCTCCGCTTCTGCTTCCAGAATCGCAGACTCTTTTTTACCTTCTGCAACCAGGACGGTTGATTTCTTCTCACCCTCTGCACGCAGAATCGCTTCACGGCGTTCACGTTCCGCTTTCATCTGTTTCTCCATGGCATCCTGAATCGCCGCCGGAGGAATAATATTCTTTAATTCAACTCTGTTTACTTTAATGCCCCACGGATCTGTCGCAATATCCAGGGATGCTCTCATCTTGGTATTAATGACCTCTCTGGAAGTAAGCGTCTGGTCGAGTTCCATCTCACCGATGATATTTCTCAGTGTGGTTGCCGTCAGATTTTCAATCGCCATAATCGGATTCTCAACGCCGTATGCAAACAGCTTCGGGTCTGTAATCTGATAAAATACAACCGTATCAATTCTCATTGTTACGTTATCTTTCGTAATAACCGGCTGCGGTGCAAAATCCACAACCTGCTCTTTTAAAATAACACGTTTCGCCACCTTATCTACAAAAGGCAGTTTAAAATGAATACCTACCGGCCATGTCTGCTGATATGCGCCCAGACGCTCTACAACGTATGCATACGCCTGTGGTACAATCTTAATGCAGGATGCCAACAGGATAATAATTAAAATAAATACTACCAGAATAAAATACAACGCACCCATGTTTAACCCTCTTTTCTCTCTTCTACGATTAGTTTTACGCCATCAATGCCAAGTATCGTTACGACCGCGCCTACCGGAATCACAATGTTATGATAACTGCTTCTTGCAGACCACTCCATACCGCCCGTATTGACCTGCCCGATACCCTCGACATTATTAATCTCACTGATGACGATTGCCTGTCTGCCGATTAAGCTTTCCACGTTCGTTCTCGTTCTGTCACGGTTAAAATACTTCACGGCAACCGGCCTTGTAAAGTACAGTAAAAGCGCTGATACGGTTAAAAAGACCAAAATCTGTATGACAAGCGGCGTACCCGGTATGGATATTAAGGCCGCGGCTAAAGCGCCTCCTGCAAACCATATCGTCGTTAATCCCATCGTAACCAGTTCAATGATGACCAAAACGACCAGAACGACAAGCCATACTATCGTCATATTCCAATCCGTAAATACCATCACTCTCACTCCTTCCTCATCCTATTCTACTATATTATCCAAATAGAAACAAGGAAATTCAAAAAGGCATCACCAAAAAATCTGATTGTCAATCAGAATCCCGTCATGGGTTGTCGTTGACGCTCTCCTGAAATGCGTTGCATCCCCTACGTTCGTTACGCCTGCCATTGCCTCCTGCGCCGCCGTATAACAGCTTTCCGGAGCGATGCCGTTATAATAAGCCTTTGCCACTTTACCGTTCATGGCCGGCGTAAACTGTCCCGAAGCATAAATAACACCTGAAATTGTATTCGGATACGCACCGCTTCTGACTCTGTTCATAACAACCGAACCGACAGCAAGTTTTCCATTATAGGATTCCGAACCTGCCTCACAGTAAATCAACGTTGCTAACAGCTTCAAGTCGTCCGCTTCCGCAACAACCGCCGCATTGGCATCCGCCATCGCTTTCCGTTTTGCTTCGGCAGCCTCTTCTTCTCTCTTTTTAATGACGTCCATTGTCTCGCCCTCGTCAATGTGGAAATCCACATTGACAAACTCCGCCGATACATAGGCAACGTCATTATCAAAATCTACGCTAATCCACTCATCATCCAGCACTTCTATCACATCTAACGCGTCATCCTGTGATAAAAGTCCCAGAATGTCCGAATCCGTATTCGGCTCTTCGCGTACACGCAGAGTCTCCGTTTCAATCGTTACGATAAGATTGCCCACTTCGCCTGCCAGTTCTTCCGCATCATTATCAAAGAGCAGGTACTCGTCGCTTGCCCAGCCGATTAAATTGCCGGATTTTAATTTCGTCCAGCCGTCTTTTCTTTCTAAAATCCTGCCGCCGCAGTCTTTGTACAAAAGCCCTACCTTATCGGAATCTTCGGTTGCTTCCGCACGCACGTTTAAGGCCATCTGCACATCCGCCATGACCAAATCGGATTTTTCTTTCGCTGCCTCTTCCACTATCTGCGTCAATTCCTGAATGGCTTCCTCATTGCCTTCGGCCGTAGGGTCAAGCACATTGTAAATACCGCCATTTAAAGGATTCAGATATTCCTTTGCATTGGATGCAGCAGCCTCTATTCTCATTCCGTAGAATATGACCAGACTCATCATAAGAGCGGTCAGCATACGGAATATGCCTCTGCCTCTTAACATGAATGTCTACCTCCGCTTTTTGTTTTTACTTTATTATTACAATTATTACGAAATTGTTAAATCTTTCGTTTTGGATAATTCTAGCAAAACATCTTATCTTTGTCAAGTTTACGCAACTTGTCCAAAAAATATGAGCGGAAACAGGCACAAAATTGTTACAATTCTTTAGATTTTTCGACGCAGGCAAGCAGCGCATCCATTACCGCTCCCCGCATTCCTTCTTCCTCTAATACGCGTACGCCCTGGATGGTCGTTCCGCCGGGCGAGCAGACCATATCCTTTAATTCTCCGGGATGTTTCCCGCTTTCCAGCAGCAGTTTGGCGCTGCCATAGACAGCCTGCGCCGCCAGTTCATATGACTGCGCCCTCGGTATGCCTGCTGCCACGCCCGCATCCGCCATTGCCTCAATAAACATGAACACATATGCCGGGGAGCTTCCTGAAACCGCTCCTAAGGCATCCATTAAGCGTTCCGGTATCAGATAGGCTTTGCCGAAACTTTCCATTAACTGTACGCTGTCGGCTTTCTCTTTCTCTGATACCTGCCCGTTCACACAGATACCGGTACATCCCGCGCCCACTAACGCCGGGGTATTCGGCATACAGCGCACCAGTTTCATCTGTCTGTCAAAAGCCTGCTCTATCCATGCAATCGTCTTGCCTGCTGCAATACTGATAATCAAAGTTGATACTCCTGTCATATCTTTAATTTCCGCTATCACTTCGCCCATAAACTGCGGTTTTACCGCCAGCACCAGAATATCCGCCCCGGCCGCAACATCACTGTTTTTCTCCAACACGCCGATACCATATTTTTGCGCCATTTTCTCTCTTGTTGCGGCGGTCTTAGCCGTTCCAATGATATCTTCCGCTTTCACTATGTTCTTTTTCAGCATACCTGATATCATGGCATCCGCCATATTTCCTAAACCAATAAATCCAATTTTCATATTTCCCTCCATTCCTTTCAACCTTTTCGCCTCTGCCCCGCCGCCTCAAACATCAATACGGATGCCGCCACCGCGGCATTTAACGATTCCACTTGTCCCATCATTGGAATTTTTACGGCAGCATCCGCTTTCCCTCTTGTCTCTTCACGCAGGCCGTTTGCTTCATTACCAATCAGAAATGCCGTTCCGGTTTCATAACGATAGTTATCGTAATTTTTCGCCCCTTGTAAACAGGCGGCATAAACAGTAATATTTTTTCTATGCAGTTCTTCTATCGTTTCTCCCATATCCGGCGTATGGAAAAAAGGAACCCGATAGATGGAACCCATCGTGGAACGGATTGTCTTGGGATTATAAATATCCGCCGTATTTCCGCTCATGATAACGCCTGTTATTCCTGCTCCTTCACCGGCTCGCAGGATTGTACCGAGATTTCCCGGGTCCTGCATGTCCTCTAAGAGTACCAGTAACGGATTTGACACTGATGTCATTTCCTCTATCCGATAGCGCATCTGCCTTACAACGCAAAGGATACCCTGCGGCGTCCTGGTATCCGACATTCTCCCAAAAACCTCATCCGACGCCGTTTCATAAGCGCAGGGCAGCGTATTTAACTTTTCCCGGCAGGCATCGGGCATTCGGCATACAAAGCTTTCCGAAAGATAAACTTTCACAACCGCCTCCGCCGGAGCCTCTAAAAACATTTTTACGCCCTCTACAATAAAAAGGCCTTTCTCTTTTCGCGCTTTTGCTTTCTGCGCAAGCTGTATGACCTCTTTGACGCCCTTATTAGTATGGCTTGTTATCATAGGCACTTTCCTTTCCGTCACAATGTCAGCGCATTACGATACAAAAACTTCCCCGCCTGACGCCATCGTCCGCGGGGAAGCCGTTCAGATATCCATTAAAGCGCAAGAATCTTGCTGACTTCATATACATATTCCGGAATGCCTTTTTGCATACTCAAAGCTTCTTCAATATCGAAATCCAAAAACTCGCCATGCTGGTAGCCGACCACCCTGTTTGTCTTGCCCTCACATAAAATATCGGCTGCATATGCGCCCATAATAGAAGCATAATAACGGTCTTTACAGGTCGGCGCGCCGCCACGCTGCAGATATCCTAAAATTGTTGCTCTCGTCTCAATACCCGTCGCGGCCTCAATCCGCCTCGCCATGGATGTAGAATGCCCGATGCCCTCGGCATTGATGATAATGTGATGCGTTTTACCGCGCTTTCTGTTGGCTATGATATTATTGATAATGCCCTGCTCATTATAATCGTATTTTTCCGGTAAAAGAATATCCTCCGCACCATTGGCAATACCGCACCAGAGTGCGATATAGCCCGCGTTTCTTCCCATAACTTCAATGATACTGCATCTTTCATGGGACGAGGATGTATCGCGTACTTTATCAATCGCTTCCATTGCCGTATTGATTGCCGTATCAAAACCAATCGTATATTCCGAACAGGCAATATCCAAATCTATCGTTCCCGGTAAGCCAATCGTATTAATTCCCAATCTGGAAAGTGCCTGTGCGCCGCGGTAGGAACCGTCTCCGCCGATAACGACAAGTCCGTCAATCTTATGCTTACGACATGCCGCAACCGCTTTCTGCTGTCCCTCTTCCGTACACATTTCCAGACAACGCGCCGTACCTAAAATCGTACCGCCGCGCTGAATCGTATCGGCAACGTGCCATTTCTCCATATCTATAATTTCTTCATTCATAAGACCCTGATAGCCTTTTTTAATGCCTTTTACCTTAACCCCATTCGCAATCGCTTTTCTGACAACCGCACGGATAGCAGCATTCATACCGGGTGCGTCGCCGCCGCTTGTCAAAACGCCGATTGTTTTAATCTCTTTTGCTTTCGCCATATCCCCACATCCTTTCCCGTAAGGCCAAAACATTTGACCGCTTTTATTTTACCTTAATTGCAAAGGGTTTTCAATCCCTTTTTCCGTAACCTAAACGACTCTGATATTTTCTTTTCCATATAAAGCTTCCAGTCTGTCAATCAACTTGTCATCCGCATTGACATTCCGGTTAGGCGGCAGGGTTTTCATCGCCTTGGGTGTCTCAATATAAATGACAACGCTGTCTTTTCCTTCTGAATCATGAAGCGACGCCAAAAGTTCTTCCTCTTTTTCCTCGAAAAGTTCTTTCGTCGGGAATTTAATCCACAACTTTTTCGGTATTTCATCAAAAGCGGTAATTTTCTCACAGATTAATTTGGCGTCCTTTTCATCTTCCGCCGACACTCTTCCTTTGATAAAGACCTTTCTGTCTTCCGTGAGTTTATCCGTGTTTTTCTCATAATCTCTTGGGAAAACGATAACCTCCACCGAACCGAGCATATCCTCTATCTGCAAAAATGCCATAACCTTTTCATTTTTCGTATATTTCAACCTCTTGTCCGCAATGATACCGCCAATTATCACCGACTCTCCGTCTTTGACTGCCGTTGTATCGGTTTCCTCATCCAGCAGAAAATCCGTTGTCGTATTGGTAATATTTTTATGCCAGATTTCCTGATATTCCTCCATCGGATGGCCGCTGACATAGATGCCGAGAACCTCTTTTTCAAAACTTAACTTCATTTCTTTGGAGTATTCGCCCACCGCAGGAAGCTTTATCTCATATTCTTCTTTTTCTTCTTCCCCTGCAATGTCAAATAAGGAAATCTGCCCCGCCATGTTGTTCTTTTTATCCTGATGAATGCTCTCTAAAATCTGCACATACACGCTCATAAACTGCTTTCTCGTGCCGCCTAAGCTGTCTAACGCCCCCGCCTTGATAAAATTCTCTATGGCGCGTTTATTGACCTCTTTATCCGCCATACGGGAAATAAAGTCCTTTAAGTTTGTATAAGGTCCGCGTTTTTTTCTCTCTTCCACTACCGTCTCAATGACCGGACGTCCTACGCTTTTAATTGCGGTCAGGGCATAGCGGATAGAGTTGCCGGAGACGGAAAATCCTGTTTCTCCCTCGTTAATATCCGGCGGAAGTATCTCAATGCCCATATTCCGGCACGTCATAATATATTCTGACACCTTTGTCGGAAAATCTATCACAGAAGTTAAAAGCGCCGCCATAAACTCTACCGGATAGTAATATTTCAAATATGCCGTCTGATAAGACACAACCGCATAGCACGCCGCATGGGATTTATTAAAAGCATATTTGGCAAAATCCGTCATCGTATCATATATATGGTCTGCGACACCGGCGTCAATACCGTTTGCCACACATCCCGGAACGCCCTCCTCGGGATTGCCGTAGGTAAAATTCTTTCGTTCCTGCTCCATGACATACTGTTTCTTTTTGCTCATGGCACGCCGCACCAAATCGCTTCTGCCCATCGTATAACCGCCCAGTTCCCGCACAATCTGCATAACCTGCTCCTGATACACGATACAGCCGTAGGTTGGCGATAAGATAGGCTCTAACTGCGGGCAGTCGTAAGTAATGGATTCGGCATTGTTTTTTCCTTTGATATATTTCGGGATAAAATCCATCGGTCCCGGACGGTACAGAGAGATACCGGCGATAACATCCTCCAGACTCTGGGGTTTTAATTCTTTCATAAAGCTTTTCATTCCGCCGCTTTCAAGCTGGAACACGCCATCCGTCCGCCCCGTGCCGATAGAAGCCAGCACATCCGCATCATTATAATCCAGATGTTCCATATCAATTTCCGCGCCTTTGTTCTTCCGCGCCATTTCGGCCGCATTTTGAATCACCGTCAGCGTACGAAGCCCCAGAAAATCCATTTTCAAAAGACCAAGTTCCTCTATCGTCGTCATCGTAAACTGTGTCACAGCAGAACCGTCAACGCCGCGGCAGAGCGGCACAAACTTCTCCGCCGCATCCGGACAGATAACAACGCCCGCCGCGTGGGTCGAAGTGTTTCTCGGTAAGCCCTCCAGCCGCTTGGACATGTCAATTAACTCATGCACCTGAGCATCTTCCATATATAACTTTTTAAATTCAGGATTGATTTCCAACGCCCTGCTGATGGTAATATTTAACTCCTTCGGAACCATCTTGGCAATGGAATCCACATAGGCATACGGCAAATCCATAACGCGCCCTACATCACGAATAACAGCTTTTGCCGCCATTGTAGCAAACGTCACGATTTGCACCACTTTATCCGTTCCGTATTTTTTACCTACATAATCTATGACTTCCGGTCTTCTTTCATAGCAGAAATCCACATCAATATCCGGCATGGAAACACGTTCCGGATTTAAAAAACGCTCAAAAAGCAGTCCATACTTAATCGGGTCAATATCCGTAATTCTCAAACAATAGGACACAATGCTGCCCGCCGCCGAACCACGCCCCGGCCCTACCGCAATACCGTTTTCCCTGCAGAAATTAATATAATCCCACACAATGAGGAAATAATCGACAAATCCCATTGTCTTAATGATACCCAGCTCATAATTCATCCGCTCCCGCAGCGTTCCGTCATCCTGCGGGTATCTCTGCGCCATCCCTTTTTCACAGAGTTCATTCAGATATTCCCAGGAATCCCGTCCATCCGGCACATCATAATGCGGCACTTTATAGACGCCGAACTCTATTTCCACATGGCATCTATCCGCAATCCTCTGTGTATTTTCCACAGCTTCCCAGGCATACGGAAAAATGCCTTTCATTTCTTCTTCACTTTTCACATAATATTGTCCGCCCTCATAACGCATACGGTCTTCGTCGGCAAGCTTTTTACCGGTCTGTAAGCAAAGTAAAATATCATGCGATTTTTCATCCTCCGCATAGGTATAATGGACATCGTTGGTTGCAACTAAGGGGATATCCAATTCCCTGCTGATATTTAAAAGCGCCGTATTCACCGTTTTTTGTGCCGGAATGCCATGGTCTTGCAGTTCCAGGAAAAAATTACCTTTCCCGAAACAATCTTCATACTTTTTCGCGCTCTTTTTGGCCTCTTCTATCATGCCTTTTTGAATATAACGCTGCACTTCTCCCGCCAGGCAGGCGGAAAGCGCAATAACCCCCTCATGAAACTCCCGTAATACTTCCATATCGACACGGGGCCTGTAATAATAGCCCTCCGTAAAACCGCGGCTGACAATTTTCGTCAGATTTTCATAACCAGTGTTATTTTCTGCCAGCAGCACCAGATGGTAATACCTGTCCTCTCCGCCCACGAGTTCTTTATCAAAACGGGAATTTGGCGCAACATAAACCTCACAGCCGATAATCGGATTAATGCCCGCTTCCCTGGCAGCTTTATAAAACTCAATGACGCCGTACATAACACCGTGGTCCGTAATCGCCGCGCTGTCCATGCCGAGTTCTTTGACGCGTTTTACATACTCTTTAATTTTATTGGAACCGTCCAGCAGGCTGTATTCCGTATGGACATGCAAATGTGTAAAAGCCATAATATTACTCCGCTTCTTTTATTCTGCATTATTTAAACCGCTTGTTTTCCCCAGTCGCTTATTACATTATACCGTATTTTACAAAAAAAGGATATGCCTTTCGGCATATCCTTTCAAAAACTATGGAAATTAATATTTCTTCAAAACATCCACCTTGTCCAGCTTCTCCCAAGGCAAATCCAAATCGTTACGTCCAAAGTGTCCGTATGCCGCTGTCTGTTTGTAAATCGGGCGGCGCAGGTCTAACATTTTAATAATGCCCGCCGGACGTAAATCGAAGTTTTCACGGACGATTTCCACTAACTTCTCGTCGGATACTTTTCCGGTTCCGAACGTATCAACCATAATGGAGGTCGGCTGCGCTACGCCGATTGCGTAGGACAACTGAATTTCACATTTCTCCGCCAGTCCTGCCGCTACGATATTCTTTGCCACATAACGCGCCGCATAAGCCGCGGAACGGTCAACTTTCGTGCAGTCTTTTCCGGAGAAAGCGCCGCCGCCGTGGCGTGCATATCCGCCGTATGTATCTACAATAATCTTACGGCCTGTCAGTCCTGCGTCACCGTGAGGCCCGCCGATAACGAAACGTCCCGTCGGATTAATAAAGAACTTGGTGTCGGCATCTACCAACTCTGTTGGCAGCACCGGGTCAAATACATATTTCTTAATATCTTTATGAATCTGTTCCTGTGTCACATCCGGGTCATGCTGCGTAGATAATACGACAGCTTCCAGTCTTACCGGTTTGCCATTTTCATCATACTCTACGGAAACCTGGCTCTTGCCATCCGGTCTTAAATATTTTAATGTGCCGTCTTTTCTTACTTTCGTAAGCTGTAAGGCAAGCTTGTGTGCAAGAGAAATCGGGTAAGGCATATATTCCTCTGTCTCGTTTGTTGCATAGCCAAACATCATACCCTGGTCGCCCGCGCCGATTGCTTCAATCTCCGCATCGGACATCTTGTTCTCTTTTGCTTCTAACGCCTTGTCCACACCCATTGCGATATCTGCGGACTGCTCGTCGATTGCTACCATAACCGCACAGGTATTGCCATCAAAACCGTACTCTGATTTGGTATAGCCAATCTCTTTTACGGTATCGCGCACAATTTTCTGAATATCCACATAGGCGTTCGTCGTAATTTCTCCCGTTACAAGAACAAACCCTGTACAGGTTGCCGTTTCACACGCCACACGGCTCATCGGGTCTTTTTCCATGCAGGCATCCAAAATTGCATCGGAAATTGCATCACAGACTTTGTCCGGATGTCCTTCAGTTACTGATTCGGAAGTAAATAATCTCTTTTCCATCTTCATTCTCCTTTTTGTATAATTTTAACCGACTTTAAATTTAAACTTCTTCACTTCTCTGTCTGTGCTGACTTTTTCAATCTGTGCGCCTAATGACTGTAATTTCAAATCAAAATCTTCATAGCCGCGCTCAATATACTGAATATCGTCAATGGTTGTCGTTCCCTCCGCTGCCAGAGCGGCAATCACAAGCGCCGCGCCCGCCCGTAAATCGGGAGCGGAAATGCCTGCGCCGGTATATTTACCCACACCGTCAATAATCGCCGTATTTCCTTCCACCTTAATATTCGCGCCCATTCTGGTAAGCTCGTCAACATATTTAAAACGGTTTTCAAAAATACTCTCCGTTACAATGCTTGTACCACCGGATAATCCCAGCGTCACTGTAATCTGCGGCTGCATATCCGTCGGAAAACCGGGATAAGGCAGCGTCTTGACATGCGTATGCCCAAGCGGTTTCGATGCAACCACCCGCACCGCGTCATCGGACTCCTCCACTTCACAGCCGATTTCCAATAGTTTTGCGCTGATGGATTCCAAGTGCTTGGGAATGACATTTTTCACTGTCACATCTCCCTTGGTCACCGCCGCCGCAAACATAAATGTGCCTGCTTCAATCTGGTCGGGAATAATAACATACTCCGTTCCGTGCAGTCTGGAAACGCCTTTAATACGGATAACATCCGTACCGGCGCCCTTGATATTCGCACCCATGCTGTTTAAGAAGTTGGCTAAATCCACCACATGAGGCTCTTTCGCCGCATTTTCAATAATGGTCTGTCCTTCCGCCATAACCGCCGCCATCATAACGTTGATGGTCGCGCCTACGGTGACAACATCCATATAAATATGATTGCCGGCTAAACGTTCCGCTTCGGTAATAATCAGGCCATGCTCAATCCTGACATTTGCCCCTAATGCACGAAAGCCTTTGATGTGCTGGTCTATCGGGCGCAGGCCGATATTACAGCCGCCCGGCAGCGCAACTTCCGCTTTTTTATATTTTCCCAGCAATGCGCCCAGCAGATAATAGGACGCTCTTATCTTCTTAATATAATCATCCTCAATCACCAGATCATGAATCTGGGATGCGTTTACCTTTACGGTGTGTCTGTCTAACTTTGTGACAATGACGCCGACGCTTTCCATTGCCTGTAATAAAACATTGGTATCTCTTACATCCGGTACATTTTCTATCAAAACGGTTTCGTCCGTCATAACGGCCGCAGCTAAAATAGCAAGCGCCGCATTTTTGGCTCCGCCTATTTCCACTTCGCCGACTAACGGATTTCCACCTTTAATCGCATACTGTTCCATATTCATTACCATGCCTTTTTCTCAGCCTGCGGCATTTACCGCCGCACGGCGCAAAATTTATTCCATTGCAAATGCAAATATTATTATATTCCGCCGCCTGCCCTTGCAGGCATTTTTATCAAATGTCTCCGTCTTTGCAGACGTTTAACAATTAACATACAGTATACCATAAATTTCGCATTTGTAAATGGGCAGATTGCCAAAGTATTCCTGCCGGACAATTCAAAAATTAATTCAAATAGCTCAAAGGGTTCACCTGGGAACCATTGATCAATATTTCAAAATGCACATGAGGGCCTGTGCTGACGCCGGTATTTCCGCTCAAGGCGATTTTTTGTCCCTGCGATACTTTCTGTCCTGTCGATACCAGTATTTTGCTAAGGTGTCCATACCGGGTCTGTCTGCCGTCGGCATGATTGATATAAACTACGTAACCATATCCGCTTCCCCATCCGGCTCTGACAACAGTGCCTGCGGAAGAAGCCATAACCGCCGTGCCGGTCGGAGTTGCCCAGTCGATTCCTTTGTGGTAGCTGCTCGCCCCTTTGGTCGGCGCTTTTCTTCTGCCGAATCCGGAGGAGAGTCTCCCTCCCGAAATCGGTTTGATATAAGTCGGCGGAATCTTGGTTCCCCGTTCGACAATCTTGGGTACTGCTTCATAGGTAATTTCTTCTTTCAGGATTTCCCGGCTCACTTCTTCTTTGTTACGGTAAGACACATCCGCCACAACGATTCTATGGCCCGCGGAAGGTTCCTGCAAAGTTTTTGTCTGCGTTGTGTACCAGTCGTCATTATCTACATAGATAATCTCCGCTTCATAATCTTCTTCGTAATAAACTTCCTCCGTACGCTCCACCGAAAGTTCCGGTTCCGGCACGGTCACAATCAACTCGTCACCGACACGGATAATTGCGTTTTCATTCTCAATCGTTTCATTCATGGCGATTAACGCATCCAGCGTCAGCTCGTTCTGTTCCGCAATGCGGGAAAGCGTATCGCCCGATACCACCTCGTAAATCTGCTCTTTTTCCTGCTCTTTGGTCACCTCTTCGATAGCGTCCTGTAAGGAAGTAATTTCATAATCCTGCAAATACGCTTCCACAATCTCAACCGTATCGCCAAAGCCAATGGATATCAGCCCTAAATCATAATCGGAAAAATCCTTTTCCCTATCCGGCTCCACCGCAGCGAAAATATCGTCTAACTGCGCGTCAATACCGGCGCTTACCATAATATCCGATTCTTCCTCTTGCGCTTCTTCTTTGGCATAAATAGCCGTTGTCAGCACATTGAGTTCCCGCTCGGGGTCTAAGACAAGATCCACATAATAATCTTTTCCCGTATCGTATTTTGCCAATGACGCCTGCAAAAGCGCAAGCACCTCTTCCGTGCTGGAAAGATTGACCGTATATTCATTAATTTTGACCGTGTAAGAACGGTTTAAAGTTTCCTTAATGTCACTGCGAAGCACCGCTACCATATTGCTTGTGACAACGCTTTCGTCATCCGTTTCTCCCCACAGCGCCTCTTGTCCTTCATATGTGACATCAGTGTCAACAAGCACCATCTCGTCGCTGGAACCTGCGATTTTTTTACGCGCTTCTATCAGGCAGTTATCAATTCCATCCAGGCTTCCGACCACGCCTACCGTTTCCCCGTTCAAATACACCGTGAACATGTTATCGCCGGCGCTTTCCAGCTTCTGATAATGCGGCAGAAAAAAAGCTGCTATCACCGATGCAAGCACCGCAACTTTAATATATGCAATTTTCATCTTTTTATAATATCTGCTTACCGATTTCATATATAAATACCATTTTTCTTTCCAGGCTGTTATTTTATACCGTAACAATTTCGTAACATTTTATATTCTATCAGTATTTCCCCGAAAAGTAAAGATATATTCCGGTGTTGTTTCACCGCATTCGTGGTACAATACTATTAGGGAATCATTCACACTGCAGCAGCATCATGATACAATAGCGAAGGGGGTGGGGGTATGGACAGAATCATTTTTCATATCGATGTAAATTCCGCGTTTCTCAGTTGGAGCGCATTGGATAAATTACAGCATGGCGCAGATATTGATTTACGTACGATTCCCGCCATCATAGGCGGCGACATGGCGAAAAGGCACGGCGTGGTGCTTGCCAAATCCATTCCGGCAAAGGCGTATGGCATTACGACAGGGGAACCGATTGTAGGCGCGATGCGTAAATGCCCAAATCTGCTTATAGAGCCGCCCGACCATTCCCTGTACCATAAAAAAAGCAAAGAGCTGATGCAGCTTCTTTCCGATATCTGTCCCGATATCGAGCAGGTCAGCGTAGACGAATGCTATATGGATTACACCCCCATCAAAAACCGTTTTCCCTCCGCCGGGGATGCCGCCGAATATATCCGCGGGGAGGTGGAAAAGAAGCTCGGATTTACGGTCAACATCGGCATTTCCGACCGCAAGGTACTTGCCAAAATGGCTTCCGATTTTAAAAAGCCCAATCTGGTGCATACCCTCTATTCCTATGAAATTCAGGAGAAAATGTGGCCGCTTCCGGTGTCTTCCCTATATATGTGCGGCCGTTCCAGCGTCGAAGCTTTGCATAAATTGGAAATTATGACAATCGGAGATTTGGCGAAAGCCGACGTCTCTATTTTAACGGCACATTTAAAAAGCCACGGCAAAACGCTCTGGGAATACGCTAACGGCATCGACGATTCCGCCGTGGGCATCGTACAGGTTGATGAAAAAAGCATCGGCAATTCCACGACGCTTACGAAAGACGCCGAAACCAAAGCGGAAGCCCATCATGTGCTTTTATCCCTGTCGGAATCCGTTGCGCGCCGTTTAAGGGCATCCGGACAGGCCGCGGCGATGATAAGCGTGGAAATTAAATATAATACCTTTAAAAAAGTTTCCCACCAGACAACATTGCCGGCGCCGACCGCAGGCAGCGAGACGATATACCGTACCGCCTGCGCCCTGCTCGACGAACTTTGGGACGGTACGCCGATACGCTTGCTTGGCGTCCGTTCTTCCAAACTGCTCTCCGCCGAAGAGCCTGTGCAGCTTAATTTATTCGACCTGCCTGCCGTCTCCTCCAAAAACGCTTCGCATGCCCCGATTTCAGGACAGAAAGAAGCGCAGTTGGAAAAAGCGTTGGATTCCATCCGACAAAAATATGGAGCCGATGCCATCGTACGCGGCAGCCTGCTCCATCCTAAATCCGATTAGTCCGTTTATGATTTTTACTGCTGTTTTTTCTTGACGCTATAGCCGAAAGACCCGATTTCCTTTCCTATGGAAAGATATTTCCCGTGGGAATAAATAAGAGGTTTGGCTTTATTCAAATGAAAACGGCCTTTCCCGTCCATATAGGCGTCGTCTACATGTACAGCGACAATCTGCGCCAAAAACATGTGATGGGAACCGAGTTCTTTTTTCTCCGTTACCCTGCATTCCAGATTCACAGGGCTTTCTTTTACCATCGGCGCTTTTACCACATCCCCCGGTATCGGCGTTAAGTGCATCTTTTCCCACTTATCGACGTCTCTCCCGCTTTTAACCCCGCAATAATCCGTTGCATATGCGAGTTTTTCCGTCGTCAGGTTAATAACAAATTCCCCGGTCTCCTCTATCATATGGTAAGAATACCTCTCCGGTTTCACGGAGATAGAGACCATAGGCGGCGCGGAACAAACAGTTCCCGTCCACGCAATGGTTATCAGATTGCTGTTTCCCGCCCTGTCAGCCACGCTGACCAGCACCGCGGGCAGAGGGTATAGCATGTTTCCCGGCTTAAACTGAATTTTTCCCATAATCATATTCCTTTATTTTATAAAGGCAGTACAATATTAAATAAATGGATTAAGATATCCGCAGCAACTAACAGCATGGTAATAATCGATATCGGCAGCAATACTTTCTGGCTTTTGCCGTTTTCCTGCTGTTTGGCCGCCAGCGCATTGGTCTGCTTGTTCATTTCCTCTACCGTGGAGGCCTGCACATTCCGATACACTTTCACGCACTCTTTATGAAAAGACTCTTCTATCTGTTTTCTCATCTCTGTCAAAAACTCTTCCGTGGCCGCCTGCGTGCTGTTGTCTGCCTGAAACGCCTCAATCTTCTGAAAACTTGCTTGAATCGCTTTCTGCATCTGTTCGGTATTCTCCGCCGTTTTCACATTGACTTTCCGCATTTCCTGCAATAGCAGTTCATACTCCGTCACCTGACGCTGTAACATTTCCATCTTGGCCGCATCCGCCGCACTGTTTGCCTCAATCATTCCCTGTGCAGTTCTTTTCTGCATCAGTTTATCCATAAAAGTATCCATTTTATCCCCATACCCTTTCTCGTTATCACAGTTATCCGCCACAGATAATTTTCTGTTATTATATCATGGAATTTGTCCAACCGCAACCGCCGCTTATGACGTGTTTCTTTTTATTTATTGTGCATTTTATATAATTTTTCCCGCACTCTTTTTGCATTTTTATAAATATTAACGATAACTTTACATCTTATTCATAATTTATTCATAATTATTGCCTATAATAAGATTATCCTAAATAACTGACAAACACATAGATAAATTTTTTCATAATAGCCCGGGTGTCGCAAGATGCCTGGGCACTCCTCATTTATGGGCAGCAAATTTATAAGCGGCAAAAAAGGAATAGAACAATTCTATTCCCTTTCCATTTCCAACTGTTGAATCTCTTCATTCAGGCTTAACATCCTGGCGTCCAGATTCGATACGATTCTGGAACATTCCACGAGTTGTTCCTTAATATGTTCCGGCGCGTTCCCTTCAAATTTATAATGAATCTTATGCTCCAAACTCGCCCAGAAATCCATGGCAACCGTCCGTATCTGTATCTCTACTTTCGTATTCTCAATGCGGTCCGATAAATAAACCGGAACCGTCACCAGCATATGATAGCTCTTATATCCGCTCGGCTTCGGATTGACAATATAGTCCTTTACAGAAATGACATTGATGTCACTTTGATTGCTAATCATTTCCGCAATTTGGTAAATGTCCGACGTAAAGGAACAGATAACCCGAATGCCCGCAATATCATTAACATATCTTACCATATTGCCAATCGTGGATTCATAACCATGTCTCTTTAGTTTCTTGACAATGCTTTCCGGCGTCTTAATGCGGGATTTGATATGTTCTATCGGATTGTATCTATGCACATGTTGAAATTCATCATTCAAAATTTCCAGTTTTGTTGATATTTGTTTTAAAGCGGAATTATAAATAAGCGTTACTTCTTTCCAGCTATCAATATCATTTCTGTCTGTAGCAACTTCCATATAATCATGCCCCTTTATACATCCTGTTACATTATACTGTCTTCTTTGCGCGCCGTCTCAGGCTCCTCTTCCGCCCGCAGCGCCGCTTGTAGCTTAGTCAATAGTATACCATACTTTTTTAAAAATGTATATATTTCACAATTTTTTTATCAAATTTTAATTTTTATTGTCTATTTTTGATGATGTATCAGTTTATCTTTTCTTTTTTGTTGTCATTAAGCACAATATCATGGGAACGCTTATGACAAATGGATACATATAGCGTATCAGCACGGTGGGCGAAAGCAGCAAAGTCAAATAGTACATCAGTAAAAACATTACCGGAAGCAGCTTTTCGTATTTTTTTTCGGACAAATAAAAGGCCATATACAGGCACAACAGCCACCAATAAAATGCCGGTGCAAAGATAACGGATAAAACCGGAATCTTCTGATATTCATTATCCGATACCATCCGCTCCATAAAGGCACGCAGCCCCGGCAGATAACTATGTTCTACAATTTCACATCCGGCGGGCATGGTTCTGTTATCCGTGGACAGATAGCCAAATCCGCTCTCCGTTCCGATTCCGTAAATTTGCGCATGGGATGTATCCGCTATGTACCAGTAACCGATGGAATTGTCCAGAAAAGCGTCCACATAGGTCATCGGAAATTGTACGCCTAACTTTAGCCATGTTTTAATAAGCCCGGCCGGGTTATCATGAATCACCGCGCGGTTTTTGACCGGGTCCGCCAGATGCGGGTTGTATGCGGCAAACACCCACTCTTCGGGCAGATAGGCGTTTAATTCGCTTCGCATGGAGGCGTCGATTTCCTCCTCGTGCATGACGCGTGTCCTCGCCATCTGCTGTAACGGCACGCTCAACATCTCCCTCGGACTTCCGCTTTGCGCCATCACCGCCGTTTTCAGTTCCGCGCTTGCCGCCAGAAAAAGAGCAAGCGTCGCTAACATCGTTATCACATAATATTTTCTTTCTCTTCTGCATTCTTCCACTTTTGCCTTTGCGCCGCCTGCGCTTTTTTTCCATAAAAACCAGATAAAAGGCTGCGCAGCCAGATAGGCATAGAGCGCATTATTACGGAATAAGAGCATCAAGACGGAAATGATGATATAGGAGAACAGAAAGCTTTTTGTGCTTTGATATCCGCCGTTTTGCCATTGCCAGAGTTTCACAACATATAATAAAACCAGGCCCGAAAAAAGCACATCTTTCGTCGTACTGAGCGAGAGGATGGAATGGACGGGAAAGAGGGCATAGAAAACGAGCAGCACAAGCCGCATCACCCATGACGTCCGCATCCGGTATAATACCGTCATGGCATAGCCTAAAATGCCCGCCATGATAAGCATCTGCACGACGGAATGAAGCGCCATGCCCGCCGAATAAGAACCAAACACGTTTCCGCCCAGCCAAAAAAAAGCCCCTAGAAATAATGTATGTATCAACGGATGATGTGTGCTGTAATCATGCGATAAAAACTGATAAAACTGCGCCTCTGCATCATATGCGAAAACAGAAGGGTAATATGCCAGAAAAACGGGAATCCAAAACAGTAAGATAACGCCCGCATAAAAGAAAAACGCCTGCCTACCGCTATATTCTTTTTGGACTGCCCGGCTCTTTAGTCCGCTGTTTTGCAAATATGCAAGAAGCTTGAACAGAATGCGCGCGACAATAGTTGACACAAATGTCATAATTAATACTGCCAATATCATGAGGGCTAACTCCGGTATGGTATGGAGTGTATAGCCATCATGCTGCAGCCTGTACCCCAGCACGCAGGAGAGCGCAAAGCCAAAGCCAAGTATCACGCTGTATTTTTCACTTTTTTTTCCATTTCTTGTTCCATTGCCATTTCGTATTTTCATCATGATAGTATTGTAGCATTTCCGCACAAAAAGAAAAAGCAAAAGATGGTATTTACATTTGAGGGAATGATTTGTATAGTGTTTATAGATATTTTTATCAGAAAGAGGTCAATTCATGTTTCGTTTATGGGCAAAGGAATTTCAAAACAATCACATGCTGAAAGATACCGTTATCTGCGACGATAGCGGCGATACGAGGACGCATAAAATCTTTCACGCCCTGGACGAAATCTGCTGCCAGTTCGATTTGGGCAAGCCAATCTGGCTAGACGCCAATATTCAGGATTTTAAAAGGCACGATAAGACCCGCTTCACACAGGACAATTTCATAGAAAAAATTGAATTTGATTATTTAGAAATTCATGTGATTGAAGAGGATTGAAAAGTTATTGTATTTTTTTCTTGACTTTGCATATGATATGGAGTAGTATCTTAATATGTCTTGATGTAGTTTTGAAAACTACTTGTTGCATTATCACTATTTCATCTTGTGGTTTGCACCGTATATGCAAGAGGAGAAAAAGGAGGAATTTATCATGCAGATAACAATTCGTGAACCGGGAAGCGCAATCACTCATTTTATCGCTATGCTATTAGCTGTTTTCGCTTCCACACCGCTCTTGATAAAGGCTGCTGTTTTTGACGGCTATGTTGCCTTTGTAGCAATGTCAATATTTATGCTCAGTATGATTGCCCTGTATACGGCAAGCACCGTATATCACAGCGTCGTAGTAAAAGACCGCTTTTTGCGCATCTTCCGCAAAATCGACCATATGATGATTTTCGTACTCATAGCGGGTTCTTATACGCCAGTCTGCCTGATTGTATTGGGTGGAAAATCAGGCTATACGCTGTTAGCTATCGTATGGGCTATCGCTATTGCCGGCATGGTGATTAAGGCTTTATGGATTACCTGTCCAAAATGGTTTTCTTCCGTTATCTATATCTCAATGGGCTGGGTCTGTCTCGGCGTTTTCGGGCAGTTATGGAACACGCTGCCGCACAGCGCTTTTCTCTGGCTGCTTGCCGGAGGCGTTATTTATACAATAGGCGGCGTCATTTACGCGTTAAAACTGCCTATCTTTAACAGTAAGCATAAATACTTCGGCTCACATGAGATTTTTCATTTGTTCGTGATGGGCGGAAGCATATGTCATTTCAT
>JAMPCN010000042.1 GCA_023666125.1 Bacillus sp. (in: firmicutes) | reverse complement strand
TAGTGAGAAAAGATGAATTAAACGAAAAACTTCGCAAAGAAGCGCAGGAAAACGCCGAAAAACGGATTGAAAAGTCAAGAGAAAACGCCCGTGAAAATGCAGAGCAGCTTGCGGAGAAAATGGCAGAAAAAGCAGAGCAGCTTTTAGAAGAAAAAATAGCTTCTTCCGAAGATGGCACGATTTATCTGTATGATACAGATATGCAGACAATTATAGAAGCTGCCAAAGAAGATAATACGGGTAAGGCAAGTGCAAAACAACAAACAGCGATTGGTTCTAATTTAGATTTACAGGCATAAAGGAAGCGGTAAAGAGAACGCAGGAGCAGACTGCATTTTTCTATAACCCATTTGTGTATTTTACCATTCAAATTTGCATCTCACATTTTTTCCATTGTTTTCTTTTGCGGCATGATGTATGTTGAATATATCAGCTAAAGACAAAATGAAAAGAATGGAGATTACAATGGGAATTATTTTATTTGCAGTTTTTACGGTTATGGAAATTGCGCTTACAGCGCTCAGCTTCACAAAATACAGAAGCCTTTGGCACAGAAACAGATTGTTTTTCTGCATAGCTGAGTTTGTATTCATGCTGCTTGTCATGCTTCTGCCGGTAACAGGAACGAAATGGAGATTCACAGGCTGTCTCGTTATCCTCGGAATACGTCTTGCCATATTTTGTATTACATATCTGATAAAGCTTGTCAGAAACAAAAAAGAAAAAACAAAGGCAGGAATCATTGTCAATGCTGTTATGGGCATTATCCTTATCGGTTTTTCCCTTTTCCCGGCTTTTATTTTCACAGACTATGCGGGACTGGAAACAAGCGGTTCGTATGAAGTGATGGAAACGCAGGCGATACTGATTGACGACAGCAGACTGGAAACGCGTGAAAACGACGGCTCTTACCGTGAGATACCTATTCATATCTATTATCCTGACGGTGATGTGGCGGACTGTCCTTTCGTATTATTTGCGCACGGTTCATTCGGCTATTATCAGAGTAATTATTCGTTGTATGCAGAACTTGCAAGCAACGGCTACGTTGTGGCAAGCATAGACCATCCTTATTACGCTTTCTTTACAAAGGATACAGAGGGCAAAACTATTATAGTTGACCCTGAGTTTGTGCAGACTGCCGCTTATATGCAGTACAGTTCTGATTTTACCGAGACCGAAGATGATTATAATATTACATGTGAATGGATGTCTATCCGCACGGCGGATGAAAATTTTGTGTTGGATTCCATAAAGGCCGCTAAAGATTCAGGTGCGCTTGATACGGCATGGTATACTGAATCCGAGGATGCAAAGGCGGAAATCCTGAAAGCGCTTGAAATGACAGATACAGAGAAAATCGGGCTTACGGGACATTCCATCGGCGGCGCAGCAGCGGTACAGCTTGGAAGAGAGCGCGATGACATTACTGCGGTAATCGACATTGACGGTACAATGCTTGGCGAGCAGATATCATTTATCGACGGGAAGATTAACTATAACCCCGAGCCTTACCCGATACCGATACTTTCACTGGATAATGCAAGTCATTGGGAATCTTATGCCGGTGACGGAGAAACCGTTTATGTCAACACCTATTTGCTTGACAATGCTGTGGACGCCAGAGAAGCTCATTTCGACGGTACGGAGCATATGGATTTTACGGATTTGCCGCTTTTTGCTCCCGCATTGGCGAAGATGCTGGGGAAAGGCGAAGTGGACTCATCCGAGTTCATTCCTGAAATGAACAGTATCATTCTTAATTTTTTTAATTACTATTTAAAAGGAGAGGGCGAACCGAATATTGAATCTTGGAATGCACAGACAGCGGATGTTCGGTAGGTTACCTAAAATGATTATAAATATTTCTCAAATAAAAAAAGATGAACAGGAACGACTGGAAATTTACTGCCATGAGGTAAATAATGAAATAACGGAGATAGTCCGCTTTGTGAAATCCAGACAAGGACAGCTTACGGGCATTATCGAGGGCGCGCAGTATGAAATTCCGGTTTCCGACGTGTTTTATATTGAAGGAGTAGACAACAAAGTATTCATTTATTGCGAAAACCAGGTATATGAAACACGTCAAAAGTTGTACGAACTGGAGGAAGCTTTAAAGGAAAAGCATTTTTTGCGCGTATCAAAATCCGTGCTGTTGAATCTCATGAAAATCGAGTCGATAAAAGCCTCGATGAACAGCAGATTTACGGCTGTCCTTCAAAACGGAGAACAGGTTATTGTTTCAAGAAAATATGTGCCTGAGTTGAAAAAAACTCTGAAAGGTGGAAGCTTATGAGTATGAAAGAAATGCTTTACAGGTCACTTATGATATATTTTGTTCTTGTCACCTGTATTACGGCGGCAATTACAATTCTTGGTTCAGCTTTGGACCCTGACGCAAGCTTTGGATATAGCGCATTTGTCTCACCATTTATTTTTGCGGCTCTGGGAGTCATTCCGAATCTGCTTATGTACTCTTCCAAAGAGTTATCAGACAAGCAGATAATTCTGCGTAGAATCATACAGTTTGTGGTTATAGAAGCGGAAGTATTGGGCGTCTGCATTATAAGTCCTATCATCCATACGGAAAATGTCGAAGTGGTGATAGGGGTAATGATTAGTGTGCTGGTGATATTTATATTTGTCCATTTAATCATTATTATGAATAACTATTTTGCCGCAAAACAGCTTACAAAAGAACTGATGCAGTTTCAGAAAAATATGCAATAACGCCATGCTTTGGCTGTGATATTGGCGCAAGCATCGGCTGATGCAGCATAACATGTATTGAGAAAAGGCTATAACAAGTAACGGTTATAGTCTTTTTTATGTAATAGAAAATTGCTGGAATTATAAAAAATGGAAAACAGATGTTAATAATAAACATATGTTATCCGATATATAATATGAAACATAAATTTTTCAACCGAATTTGTTCGGTTTACGCAAGTTTGTACATACTCCAAACTTGCAGAAAGAGAGGTTTTTATGATGAAAAATGACGATATAACGCCCAGTGAAAGCGAATGGTTAATTATGGAAGTTTTATGGGCGAGTGAAATACCATTAACATCCTCAGCCGTCATTAAAGAACTGCAGGGAAAGTTGGATATGACGCCGAAAATGATTCGTGTATTGATGAACCGTTTATGTCAGAAAGGGATTTTGAGTTATACCATAGATAAAAACGATTCCAGGGTTTACCATTACACGGTATTAAAATCAAAGGAAGAATGTTTAAGAAGCAAGAGCCGGAAATTTGCGGAAAGCTATTTTTCGGGCAATCAGAGCAGCGCATTAGCGGCATTGATAAAGAGCGTTACATTGACGGATGAACAGATAGAAGAACTGGAAGAAATTCTGGAAAAAAGCAAGGGAAAAGGGAAAAAATGATGTGGAATGCGTTGTCACTCTTAAATGATTGTATCATTTATTTTTCGATACAGCTTGGAAGATGCGTTTTGCTGTCTTTTCCAGTGCTGGCATTGGCGCTTATTCTGCGCGCTGTCATTCTAAGAAAAACAGTTTTTCTAAGAGGAATGGTTTGGAGCATTTTTCTCATCGTTCCATTTGTGGGAAAACTAAAGCTGTTTTATGAAAATATGCTGATGTGCAGATTGTTCATGTGGTGGAATAATATCTGCATGGAATATTGGCAGGTGCGGTATGGATATGTGATGGGCATGATTGTGACTGCAAGCCTTATCATTTGGAAACATAAAAAACTGTGCAGAGTTGTATCACGCATGGAAAAAAGCAGAATTGACGGACAGGAAATTTACATAAACGAAATGACAGTCACGCCATTTACAACAGGACTTATCCATACAAAAACAATCGTTCCTAAAGTAATGCTGCAAAATTTCCGCGCTGAGGAATTGAAGATGATTCTGTTCCATGAGAGGACGCATATCCGTTTAGGACACTTATGGTACTATCTGCTATGGGATGTGATACGGGTTTTATTATGGCTCAATCCATTGCTGGCAGTCTGTAGGCGATTGTTCATAGAAGATATGGAGGACATATGCGACAAGGTGACGATTCAGAAAAGCAAAAAACCTGCATACGAATATGGGATGCTGCTTTTAAAATGCGTAAAACTTCTCCGCTCGGAAAATACGGGATTATCCGTCACGTTTGCAGGAGAAAAGGATTACAGGGATACGAAACGGCGGTTCGTTAAAATTGCTGCCTTTATACCCTACAAGAAATGGAAAGTATCTGCTATATGTCTATGCGGCGCGGCGGCGCTTATGGGGATATTTTTGCTGGTAAAACAGCTTTCTTATCCATGCTATACGGAAAATACGGATATTGTGTTAATGAATGAACAGGGTGAAATGTGGATGCTGTACGACAGCGAGGAATTGAGAAGTGCGTTTTATGCCGATGGACAGGATGTCCATATTGACAGAAAAGCAATGGATGGTATTTTACAAAAATATGGCATTACGGAAAATACTTTTTATCTTAGCTTTGGCGGCTATAGGAAAATACCGGGGCTTGGCGGCGGCGGAAGTCTTGTCTATGTGGATTATGGCAAAGGAAATGAGAAACTGATAATTCCGTATTGGAACAGGGATGCGGACATAGCGGCAAGGATTTTTAAAGGGATTTAGGGAGGACAAAATTATGGCAATGGAGATTAACGGAAATCTTCTTGACTATTCAGCCAAGAAGCAGAATTACAGCGGTTATGCGGGACGCAGCAAGGCAAAAAAGACAACTGATTATGCAAATGGACTGGCAAAACTTGTTCCAAGTGTAGATTTTAAGGTTGGAAATGCCTGCTCATCAGCCAAAAGTGGCAAGACTTTGACTATCAATCCGAGACTTTTGGAAAAGATGCAGAATGACCCAGAGCAGGAAAAAGAAACGAAAGAACTTATCAGAGGTGTTGAATCGGCAATGAATTTGATAGAAAGCATCAATAAAGCCAGTGGTTGGACTGTTGTATATAAGCATAGCTACATAGATGAGAATGGAAAATATCATTCTGTTGGATATTATAGAAATGATTTTATGCTGAACATGAGCGATAAACTTCGGGAAGAAAGACGAAAAAATTCTGAAAAGCTGATTGAAAAGATAAAAGAAAAGGTAGAAAAAGAAACAGAATCATCCTATGATAAAGCGGAACAGCTTATAAATGAAAAGATGGCGGCATCCAAAGACGGCACAATCTATCTCAATGATACAGATATGCGGACAATTATCGAAGCCGCCAAAGGAGATAATGCAGGCAAGGCAAATACAACACAACAGGAACAAGTTGGCACTAATATGGACTTAAAGGCATAATAGGAAAAGTACTTCAAATTTTATGGTAGGAGCAATCTGGTGATATGTCAAGCTGATTTTTGAAAAGATTTTGATATGGTTTTATGGAAAAAGGGTAACTTTAACAGACCTATGTTTAAAACAAAAACACAAGTTCGATTAGTTTCCATGTTCAGTTGATGCATCCAGCGATACGCCGGAGTACAGTTGGTTTCTGGCCAGCAATCCATAAACCAAACGAACAAATTTACGTGAAGTCAGCGCGAGTGCTCTTTTGTGTTGGTGTTTGGGAACTTCGTTGTACTTCTTTCGATAGTACGCCCCATACTCAACATTGTGTTTTCTCATACTGTTGGCGGCTTCGCCAAGATAGTATCTGAGATAACGATTGCCGGCTTTGGTCATAGGAGTATCTTCTCCATCGAAGTCTCCGGATTGGTTGGATTTCCAACAGAGACCGGCATATTTGGCAAGAGCATCAGATGATGTAAAAGCAGATATATCGCCTATTTCAGCGATTATGCCTCCGGCAAAGACGGGGCCTATACCATCGATGGATTGAAGGATCATAAAGGCATTAGGATTCAAACCCTTGATTTCTCTTTCAATAGCAGAATCGATAGCCTTGATCTCTTTCTTAAATGTTTCAATACAGTTGAAAGAACTGGCTATGGATACATTGAGCGGCTCATACAGAGCTTTATCAAGACGGTAGGAATCTCTGGCAGCTTTCTTTAACAGATCTGCTGTCCTGCTTATATCTTTAATGCGGTTGCGGCTTTTGTCTGCAAGGAACCCGATAAGCTCCTCCTCGGATGCTCCAATGATTTCCTCTGGGGAGAGGTAATCGGTAATAACGCTTGAAGATGCCGCTCCATAAATATCGCAGAATGGTTGGTCGTCCTTTTCAAGCATCTGCAGTTCACTAAATTTAAGATAGAGATTGGAAACCAGGTAAGCTTTTTCTCTGGTGATGCATTCCACTAGGTGTAAGCGGTGTCTTGTAAGGCGTTTGAGAGCTAGGAATTGGCTTCCGCGCCAGGGTTCTGTTTCAATGTTTCCGCCTCTTGCATAGTCTGCTATGACGAAGGCGTCAATGGGATCCGATTTGCCGAGACCAATAAAACTTTTCTTATGGTTTGCTGTGCATTTCGGGTTGAGTACAAAGACATATGGCTTAAAACTCATCAATTCTTCACAGGAAGAAAGATAGTTAGCGATATGAATGCTGTAGACAGAGGTAGACTCTAAAGCAGCAGCAACAGTATTAAGGTCAGGGTGTTCCTTTAAACACTCTAAAATCTTCTGAGCTAATTCTTCGGCTCCGGGCTGATTGTTAGCAAAGGAAGAGTTGATATATTTATTTTTGTAAAAATCCAAAGCGCAGACATAGTTGGATTTTGAACTGACGTCAATACCGACGTAAAGCGTAGATAATGGGTTAATCTTTAACATGATATCACCACCTTTCCGATTATGTATTCTTGGAACCTGAAGCAAAAGGTCTATCCTGGGAATCATATGCTGACCGAAACCTCGCGTAATAAGCATTCACCCTGGCAGCTCTTTTGCTGGTGCTGTACGCCGGGGGATGAAACATCTGTGTAAGCGGAATATGACATATGATTCAGGCTGCAAGCTCCATAAGCAGTCACCGGGAATAGCGTGCTGAAAGGAATGAAAGCAGTGCCTCTAGACATCAGACTCTGCTGATATCATACCACAGGATAACCGGAATGTAACCATTAACCAACGTAGATGAGATGGCAGGGTATTATCCGGGGTGTCTCAGATCATCTATAAATTTATAGAAAGGATAAGTGCATAACCATCTGTTTCTATTGGCTATACACTTATTATACGAGGATATTGGCTATGGAGTTGGATTATTCTGAGATTGGAAGACGTATTGCAAGACGAAGAAAGGAACTTGGTCTACGACAAGTTCAAGTCTGTGAGCGTGCTGGAATCAATGATAAATATCTTTCTTGTATTGAACGTGCTACGTCAATTCCATCGTTGGAAGTTATACTCAAAATAGCACTTGCACTCGATACAACACCAGATGAATTTTTAATTGGGAGTATTCGCCATGAGAATGAAGAATGGCGTGATGTTGCAGAGCTGTTGCACGGAATGGATATAAAGCAATTACGCTTTGCAAGAAGCCTTTTGTTATGGCTTTCAGAACAGAAGTTGTAGGAGAGTACAATTAATTTAGTATAGATAAAAAACTGATAGATCAGAGTTAGTGATTCAATGAAATGTCAAAACACCCTTGATTTCGCTTTTTAATAATATTTATGGGGAGCCAAAAACCAATTTTAAACTCAAATAAATACCAACAGTTAGAATAAAATCGAAAGATTCTATGGCAAAATGCCAGTTTACTCTGATTCCTCTCTTGCGATGTTTAACGCTAAGTGATGGCAAAAATATTATCAAACATTTTGGGCAAAATATAATCAGTAACAAATATAAAATGTTTTATTACACTTGGAAACTAATTGATGGAATATAAAAAGGCACATTAATTAGTGCCTTTTTTGGACTTAACTAAATTGTCAATTAAATCCTTATTATATTTTTCAATCCAGAACAACATATCTGCATACGTCAATATATCAAAATCACTACCCTCACTATCATTCAATGCCAAGGACTTGATTCTGCCTATATCGTAATCGTCATGACCAGGATTGGTTTTAGGAAAATAAAATGTAGCCTGATTATTCAACTCATTATAATGCTCCATTTTCCCCTCTTTTTCATAATTAGAGAGTAACAATAAGTACATAACATAGATTGCAGATAAAAAGGCTATCGTATAATTTGAATAAATAATAATAAGTGGAATATCATCATCGACTGCATCAAACTCAATAAGACGTAAACTCAACAATGTACATGTAATACATGCGCAAATTTTATGACCATCCATCTTTTTTTCATCATTTTCTCCAGTATTGAAAAATTTTTTTCTGACTAAAAGATGAATTTTATCATACTTATGAAATGCCACATCACACATTGAATCTGATATATTAAAATTTATATGGTAACGCTTTTTTTGTTCCGCAGAAACATTTGCCTCAATATCTTTTTTAACATCATTTGCTGCTTTTGCGATACCCTGCTCCCATAAATAAGAGAATGTAGCTTTAGTCATTTAAATTCCCCTACCTTTATAGAAAATTCAGAAACAAAGCCTTTCTTTTTTAAACGCCCAACTGTTATTTCAATATCTTCCGCTTCGTTATTTATTTTGAAATCATTAATATGTTCTCGTATGAATTCTATACATTCAACACGTTCTCTATAATCTTTTGTGAAAACTTCACCAATTTTATTCAACATAATTAAATTATAATCTCCTTATTATTATTATTATAAAACATTTACTATTTATGGATCCTCATATATTTAAAAAACAAAAAAATATATATAATCGAAGCCACACTCATGGCTAAGGTTGTATAGATATTATAAATACAAGCATTTATCAATTGAAAACCTCCATATATCACTGAAGCTATAATCGTAAGCCCTATCCAATTTCTTGACAAACCGGATTTTTCGGCTTGATTAAAATCATAAACAGAAAAAAATTGGTATGCCATACATATAACCATAGATATATAGGTGGCAAATACATTACTATTACATGCCTCTAGTACATCAATAAAATAAATTTCATGTCCAGTTAAAAACATTTTTCTTAAAGACACGCCAGTACATACTATACAAAAGATATTCGGAATAAATACTAACCAATCTATTTTGCCATTTTTTTTATTCATATTACAGTTCCTTTCAGCAAAAAACAATTGCATTCTGCAACATTTTACCATAATATATAAAAAATGACAATATCCATTGTATTAAAAATATAATTTGCTCTCAATATAAAAAAATTGTTCAATTATAAAATATGGGTTTTGATCTAAATAAATTATAATATCATATAAGCCTAATCTTGTCAATAAAATTAATGTCCTTTTTGATTTATGATTAAATATTAACATATTTATTGGGGTACTGTCTATAATAAATTGTAAAAAATTATAAAATTTCAAAAAAATACTTGACATATAATGATACATATACTATCATGTAAAATGTGTTATTATATTATTTTGGATATGTTTTAGTACCCTATATTTCTATCAATAGGGTATTATTTATTTAATGATTTCCTTTCAATAGTAGTAGCCTTAGATTCTGATAGTTGATTTGCATTTTAAAATAAAGCTGAAAGCAGTGACTTCCGACAATAATGAGAAAACTTTGCAAGGAAGAGATTTCTGATCTGCGGGAAAAAGGGCAAAATGCTGTAAATACAGTGGAATTTAACACAGTAAATTTACAGGAGCATTTTTTGAAATAGAAATGTCCTTTTTGTATACAATGACTTATTTACAGCGTCAAGGCAGGAGAAATGAAAATATCTAGCTAAAAAGCATAATAACCGTCACTCATGCAGTGAAATAACAAGCAGAACATTATGGTTTTACTGGTAGGTAATCAAGGAGCGACATCCTAAAGTGCTGCTCCCCCTCTGTATCGTAAAGAATAGAGTGCTATCCCTAAAGTCTTGTCTATTACCACAATTCTAAAGAATCCTCTGCATCTATCCACATCTGCATATTTCCCTCAAGGTAAAGACGAGCATATTCAAGTGGTTCATCAATAGCAAGGGTATTTAAGGCACATTCCGAGCCGGGAGTAGTCTTTAGTCCTTTCTCTGCTTCCCAACAGTCGATTCGTAAAAGATACCCTGCGATAGTTGCTATATCTATACTGTTGTGATGTGTGTTGTATTCTGCATATATAATATTCATCTTATTTATCCTTTCCTAAAATATTGTGAAAGCGTTTCAATCAGTTCTTCCTGCCTGATTTATATTGTGCTATAATTTGTTACAGATTTTTCTTTCCCTTGTTTTTGCCCTTATGATAGTTTGTAACATGAGGGAAAAGGATATAACACGGGGAAAAGCCCAAGGGCAAACTCACATACTATAAATTTAGCATTTTCAAGGGTTTGTGGACTTTTTACAGATAAGATATAACAGTTAATAAATGCTATAAAATATGTCTTATCAGAATTTCTGTTTGAAAGGGTGATAGTATAACTGTAAATAGCGATTTATATGAAATGATTTTCTCTTAAAATTATTGACAGAGGTTTATGTATCAATGGACAATCTGTTCTTGATATTGGAACAGGAACGGGCGTTCTTCCCAGGAATATGTATGTGTATGGGGCAAAGTGGACCGCGACGGATATTTCAATGGAACAGATTGAACAGGCAAAAATTCTTTCAAAGGGCATGGATATAGATTATTATGCCATTTCAACAGAAGATATAGATTTTCCGAATAATTCTTTTGATGTGATTACAGCTTGTCAGTGTTTTTTGTATTTTGACCATAAAACAGTTATGCCGAAATTGCATCGTATGCTAAAAAAAGAGGGAAGTATTCTTGTTTTATATATGGCGTGGCTGCCTTTTGAAGATAAGATTGCAGGTGAAAGTGAAAAACTTGTGCTGAAATATAATCCGAATTGGAGTGGTGCAGGAGGAACAATTCATCAAATAGCGATACCCGATTGTTACAAGAAACAATTTAATCTTATATACCATGAAGAATTTACTTTAAAAGTACCATTTACCCGTGAAAGTTGGAACGGAAGAATAAAAGCCTGCCGTGGAGTGGGGGCTTCATTGACAGAAAAAGAAATTTCTTTATGGGAACAAGAGCATATGAAACTCCTTCAACAGATTGCTCCTAATAAATTTGATATTTTGCATTATGGGGCTATTGCTGAAATCAGAAAAGATTGAATTTGAGTTGTCAGGAGTTCTGGCTATAAGAATTAAATATGGAAGGTGGAGAATAGATGATAGCAAGTACGGCAGAGATTATGAATCGTGGAATGAAATGTTTGACAGAACAAATGGGTATTGTTGAGGCATCCAGCTTTGAGCAGGCACAGCCTTTTGTCAGCGATGCAGTAAGGCTTTAATAACAGAAAGCTTGGCAATGTGCGGAAAGCCGATTTTAGCGGTTTTCCGCTTTTTTAATTTATGTCTAATATATTTTGATAGGAAATGATATAATTAAAAAGCAAATCGGAAAATTGGAGAGAATTGAAATGGATATAAAAGAAATGATTGATGCAAATTTTAGAGGCAACATATATATTGTGCAGAATGGCAAAGTTTTATTTGAAAGAGAAAATGGGTATGCAGATTTGCCAAATGAAGTTTCTAACACGATAGAAACGAAATTTGCAAGTTAAAAATATTTGATAAGTAACGACAAATGCGTTACACTATAAACAAGGAGATGATGAATATGGAAAAAACAGCAACTTTAAATTTAAGAGTAAATCCAACGGTAAAACAGAGAGCGGAAGATGTATTGGCGCGTTTAGGGATTCCAATGTCAACTGCTATAGATATGTATCTTAATCAAATATCTTTAACGGGCGGAATACCATTTGCTGTGACATTGCCGCACGCACCGTCTGCTCTGAATGCAGACATGATGACAACCGGAGAAATCCACGCCAAACTACAGGAGGGATATGAGGATGTACAAACCGGCAGGGTGCAGGATGCAGCTTTAGCGTTTGAAAATAGCGCATCAAATATTGAGAAAAGATTGTTGGAATGATAAAACAAAAGGAGGTATCCGCATGGAAGTCTATCAGGGGAAAAGCGTATTTGGCGGCGTTGCCATTGGCAGGCTGCACGTTTATAATAGAAAAAAACTCCAGGTGAAACGGGAGCATATCGAGGACGTGGAAAAAGAAGTAAAGCGCTTTTTGGATGCGAAAGAGACGGCGATAGAACAGCTTGCCGGACTTTACGAAAAATCCCTGTCGACGGTAGGCGAGGCGGACGCCGCTGTTTTTGAAATCCATCAAATGATGCTTCAGGATAATACCTATATCGTGTCGGTAGAAAGCATTATCCGCACGCAACAGGTCAATGCCGAATATGCGGTGTCAATGACCGGAGACAGCTTTGCCGATAAATTTGAGGCGACAGAGGATAACTATGTAAAAGAGCGCGCGGCGGATATGCGGGATGTTTCTGAAAGGATGCTGGCGGTTTTGTCCGGGCAGGAGACGGAAAATGAAACGCCGGACGAAGAGAGAATTATTGTAGCGGAGGATTTGTCGCCAAGCGAGACGATTCAACTGGATAAAGAAAAGGTACTGTCTTTTGTGACAGTGTATGGCTCGACCAATTCCCACACCGCTATTCTGGCAAGGATGATGGGCATTCCGGCATTGGTGGGAACGCCGGTTGCGCCGGATATTTCTTTAAATGGCAAACTGGCGGCGGTAGATGGCGATACGGGAGAATTTTTTATAGAACCGGATGAACGGACGCTTCAGCGATTACAGGAAAAATATGATGAACTGCAGGGCGGAAAAGCGCTGTTGCAGACGTTGAAAGGGAAACAAAGCGTGACGTTAGACGGCAGAAAGATAATACTCTGCGCCAATATCGGCAATGATAAAGATATCGTGTCCGTGTTGGAAAACGACGCGGAGGGAATCGGATTATTCCGCAGTGAATTTTTGTATTTTGAAAGAGACCGTTTTCCGACGGAAGAAGAACAGTTTGAAATATACCGTTCCGTAGTAGAAGCGATGGCAGGGAAACGGGTGGTTATCCGTACGTTGGATATCGGAGCGGATAAACAGACGGATTATCTCAATCTGCCGCCGGAGCAGAATCCGGCTATCGGCTGCCGGGCAATCCGTTTCTGCCTGTCCAGACCGGAGATTTTCAAGACGCAGCTTCGCGCGCTTTTTCGCGCCAGCGCATATGGGAAACTGGATATTATGTATCCGATGATTACTTCTTTATCGGAAATTATCCGTATTAAACGGATAGTGGAGGAAGTGAAGTTGGAATTAGCGGGGGAAAAAGAAGCATTCGGGAATCCGGCGCAGGGCATTATGATAGAAACGCCCGCGGCGGCTATGATAAGCGATGCGCTGGCAAAGGAAGTGGATTTTTTCAGTATTGGAACAAACGATTTGGCGCAGTATGCGCTGGCGATTGACCGGCAGAACGCGCAGTTGGACGACTTTTATGACGCCCGCCATCAGGCGGTGCTGCGGATGATTGCAATGACTGTAGAAAATGCGCACAAAGCAAATATTCCCTGCGGCATCTGCGGAGAACTTGGCGCGGATAAAGAATTGAATAAATTTTTTCTTGCCCTTGGCGTAGACGAGTTGAGTATGTCGCCGGGCAGTATTTTACCCATCAGGAAAATTATCAGGGAAACGAAGATAGGGGAAGAGGAAGAAGCCATAAAGAAGCGTTTTTTGTACGGCTGAATGAGGATGGAATATGGAAAAATTGACTAATCAGGACATCATGACTGTAGCGATGCAGCAGTCGGCAATAGATTTACATTGTAATGCGCAGGATTTTTGTAAAAGTGAAAATGTTATTGTAAATTCTGCAAAAGATGAAAAAGCAAGAAGATATTTAAAACTGCCGTTTGCCTGTGATATGGTGACATACGGCAGTAATATTGTAGCGTCCATCCAGCCGCAGTATTATGATATCGTGCATTCGTACCTGTCAAAATACGATGCCGCGCACTGTTTTGAAACGCCGAATATGCACATATTAAACGAGGCGTTTGAGAAAGAGGGTTTCCGGGTGTGTTTTATGGCGGAATATTTTCTGCCGGATGTAGATATATTAAATGCGCTGCATTTAGAATGCCCGTATGAAACGAAAATATTGGAGCAGGCGAACTTTCAGGATTTGTATACAAATCAGTGGTCTAACGCATTGTGCAAGGATAGAAGAGAACTGGATGTTCTGGGCGTCGGGGCATATGAAAATGGTAACTTAATAGGGCTTGCCGCGTGTTCGGCGGACTGTGACGCCATGTGGCAGATTGGCATCGACGTATTGCCGGAGTATCGCAGAAAAGGGATTGCGTCCGCCCTGACAAACAGGCTGGCGGCAGAGATTATCAAAAGAGATAAAGTTCCTTTTTACTGCTGCGCATGGTGTAATATAAAATCCGCAAGAAACGCGGTTAAAAGCGGATTTAGACCCGCATGGGCGGAACTGACGGTGAAGCCGACGGCAGAAGTGGATGAGATGAACAGACGTTGAGCAGGGATGGACTGCAGACGGGAAGCTGAAATTCTCGGCGCGATGTCATCACAGTAAACTGCTCTGACACGGAGGTTAGTGTGAAATTACCGGAGAAAATCGAGAGTTGGATATCGGATGAGGAATATCTGGCGGATGAAATCGGAATGTCAGAAGCTTCCATCCGAATATACCACGATAAAGTTTTGAAAATTCAAAGGCATAGTGAAGAAGCTGAAAACGAACACCGGATGATGACATGGCTGAATGGAAAACTGCCGGTTCCGCAAGCGTACGCATATGAAGTTCTGGGCGGAAACGCGTACTTATTAATGAGTAAATGTCATGGAATAATGTCATGCGAAAGCAAATATATGGAAAATTCCATTACGCTGACAAAACTGCTTTCTACGGGATTACAAAAACTTTGGAGTATAGATATTTCCGATTGTCCGGCGGACAGCAGACTGAAAAATAAATTGCAACAGGCGCAGTACAATGTGGAAAACGGCTTAGTAGATTTAGATAATGTGGAACCGGAAACATTCGGAGAAAATGGCTTTGAAAATCCGGAGAAATTGCTGCAATGGCTGTATGATAACCAACCGGAGGAAGAGCTGGTATTATCGCATGGGGATTTTTGTCTGCCCAATATATTCGGCATAGGAACGGAAGTAACCGGATACATAGATTTAGGTAAGACGGGAATAGCGGATAAGTGGTGCGATATTGCTATATGCTATCGCAGTCTGTCTCATAATTATAGTGGGAAATACGGTGGACGCGTATATTCAGGATATGATGATATGCTGTTATTTCAAGAACTTGATATAGAGCCGGATTGGAACAAGATACGGTACTATATTTTATTGGATGAGTTGTTTTAATGGTGAGGAGTATCATGAAATGGAAATACAATTTCGACAGGGAACAATAGACAATCTGGACGTCGTTACCGCACTTGCCAACGCCGCCATTGCGCAGATGGAGAGTCAGGGCATCATGCAGTGGGATGAATTTTATCCGACAAGAGAGGATTTTCGAGCGGATATTGAAGCCGGAAATTTGTACATAGGATATGATAAGGATGAAGCGGCGGTTATTTATGTTTTGAGTCAGGAATTTGACGAGGACTACCGAAACGGGAATTGGCAAGATGAGACAAAATCATTCTATGTTCTGCACAGACTTTGCGTGAATCCGAAATACCAACATCAGGGCATTGCGGGATTGACGATGGAGCATATGGAGAAGAAACTGAAAGCACAGGGAATCGAGGCTGTCAGATTGGATGTTTTTACACAAAATCCATATGCCTTAAAGCTATACGATAAATGCGGATATCAGAACGTCGGCATGGCGCATTGGCGGAAAGGGGATTTTTATTTGATGGAGAAATATTTATGAGAACAGAAAAAGAAATGTATGACCTTATCCTGCAAATCGCGCAGGATGATAATAGAATCAAAGCCGTTTATATGAACGGTTCAAGAACAAATAAAAACGTGCCGAAAGATATGTTTCAGGATTATGATATCGTCTATGTGGTGGATAGGATAAAAGACTTTATCGAGGACAAAGACTGGATTAAAAAATTCGGGGAAATCCTTTATATGCAGTATCCCGATGAAAACCCCTATTTTCCAAGCGATAAAAATAACTCTTATGGACGGCTGATGCAGTTTGCGGACGGAGTGCGGATTGATTTAATGGTGCAGTCGATAGAGTACGCATTACAGGCGGTAAAAGAAGATAAGCTTTGCAAAATTTTATTGGATAAGGAAAACATACTGCCACGGATAGAACCGGCGACAGACTGCGATTATTGGGTAAAAAAACCTACAAGGGAACAGTTTTTGGCAACCTGCAACGAGTTTTGGTGGTGTACGAACAATCTTGCAAAAGGGCTGTGGAGAGAAGAGATTCTCTATGTACAGGATATGACAAATTTTCATGTCAGGACGGAACTTATCAAGATATTAGATTGGAAAGTCGGGTTGATAACAGACTGGTCGGTCAGTACGGGAAAATCTTCCAAATATTTATATAAGTGGCTGCCGGAAGATGAGTGGCGGATGCTTATGGAAACTTATTTTGACGGCAATGTTGCCAATGCCTGGCGGGC
Organism: Bacillus sp. (in: firmicutes); assembly: GCA_023666125.1. Taxonomy (GTDB): domain Bacteria; phylum Bacillota; class Clostridia; order Lachnospirales; family Lachnospiraceae; genus UBA3282. The sequence continues at coordinate 9,783 of JAMPCN010000042.1, read as the reverse complement.
GGTTTTTACGATGTGCAGTTTATTTGAAAATGCGGCGCGGTATGTTGGAGAGCGGCTTGGATATGAATATCATGAAAAAGAGGGAGCCGCCGCCCTGCAGTTTTTACAAGATACCTATGAAGCGGCAAATAACCGTAACGCTCCCGGATTCGGGAAGAATTAAGTTCATCACAGAGAAAGGATTATAAATGCGGAATTTGATAAGGCTGACGGATTACACGGCAAACGATATTTATGATATTTTTAAAATTGCGGACGAAGTACAGCAGGGAAAATATCATGATATTTTAAAGGGGAAAAGCGTCATTTTATTTTTCCCCAATGCCAGTATCAGGACAAGGGTAACATTTGAAAAAGGCATCCATTTATTAGGCGGACAGCCTATTTTATTTCCGACGGAAACGCTCGACAAGAAAGAGGATTTAAAAGACGTCTGCGGATATTTGAATCAATGGGCGGACGTTATTATTGCAAGGCATAAAAATATAAAACTGCTTGAAAAGCTGGCGGAGTATTCCAACATGCCGGTTATCAATGCCATGACGGACCAAAATCATCCCTGCGAAGTACTGTCGGATATGTATGCCCTGTCAAAAATCAGAGATGATTTTACGAGCGATAAATATTTGTTCTGCGGCAAATCCGGTAATATCGGGCTGGCGTGGAAAGAGGCTTCTGAAGTGATGGGATTTGATTTATCACAGTGCTGCGGCGCCGGATATGAGATGGACGGCGTAACGGTATATCATAATATCAAGGAAGCCGTCAAAGGAAAAGATATCATATGCACAGATTCGCTGTCTGCCGACGTGCTGCATGATTTTAAGGACTGTCAGGTCACAAAAGAAATCATGGATATGGCAAACGCACATGCGCTGTTAAATCCCTGCCCGCCGTTTTACCGCGGGGAGGAAGTCTCCGCGGATGCGATAGCGTCCGATTATTTTGTGGGATATGGATTTAAAAAGAATTTACTGACGGTGCAGCAGGCGGTTGTGATATGGTGCATAGATTGAAAGTTATTTGCTTTTTCAGGATAAGTAATTACAAAAATTGTGTCTGCACACATTTTTTAAAATATAAAATGCTAAAATATGAATATCAAGAAAGACTTATAAAGGAGACCACACCCCATGATACGCGAAATAACAGACCAAGACTTCGACGGCTTAATGAAATTGTATATGCAGCTGCACGATAACCCCATGCCGGAGCGGACGCCGGATATTATGGCGAAATGGCATAAAATTTTAACGGATAAAGACCACCATATTATTGTGGCGGAAGAGGACGGGAAAATCGTTTCTTCCTGCGTGTGCGTCATTATACCGAATTTAACACATAACCAGCAGCCGTACGCCTTTGTGGAGAACGTGATTACGGACAGCGCCTATCGGAAGATGGGGCTTGCCTCGGCGTGCCTTGCCCGCGCAAAAGAAATCGCCGAACGTGAAAACTGCTATAAACTCATGCTGCTGACCGGGTCGAAGGAAGAGAGTACATTGAATTTCTATAGAAGAGCAGGCTATAACAGTGAAGATAAGACTGCTTTTATACAGTGGATATAAAAGTCTAAACCACGGAAATTAATTTTCAGCTATCGTTCAGGTATAGAGTCGGCAAGACATACATAAGTTCCTTGTCAGCGCGCTTTCGCTCCGTGAAAAACGAAGCGGCACTAACTTTAAAAGCCGCGCCGCGTCTTTTTCACTAACTGCCGTCGTCTTTCAAGGGCTTTCGCGGAATTTATGTATGCCTTGCCGTTTTAAAAGTAAATGATAACTGAAAATTAATTTCCGTGTTTTCACGACAAGTAATTAGTGCAGAGGGCAGGAAGTATATGGTATAATAAACACAGGCTTGCGCCTGCATAATACAAACGGCAACTATCAACCGAATCTGCGGCTGTGGAAGAGCGGCAGGTTTCTTTCCTACGAAACAGGGGGTAACAAGTGTATGGACAAAAGTAAAGAAATCAGAAAATTGTGTGAAGAAAAACAAATCCGTATGATTGATTTTAAGATGACGGATATTGACGGACGCTGGCGTCATATTACGATTCCGGTGGAGCGGTTCGGCGAGAATACATTTACATACGGCATTGGTTTTGACGGTTCTAATTACGGGTATGCGCCGATTGAGAAAAGCGATATGGTGTTTTTGCCCGACCCTGACACCGCTTATATAGACCCGTTTGCAGATGTGCCGACATTAACGATGTGCGGAAATGTATGTACAATCGGAAAAGGGGAAAATAAACCTTTTGACCAGTATCCGAAAAATGTCAGCTTAAAAGCCGTAGAATACATGAAAGAAAGCGGCATTGCCGACCGGATGATAATCGGACCGGAGTTTGAATTTTATTTATTCGACCGCGTTCGCTATGAAGTAACACCCAAACGCTGCGGTTACTGGGTTGATACAAGACAGGCGGACTGGAACTGCAATTTGGAAGTGCCGGGAAATAACGGTTATGAAGTGCCGAGCAAGGGCGGTTATCATGTAGCCGCGCCGCAGGACGTAGGATATGATTTGCGCAGCCGTATGTGCATGATGATGGAGGACTGGGGCATTAAAGTAAAATATCATCATCATGAAGTAGGCGGACCGGGTCAGATGGAGATAGAGGTGGAACTTGCGGATATGCCGACGATGGCGGATAATACGATGATTACCAAATATATTATTAAAAATATGGCGGCAAGAGCGGGCAAGACGGCGACATTTCTTCCGAAGCCTATTTATCAGGAGGCGGGAAGCGGACTGCATGTACATATGCTGCTGATGAAAGACGGGCAGCCGTTATTCTATGACGAAAACGGTTATTCCGGTCTCAGCCGTACGGCGCATTACTTTATCGGTGGCTTATTAAAACATATCGCCTCTTTATGTGCGTTTACCAATCCGTCAACGAATTCGTTCAAACGTTTAGTACCCGGATATGAAGCGCCTGTTACAATCGGCTATGCAACGTCTAACAGAAGCGCGGTCATCCGTATTCCCGCGTATGCCAAATCTCCGGAGACGAAGAGATTCGAGCTGCGTAATCCCGACGCGACGGCGAATCCGTACTATGCGTATTCCGCAATTTTGATGGCAGGACTGGACGGTATCGAGAAACAGATTGACCCGGCGGAAAATGGCTGGGGGCCTTACGATTTTAATTTATATACGCTTTCCGAAGAAGAGCAGAAAAAAATCAAAGGGCTGCCGAAATCCTTGGGAGAGGCGCTGGACGCACTGGAAGCAGACCATGATTATCTGACAAAGGGCGGCGTTTTCCCGCAAAGGCTGATTGATATCTGGGTAGCGCGTAAACGCGGGGAATTAAAGAAAATGGAACAAATTCCGAGTCCGGCGGAGTTTAAGATGTATTATGATTTATAAAAACCATATGTCAAACATATAGTACAATACCGGCATTAACTTCAAGAGGTGGTTTGTTTGAATCAGAAATTAAAAGAAAAAATATTGGAATCCCTTTCCGCAGTGCTGCCGATAACGGGTATTGTTCTGCTTCTCAGCATTCTGTTGGTTCCCGTTGAATTGGGAACGATGGTTATGTTTATGTCAGGAGCGGTGATGCTGGTTGTCGGTATGGGCTTTTTCCAGCTCGGCGCGGAGATGTCGATGACCCCTCTTGGAGAAGGTATTGGCGTACAGATATCCAAAACAAGATATATCGTGCTGATTTGCCTGATAGGCTTTTCCATGGGCGCGATTATTACCATTTCGGAGCCGGACTTACAGGTTCTTGCAGGTCAGGTTCCTTCCATTCCAAATTATATTCTGATTTTGACGGTAGCGGTCGGCGTTGGTATCTTTTTGGCGTTGGCGATTGTGCGAATCCTGTTTCAGATTAATCTTTCTACGATATTGATTGCGCTTTATATTGTTGTGATTGGAGTTTCCTTTTTGATTGAAAAAGATTTTCTGGCGGTGGCGTTCGATTCCGGCGGCGTTACAACAGGTCCTATGACGGTTCCGTTTATTATGGCGATGGGCGTTGGTCTTGCATCAGTCAGAGGCGATAAAAATGCGTCAAGCGACAGTTTCGGATTGGTGGCGCTTTCGAGCATAGGTCCTGTTTTGGCGGTATTGCTTTTGGGGTGTTTTTATCATCCGACGCAGGCCTCCTATGCTGCGTCAGCCGTTGCCAATGTGGTGACGACACGGGACGTTGTGTGGGAGTTTGTGGCCAACATACCGCCATACATACGGGAAGTGCTGGTTTCGTTACTGCCGGTGGCCGCGGTCTTTGGCATTTTTCAGTTGTTGAGCCGCCGCTATTTGAAACGTCAGGTGAAGCGTGTTCTGATTGGATTTATCTATACTTATATCGGGCTGGTTCTTTTTTTGTGCGGCGTCAACGTTGGATTTGCGCCGGTAGGTTCTTCTTTGGGAAACGATATTGCTTCCGCGAGTTGGAAATGGCTGTTAGTGCCAATCGGTATGTTGATAGGATATTATATTGTCAAAGCGGAGCCTGCCATACAGGTATTGAACCATCAGGTAGAGGATGTAACGAACGGCGCGGTATCTGCAAAGTCCATGAACATGTGTATGTCTATCGGCGTGTCGGTCAGCGTTGGGTTGGCGATGCTGCGTGTGTTGACGGGACTGCCGATTTTCTGGATTGTGATACCCGGCTATATCATCGCGCTGCTGCTTTCCAGACTTGTGCCGAAAATGTTTGTCGGTATTGCGTTCGATTCCGGCGGCGTAGCAAGCGGGCCGATGACAACGACATTTTTATTGCCGCTTTGTATGGGAGCCTGCGACGCGGTTGACGGCAATGTGATGACGGATGCTTTCGGCGTGGTGGCTTTGGTGGCGCTTACGCCCCTAATCGCTATTCAGATTATGGGGATGGTATATCAGTATAAGCTAAAGAAAGCGGACGAAATGGCAATGCGCGAAGATGTTTTCTTAGAGGGTGCGGATGAAATCTTTGAGTTTGAGGAGGATTAGGCGGATGGCAGCAGTTAATCATAAAAAAGCGTCTTATCGGATGTTGTTTCTCATAGCTACGCCGAAACTGATAAAAAAAGCAGTTGACTTAATCAGTCAAGCAGATGTGCCTTTGCAGTATACTTTTCATGCACAGGGAACGGCGTCCAGTGAAGTCATGGATATGCTGGGTCTGGACGGCGTGGATAAAAATATATTAATGAGTATGATGCCCAAAGCATATGCGGGCGAAATGCTTACCAGATTACAGAAAAAGCTGCATCTTGGTATGCCGAATACCGGAATCGCATTTACGATTGTTCTTTCCGGCGGCAGCGGTTATATCGTTCAGATGATTGACGCATTGCAACCGGAAGTAAACAGGACATTGTTAGAAAGGAATGAAACAGGGATGGCGGGAAGTGAATATTATATGATTATGGCGATTGTAAATCAGGGATTCAGTGAAGAGGTCATGAACGCGGCAAGACCTGTCGGCGCTTCCGGCGGCACTGTTTTTCACAGTAGAAGAGTGGGAAGCGCAGAAGCGATGAAATTCTGGAAAATCAGCGTACAGGAAGAGCGGGAAGTTGTTATTATCCTTGCCGGAAAAGATGACAAGCAGGATATCATGCAGGCAATCGGAGAGCAGTGTGGTATGCAGAGCAAGGCTCAGGGTATCGTAATGTCGCTGCCTGTGGACGGGGTTGTCGGGTTGGATTGACGGGAGAAGTTTATTGTTTTATCGGAAGCTTTACCGTTACAACCGCGCCTCCATCCGTTCGGTTGCCAAGCGTGAGCGTGCCGCCCATGCCGTATACTAACTGCTTGACAATCGTAAGTCCCATTCCAAAACGGGAATGATTACCACGGCTTGTATCGTCCTGCCAAAATTCTTCCGTGCCAAAGCGTAGCGCCTGTGCGGAAAAACCGCGTCCCTCATCGGAAATGGTAAATTGAAGCATTGTATCGGCGTCGAAATTTTCAGAAACGCTGTTATCAGGAATGATAAGGCAGGCGTGCAGACGCACCGTGCCGTGACAGGGCGAATAATAAACGGCATTATCTAACAAATTGTTTAAAATACGTTTGATAGAAGTTTCCGGAAAGGGAAGCGTCTCCGGTAGAGTTTCAGTTGTAAAAAGAACGGAAAGTTCTTTCTGATAACCGAGGCTTTTTGTATTTTCGCACAGTTCATCCAGAAACTGTCCAAACGAAACAGATGGAGCGTCAGCGAAAGTTTCCTCTCTGACCGTTTCAATTATTTTAGATACATAGTCTTGAATCTGTTCTGCATTTTTCAAAATAAACTGATTATAAGCAGTCTGTTCTGCATCAAGACCTGTTTCCGCCAGCAGTTCCGCGTTGCCGCGTACCACGGTAAGAGGCGTTTTGATATCGTGCGCCAGCGCGGAAAGCTGTCTTTTTTTCTGCTGCTGCATAGACCATTGTTCTTCCAGAGAACGGGAAAGTTCTATCCGCAGCGCGTTGAGAGAATCCGCAACCTGATTAAATTCCCGGACGCCTGTTTTGGCAATTTCAAAATCGAGATTCTGCTCCCTGATTTGGTCTGTGGCGTTCTGCAGAATCAAAAGTTCTTTTGCAAGCCGCCTTGCGTTTCGTGTAATAACTAAAATAAGGTTTCCGACAAGCAGAAGAAAAAATGCAATCAGTCCGATAGTTTCTATATCAGGAAAAATACGGCGCAGCACAGGATTAGCAAATACTGAGCGGATGCGGTAAGTCAAAATAAGAATCTGCGAATCGGTTTCCAGTTTCAGATAAACCCGCCCCGAAATATCGGCAAGATAATAGTCCTGCCCTGCGGTGGCAGCAGACTCCGCTTTTTCCAGATAGGAGCCGGAAAGATTGGTATTGCAGAGTAAACCGTCTTTATCATAGATGGCATAATCCGCGCCGTCCGGAATCTTATCCGGCGTTATTATATCTTCACTGGTAAGGGAATCGGCAAAAACGCGGGCTTTCTGCTCGACATAATTGGCAGGCAGTATCAAACGGGATTTGATGCCGCCAAGTAAAAGCGTCAGCCACAAAATACCGGTCAATATAACGGCGAGTATTACCTGCAACAGGAAATGGAGAAAAAAGGCGCTGAGATTTTTTTCTTTTTTATCTGCTTTTTTTAAGACTGCCATCGGTAACCAATCCCCCAGACTGTTGTAATCGGCGAAACATCCGCTGCTGCAAATTTTTTACGGATATTTTTGATATGCTCCGTAATCGCGGATTCATCGCTTTCCCCGTCATATCCGAAAACCGCTTCATAAATCTGTTCGCGGGAAAATGTCTGTCCATGATTTTTCGCAAGCAGTAGGGCAATTTCATATTCGCTTTTCGTAAGGATAAGCTTACTGTCATTTACCAGAATTTCTCTGGAAGAGAGCAGAAAGTGGACATTCTGCACCGAAAAGCAGGAGCGTTTTTCCCTCTGTTCACGCCGTAAATGCGCGTTTACCCTTGCCCGCAGTTCCACAATGGAAAAAGGCTTTTTGATATAGTCGTCCGCGCCGAGGGAAAGCCCAAAATCGACGTCCTCCTCCAGACTTTTAGCAGTAAGAAAAAGAACAGGACAGTCCACATAATCACGGATGGCGCGGCAAAAGCTGTACCTGTCAGTGCCGGGCATCATAACGTCTAAAAGAATAAGGTCATATTGCAGGATATGCGCCCTGATATCCTCTGTGACGCCCTGGCGGCAGACGACTTCATGTCCGTCTTTTTGCAGGGCGTTTTTTATTAAAATCAATATTTCGTTGTCATCATCAATTACAAGGATACGCGCCATTGGGAAACCTTTCTGCCGGAGTAGTTGGGTAATTGCGAAACTAAGTTGGTTACTATGTTTCTTTTGCACACCGCAGGCTTATAAAGCTTAGTTTTGCAATTACCCTATATACAGGCTGTTATACACTATACAAGAAAGCGCATAGAGTATGTAGATGTGGGCGGGGTAGAACCAGTAAAATAACCGCTTTGCGCCGCGTCCACGAGTACCATTGTAGCATAGCATGGGGATAACTGCAAAAACTTCCATCCATTCATACGCTTCGCTGAAAAAGATGGCAGCGGAAGCATTGCCTTTTAAATAGAAAAGGACACGCACAAAGTCCCACAAAAAAACAAAAACGATATAGGCGGCAGCCTGTTTCGTCCGATGCTTGCGGAACAGGTAGAGCAGACAGCCGCAGATTATCGTAGCGGTACCGCCATCAATAATAAACAGATGGCAGGGCAGTACGGTAAAGGCAAGCAGATTGACAACAAACGCCGCTTTGCCATATCCGCCCAAATTGCAAACTGCTAAAAGCGACAATATGATAAAGGGAAGCGCAAGCGGAATCAGAACCGCCGTAATGCCGCGCAGCCATTTTTTCTCTGCGCACCAGTCGATACCCTGTAAAATAACTATCAGGATAGCAAAAGAAGCAAGCATTTGATTCTGCGGGAAAAATCCGTCGCCCCGCACAAGGGCATGACCTATATTATAAAAAGAAAACTGTATAAGACCCATCAAAACGGAAATCAGATAGATGCGCAGGAAATATTTTTTCCTGTCGCGGGTATGGATAAAACCTTCAACGATGCAGAAAAGAAACAGCGGCGCGGCAAGCCTGCCTATCCAGGAGAAAAAGAGCGGCGCTTTTCCCGTAAAAGAAAAAAAGTAGTGGATGTGGTCGAAAACCATACATACCAGCGCGATGTATTTCAGCGCGAAACCTGACAGGCAGCGACGCCGGTTTGTTGTTATTGTGTCCATGAATAAAACCTCCATTTGCATAATTAGCCATGATTAGCCGGCTTGTAAAAGGAGCATAGTATTTGCTCTGTTATTCATCATAGAGGTAAATTCTAAGGATTTTATAAGGAGTTGCATTTCTTGAAATAAACAGTGAAATATAGTATGATATATTCAAAATTTAGAAAGACAAATCAGGAGTTGAGGTTTTATGAATGGCGGTGTATTTACAATTAAAGATATTGAAAATTTAGTGCAGCCAATCGCTGAAAAATATAAAGTGAAAGCTATATATTTGTTTGGTTCTTATGCCAGAGGGGAGGCAAATGAAAACAGTGACTTAGATTTTTTGGTATGTGGCGGGGAGAATTTCAAACTTACAATGATTTTTTCACTTGCAGAAGAGTTGCGAAAGGTTTTGCAAAAAAATGTTGATGTGTTTGAGATAAACGAAATCAACGAAGATAGCGATTTTTATCATGCAGTTATGAGAGAGAGGTTGCTGATAGCATGAAATATTCGGATGAGCAGAGAATTAAAAGAATTTACGAAAATGCCATAAAACTGTATGAGTATATTGTGACACAAAATGTTAGTAAGAAAGATTTGCTAACAGACATTCCTTTGCAATGGCTTGTTACAACGCCATTATATAATATTGGTGAGCATGTCTATAATTTATCTAATGAATATAAAGAACAACATAGTGAAATACAATGGACTATGATATCAGGACTTAGACATCGTTTAGTTCATGACTATGAGGGTACAAATTGGAATATTATTGCGGATGTAGTTTTTGAGGAAATCCCTATACTGATTAAGGAGTTGGAAAAGTTTTTGTGATTAAAGGAAGAAAAATATTAGTTTTGCGGTGATAAGGAGGTATTCACGACAACTTATCAATAACGCTGACAAACAGGGTGCAATGAAAACAACGTGTTTTTTATCAAGCATGTTGTTTTTATTTGTTTAAACTTAATCCAATGCATAAAATTTTATCAACAATAACTATTTTTCTACTTGAGTTTCCGCAAATTGCAATCAAAAAGCAGCCAGACCCATACCAACGCTCC
>JAMPCN010000041.1 GCA_023666125.1 Bacillus sp. (in: firmicutes) | reverse complement strand
ATATGCCGCTTCACGAAGTTTCATTCGTAAGGCGGCATCCTTTTTATTATCTTTATTGACAGCTATTTTTTATAGGTGATTTCTTTCATCATCATAAGGTAGCTGACCGTTTCTTCATATAACATTTCCGGGTGGAACGACGCGTTCTGAAAATGCTCCGTCATCAGCCCTTTCGTCGTATAATCCAGCATGGCGTCCAGCTTGTTGATATCCACTTTTTCCATAAAAAGACTTGTGTCAGCCTGAGCCATAATCGAAGCGTAAACTTCCGGCAAAACGCTGCGCTGTTCTTCAATCGCTAAAAGCGCTTCGCTGACGTTCTCGGATTTAGAGCGGTCTAGAAACTGCTGCATATAAGGATAGTTTTTCAAAACCTGCATTTTGGCAAATTCTATCTGCTTACGGATTTCAAAATAATCGGATGAGTGGTTTGATTCCAAGACCCCTCTGGTCAATTCCAGTTTCATAAATCTGACACTGTAATCATATAGAAAGGTGTATAAACCCAATTTGCTTCCAAAATAGTGAAAAAGCAGCCCTTTGCTGATGCCGGCTTCTGTGACGATGTCGTCAGTGCTGGCATGTTTGTAACCGTTTAAAGCAAAAAGCTTTAAGGAGGCGTTAATCATCCTGTCCTGCTTTTCCTTTTTTAAATCAAAAAATTTTTCGTTCATTATGTATCCTTACTTATCCTTTCCGCTGTAAAATACTTGTGGTTTTGTATGCCAGACGATTTGTGCCAGATGACATATATTGACCTTGAAGTGAGAAAAGTTGACTTTACGAGTCGAATCTTAATATATCATAAAATGATAACAGATTCAATAATTTAGAAAAACTAGTTTTGACTTTTTTTATATCCACAAGATGTTGTACCATAAAAAGCGTTTTTGAAAAAATTAATTTTTTTTTATACATATTCCCTTTTCATTTTCACAAAATAGTATTAATATATTGAATAAAAGAATCGGTGAAAGGAGACTTCCACATGTCAAAAAAATTTGGTAAATTTTTCATGGCGGCAACAATAGGAGCGATTGCAGGCGGGGCATATTATTTTCTGAAGAAAAAAGACGCGGAAATGGATGATGCGTTTGATGAAGATGATGATTTTGACGAATTTGACGAGGATTTGGACGGTGACGACGCGTCAGGTAAGATAGAAGCGGATCGTAAGTATGTTGACCTGGATTTGACAAAAGCGGCGGATGCCGCAGCGGATAAGGCCGGAGAAAAGGCGGAGCAGTTTAAAGAGGGCCTGGACGCGGCCAAGGCAGAGGCGACGGATAAAATTGTCGGAGCAATCAACGATACTGCGAAAGCTGTGGACGGCGCGGCAGCTAAGGTAGAAGAATTTTTCGATGATGATGATAATTCATTGGATGCAATGTGAAAAGTCAGGCGTATGCGCCTGACTTACAAGAACCGTCTACAGACGGTTCTTGCAGCGCAAGCCGTTAGGGTTGCGCTTGCTATTTGTTCATTTTGTAGGGGGCGTCGGCGGGATAGCCTCCTTTTAATTTCTGCATACCGCGTTGTATGGCGTCCTTGGAGTTTTTCCAGTCGGCGTCCTTGTTGCGGTAATCGAATTTTTCCACCAGCCAGGATACGTCCTCAGCCAGTCTTCCCATGTTGCTTTCCATAAGCTGAAAGCACATTTCAAAAAACTCGGCCTTTTCCTTATCGTTTAAGCGGCTCTCGGCGGCTTCGCATAAATCGCCAAAGTGGTGCAGGCAGAAACCTTTGCTGTTTTTTACTTTTTCACGAAACTCGGCGTCTTTTTTATACATCACAAAAAAGGTGTCCATATAGCGTTCATAAGTATCGCGGAAGCGGTTGCATATATAGCAGGAATCTTCTTTCTGGGCGACCCAGATGCCGATGGGGTTGGTACGCTCGGTCTGTTTTTTGAATTTATCCTTGAAAGAAGTCTTTCCGGGTTTGTAGTTTTTGAACTGCTCTTTCATTTCCCGGTTCATCTGGATATAATGCGTTTTTAAAATCCAGGCGTTGCCGAGCGTATTTCCGTAATCGAACATTTTCTTGAAATGCTCTCTGCAAAATCCGGCTTTGTCGGTAGCCTCCCTGACGTCGCTTTCCATATAGGAGGAGCCGGAACCTAACGTAAAGTCCAGTAAATCCTGCTCGACATTTCTCTCGATAAAGCAGAAAGGACATTCGTCCTCGGCGTTCATGGCATCGTTTAATGGAATCGTATATAGTTTTTCTTTCATGGGAAACCTCGCTTTCATTGACTTATATGGTAATATTATCATATTTTAGAAGAGGCTGCATCAGCATTTTTTCGCAATGACACAGTACCAGTCGATGTTATCGGTGCTGACACTAGTGTCAGTGGATGTGACTGAACCGCCGGAGGGAAAAGGCATGACAGAAATTTCCTCATAGCCCATTGCCTGTATTTTGTCCAACAGAGTCATCCTGGAGATGGGGATATAGTGTTCCTCGAATTTTTCTTTCCGGAATATGCGGTTGTCTTTTTCAAAGGTGTAGAGAAGATGAAACGTCATGCTGTTATCGTCATGGCAATCCCATACCTGTATCAGATTGATTCTGGTGTCGCCTTTAAAAAACGGATTGTACAGATAAAAGCGGTTTCTTTCCTTTAAAATCTTATCCCAGTTTCTTATATCGAAATAGAGATAGCCGCCGGGCTGTATCAGAGAATCCATTTGTTCTAACGTTTTTAATACATCGGCGTTGCTAACATAGGGGAGAGAATTTCCCGTGCTTGCCACACAGTCGAATTTTTGCGTAAAATGCGAGGCGATTGTCCGAAAGTCACAGCATTTAAGCGTTATATCAAGATGCTTTGCCTGTGCCTTTTTGCGGCAGTTGTCTAACATGGTCTCGCTTAAATCCGAGCCGGTCAACCGGACGCCTAAAGCGGCAAGCGGCAGCGTGACGCTGCCGGAACCGATGCTCACATCCAGCAGGGTTTCAATGTGCCGGTTTTGCAGTATGTTTTCCCAGTGTTTTTGACAGACGGCGTCTCTGTCGTCATTGTCGAGTAAATCATAGATATCTGCGCTGTCGTATATGCTTGCCATGGAATAAACTCCTTTCTGAGGCTTATGAAATGTTACCTGTTTTGTGTATGAATAATTATATCATATTCTCTATAGAAAGAATTATCAACAGATTTTCTTTTTTGGAAATAGATGGCGGAAAATCAGTTGCATGAGTGTGAAAGGAAGATTATACTTGAAAAAAGGATATCTGCGGCAGACTAATCACATACGGAAAGGAAAGACAGATTTATGAAGCATTGCGGAACGCAAAAACTGGAAACTGACAGATTGATTTTAAGACAGTTCGCTATAGAGGACGCTGCCGCGATGTATCAAAATTGGGCGTCGGATGATGAAGTCACCAAATATTTGACCTGGCAGACCCACTCGAGTCAGGAGGTCAGCCGGGCGGTAATAGAGGACTGGGTAAAAAACTATGCCAGTCCAAATTATTATGAGTGGGCTGTCACAGTCAAGGATAATGGCGGTGAGCCGATTGGCAGTATAAGCGTAGTGGGTATGAAAGAAAATATTTCCATGGTGCATATCGGGTATTGTATCGGCAGAAAGTGGTGGCAGAAAGGGATTACCTCAGAGGCGTTAAAAGCGGTTATGGACTTTCTTTTTGACGTGGTGGATGTCAACCGGATTGAGGCAAGGTATGACCCGAGAAATCCCAATTCCGGTAAAGTTATGCAAAAATGCGGCATGAAATATGAGGGAACGCTGCGCAGCGCCGACCGGAACAATCAGGGGATTTGTGATGCCTGCTATTATGCGCTGTTGAAGGCGGAGCGATGAATAGGAGAGTGAATTTCATATAATTCCAACAGAAAATCATGACTTTTTATGTTATGATGTTATGGAGAAGCGGTTATAGAATGACAAAACATAAAGGAGGAAGGCGTCGCATGTCAAACCTGAAAATGCTTCCTGCCATAAATCAGGATAACGAACATATGATAGACAATATCCGCTGTTTTGCGCTGGACATGGACGGAACGATTTATCTGGGCGAACAGTGGATTGCGGGAGCAAAAGAATTTCTTGCCGGGATAGAGGCATCAGGACGAAGATATGTATTTTTAACAAACAATTCGTCTAAAAACCCTGCGGTCTATGTGGAGAAACTGCATAGAATGGGATGGGATGTGACGGAGGATAAAATCATTACGTCAGGACAGGCAACGATTTTCTATTTGCAAAAGTATTTTCCGGGGAAAAAAGTCTTTTTGCTGGGCAATCCTTTATTACAGGAAGAATTTGAGCAGGCGGGCATCACGCTTGATGATATGGAACCGGACGTTGTCGTAACGGCATTTGATACATCCCTTACTTATGAGAAAATGTGTAAAGTATGCGATTTTGTCAGGGCGGGACTGCCATATCTGGCGACCCATCCGGACTATAACTGCCCGACGGAAACCGGATTTATCCCGGACGCAGGCGCAATCCATGCGTTTATCCATGCATCAGCATTCCGTTATCCCGACCGTATTATCGGCAAGCCAAACAGCGATATTGTGGATTATCTGACAGAGCGGGTGAAAACTAAGCGGGAGCAGATAGCCATGGTAGGAGACAGACTCTATACCGATATTGCTGCGGGCGTAAACAACGGGTTAAAAAGCATTCTGGTGTTAAGCGGAGAAGCGACATTGGAGGAAGCGGCTGCCTCAGACATTACCCCGCACCTGATTTTTCATTCCGTACGAGACATGATTCCATTGCTATAACAATATTTTTCACCAAAAATAAAGACAGATGACTGCAAAATCTTAGTTTCACAATCATCTGTTAAAAATAATGACAAAAAAGGAGCAGCGCTTATGAAAACACAATCCCCCCCTTTTACGATTACAAACTACGCCACAAAATCCCCGTTTGCCAGTTTCCTTCCGGGCATCGCCGGGATATATGGCATTCCCGGCTGGTGTTATTATGTAAACCGAGGGCAGTGCGTTTCCTGTTTCGGCGTGGAAAATAAAGACCATGCCATTATGGAGTTTTATCCCGCGCATCAGGCATATCAGAACGTAAAACGCACGGGGTTCCGTACGTTTTTAAAGGTAAACGGCGTCTATTTTGAGGCTTTTGCGGATGAAAAAGAAGAGCATAAGATGATAATTTATCAAAACAGGCTCGAACTGGAAGAGGAGAACGCCGCGCATCAGTTACAGACGCACGTTACTTATTTTACACTGCCCGAGGAAAAAGCGGGCGCGCTCGTACGTAAGGTGACGGTTACGAATACGGCGGATGCAGCGATAGAGCTGGAAATGCTCGACGGCATACCTGCCTGCATTCCTTACGGCGTCAGCAACGAAGATTTAAAAACGATGGGTTCCCTTGTGAAAGCATGGATGCAGGTGGAGCATGTGGAAACAAAAACGCCGTTTTACCGTGTCAGGGCAAGCATTGTGGATACTGCATCCGTAACGGAGGTTATTGGCGGGAACTTTTCCTTTGCCTGTCTGGAGGATGGCAGCAGACTTTCCGCTATTGTAGACCCGGATGTTGTATTTTCCTATGATACTTCGCTGACTTATGCGGTCAATTTTAGGGATAGCGGTATAGAGGCATTACAGAATATGGAGCAGGTGACGCAGAATCAGTTTCCGTGCAGCTTTTACGGAACAAAAGTGACGCTTAAGGCAGGCGAATCCTTTACCATCTATGAAATGACCGGACAGGTAGAGAGTTATGAAATGTTGCAGAAGTTGATTGCCCAAAAGATGGATGGCGCCTATTTTGAAGCAAAATTGACGCGGACAGAAGAAATCGTGGACGATTTGTGCAGCCGCATTGACACGCATACGGCATGTGAGGCATTTGACGCGTACTGTCGTTATACCTATATGGATAACGTGTTGCGCGGCGGCTACCCGATTGTGCTTGGTGAGAATAAAATATTTTACATTTATTCCCGGAAACACGGTGATTTAGAGCGTGAGTACAATTATTTCAGTATGCTGCCGGAATTTTATTCCCAGGGCAACGGAAGTTACAGGGACGTCAACCAGAACAGAAGATGCGATACGTTCTTTACGCCGTATGTGGGAACGGAGAATATCAGAACTTTTTATAATCTGGTGCAGTTGGATGGCTATAATCCGCTTTCTATTGAAAAAGTGACTTATGTGATGCCAAAAGATGAGGGAGAGAGCATTTTTGCAAAACTTGCGCCGGAAGAGAAAAAACGTCTTGTGGACGCATTAAGCAAGCCCTTTACGCCCGGTGCGTTTTTCAGGCTTGTGGATGGGATGGAAGAAGATGCGGCAAAAGAGTATTTTGAAAAAGTGATGAACAAGTCGGTCGGTCAGATGAACGGCAGTTTTGGCGAGGGATACTGGTCAGACCATTGGACGTATAATCTGGATTTAATCGAGAGTTATTTGCATATCTATCCGGAAAAAGAGCGGGAGATATTATTCGACGACAGCTACACGTGGTTTTTATCACAGGCTGCTCTTAATCCGAGAAAGAAACGGTATGTGAAGACGGCAAACGGCATTCGCCAGTACAAATCCCTGGACGAGGAAAGCAGGCGGGATACGGCGGAGAAATTAGTGCGCGGCGCCTATGGAAAAGGCGATATTGTACATTCCACGCTGCTGGAAAAGATTCTGTTACTTTGCGTGACAAAATTTGCGGCGCTGGACGCTTACGGCATGGGCGTGGAGATGGAGGGCGGCAAACCGGGATGGTACGACGCGTTAAACGGGCTGCCGGGACTTTTAGGTTCCTCCATGGCGGAAACGTATGAGTTAGGAAGAATGTTAGAGTATGCGATTGCTGTTTTAAACAGATTCCCGGGAAGTCTTACTATGCTGGAGGAGACGGCGGCATTTATGGAGGATGTGGCGGCGCTTGTATGTGCGGAAAAAGAAATGCTTTTGCAGGAAAAAGAAGTTGTCCGCTACTGGAATAAAGTGAATGATGTGAAAGAGGCGTACTGGCAAAAGGTTTATGACGGCGTCAGCGGCAATAAGACACAGAAAGACACAAAGCGGCTGGCTGAAATATTGGAGCGCTTCCACGAGGTAGTATGCGCGGGCATTCAAAAGGCATGCGCGATGGAAGACGGCATCTGCCCGACCTATTTCAGTTATGAGGTAAGCGATTATACGGAGGATGAGGATGGCATTTTACCGCTGCATTTTGAAGTGAAAAAAGTACCGCTTTTCCTGGAAGGACCGGTTCGTTTCCTGAAACTGGATAATCCGATGGAGGAAAAAAAGAGACTGTACGGACAGATAAAGAACAGCGATTTATATGATAAAAAGCTGTCTATGTATAAAGTGAACGCCTCGTTAAAGGATGCTTCTTATGAAATTGGCCGCGCCAAGGCGTTTACGCCGGGCTGGCTGGAAAATGAATCCATCTGGCTCCATATGGAATATAAGTATCTGCTGGAGATTTTAAAATCCGGCATGTATCGGGAGTTTACGGATGATTTCCATAAGGCGGCGGTTCCGTTCTTAGACCCGGAAGTTTACGGCAGAAGCATATACGAAAATTCCTCTTTTATCGCGAGCAGCAAAAATCCCAACGCCGGATTCCACGGAAAAGGTTTTGTGGCAAGATTGAGCGGTTCCACGGTGGAGTTTATTCATATGTGGTCTTTGATGATGTTCGGTCTGCATCCGTTTACGATAAAAGACGGAAAACTGACGCTGGCTTTTTCACCGCTTATTCCCGCTTATCTTATCGGGGATGAAAAGCGGATAGAGGCGGCGTTTTTGGGAAAGACTAAGGTGGTTTATCATCTGGCCGAAAAAAAAGACTATATTCCGGAAGAATATGAGGTCAAGCAGATGCAGTTATGCGATAAAGCGGGTGGAAAGCGTATCGTGGAGGGCGGCGTTTTATCAGAGAAAGATGCAGAGGCGGTCAGAAGCGGCGCCATAGATTGTATAGAAGTAACGATATGCTAATGTACGGATGGGAGTCTGGATATGCCTGATAAGGGAGTCTGCCTGGCAGATTCCCTTTGTGCATTGTGGACAATTTTTACAGAAGCATTTTAACTATTATTACTAAAAATAAAAATACGGGATATTTTCTTCTTGCCAGAAGAAATGAAAAGAGATATGCTGATTGCAGCAGATTGGAAACGTTACCGGAACCAATACCGAAAACGTTTGCCGGGAGTTTCTATTATAGATGCAGGGGGACGAAACAATGAGAAAAAGCGGTGTATTATTACCGGTTTCCAGCATTCCGTCAAAGTATGGAATCGGAACCTTTTCCAAACAGGCATATGAATTTATTGATTTGTTAGAACAGGCGGGGCAGTCATACTGGCAGATATTGCCGCTTGGTCCGACCGGATACGGGGATTCGCCCTATCAGTCTTTTTCCACCTTTGCAGGCAATCCTTACTATATTGACTTGGAAACGCTGATAGAAGATGGTCTTTTGACGAAAAAGGACTGTGACGGCTATGATTTTGGCGACAATATCGAATATATCGACTATGAGAAAATCTATCTTTCCCGCTTTAAGGTTCTGCGGAAGGCTTTTGAGAACAGCCATATAGAAAATGACAGGAAGTTTCAGGAATTTGTCAGCGAGAACAGTTACTGGCTGGACGACTATGCGCTGTATATGGCGGTGAAAAATGCCTTTGACGGCGTCAGCTTTATCGAATGGGATGAAGATATTAAGCTGCGCAAAAAGGATGCGCTTTCGGCGTATCGGGA
This sequence comes from Bacillus sp. (in: firmicutes), assembly GCA_023666125.1. Classification (GTDB taxonomy): domain Bacteria; phylum Bacillota; class Clostridia; order Lachnospirales; family Lachnospiraceae; genus UBA3282. The sequence goes on along the minus strand of JAMPCN010000041.1, from coordinate 17,735 downwards.
AAAGTACCGTACGGAAGTTGATTTTTACCGGTTCCAGCAGTTTCTGTTTGCAAAGCAGTGGAGGGCGTTAAAAGCGTATGCGAATGCCAAAAAGATTCAGATTATTGGCGATATCCCGATTTATGTGGCGTTTGACAGCGCCGATACCTGGGCAAATCCGCAACTGTTCCAGTTGGATAAAAACTTGGAGCCGATTGCTGTTGCAGGATGCCCGCCGGATTCTTTCTCCGCTACCGGACAGCTTTGGGGCAATCCGCTTTATGCTTGGGATTATCATAAAAAGACAGAGTATGCGTGGTGGATGAAGCGCATAGCTTACTGCTACCGGCTGTATGATGTTGTGAGAATAGACCATTTTAGGGGATTTGACGAATACTATTCGATTCCTTACGGGGATGAGACCGCCGAGTTTGGACATTGGGAAAAAGGACCGGGCTTCGATATCTTTAAGACCATGAAAGAAAAACTAGGAAAGAAAGCGGTTATTGCGGAAGATTTGGGATTTTTGACGGATTCCGTATTAAAACTGGTGAAAAAGACGGGTTATCCCGGCATGAAGATTTTACAGTTTGCGTTTGATTCCAGAGAGGAAAGCGATTATCTTCCGCATCATTACACGACAAACAGCGTTGTATATACGGGAACGCATGATAACGATACAGTGCTTGGCTGGTTACAGTCTTTGAACAGACATGACAGGATGTTTGCGAAAAAATATTTGAATATCCGCACGAATAAAGAGATACAGTGGGAGTTCATCAGAGCCGCCATGGCGAGCGTGTCTGATACATGTATTATTCCGATGCAGGATTATCTGGGTTTAGGAGCGGAGGCAAGAATCAATATCCCCTCAACGTTAGGCTTAAACTGGAAATGGAGGATGCTTCCCGGCGCGTTTGACGAGACGCTGGCGAAACGTATCAGGGAAATGACGAAACTATACGGGAGACTTTAACAGAACTACAAAGAGATGAGAAATACCAAGAAGTGGCTGAGGTAGCAAATGGCTGAAATTACCATCAAGGATATAGCGAAACAATGTGGCGTGGGCGTCAGTACGGTTTCCCGTGCGATTAATAACCATCCGGATATCAATCCTAAGACACGCAGGATGATAATGGATGTGATTGCACAGACCGGATTTATTCCCAATAACAGCGCCAGAAATTTGAAAAGAACGGATGCGAAGTGCATTGCGGTTCTGGTAAAAGGAATTGCCAATCCGTTTTTTGGCAGTATGATTCAAATAATAGAAGAGGAAGCACAGAAAAATAAGTACGCGCTTGTACTGCGGCATGTGGAGGCTTATGAGGATGAAGTGGATGTCGCGCTTGCACTTGTCAAGGAACAAAGACTCCGCGGCATTATCTTTTTAGGCGGCGCCTTTTATCATGCGGAGGAAAAGCTGGCAAAGCTGACAGTTCCGTTTGTTTTTAGTACGATTGGCGCGAAAGCATCGGAAGCGGCAGACGGCATCAGTTATTCCAATATTGCGGTGGATGACAGGGTAGAGAGCCAAAAGATGACGGAGTATCTGCTTCAATTAGGACACCGCAGGATAGCCATTATTACGGAGGGGTCGGAAAAGCCCAGCGTAGGACAGCTTCGCCTGGAGGGATACAAGGACGCCTTGAAAGAACATTATCTTACAATAGATGACGGTTTGATATGGTATGTGCAGGAGGATATCGAACATTACTCCATGGAGAACGGATATTTGACGACCAAACGGATGTTAGATTCCGGCACAGAAGTTACGGCGGTCTATGCGACGGCGGACTTACTGGCGGTTGGCGCATGCAGAGCGATTTTGGAGGCGGGAAAAAGAATCCCGGAGGATATTTCGGTGGCCGGTTATGACGGTATCTCGCTTGGAGAATACTACAATCCAAAGTTGACGACAATGAAGCAGCCGGCGGAGGATATGGCGAAAAAAACAATTCAACTGTTGTTAGATGTCATTGATGGAAAAAAAGAGCATCAGCAGATTATCTTTGATGCCAAGCTTGTGGAAAGGGAGTCCGCCAAAAAGCTGCGCGTACCATAAGCGGATGCTGGCGTTACGGCAGCCCGCGGCGGCTTAAGTTGGAATTATGATAAGCCGGATTATTGGTGACGTCTTTATCAAACCAGTCAATCGGACGGAAAGCTTCGGCGGTTTTGGTATCCGGAAATTCCACTTCGGCAATGATAAGACCGAAAAAAGGTTTATCGAAAATATCCAGTTCAATAGTTAGACCGGTTTGGTCAATCGGAATCAGATAGCGTTTTTTTGAAATAATATTGCCATCGGCTTTTTCGCGCAGATGATAGTAGGACGCTTCATTTAACGGCAGGTTATATTCTTCCCTCGCCATAAGCCCTTTTCCCTTATAGGTCAGATAGTATTCGTCATCCTGTTTTCTGATTCTGATAACAGGGTCAGTATTTAAGTATGCCTGTTCAATCACATGAAAAGGGTATTGCTCTAAATGTTCGGGTAACGATTTGACTGTGAATTTGCGTTCAATTTCCATAGATGGCTCCTTTTTGTTTATTTACTGATTTTGTATTTACCTGAATGGCGTTTCGTTAAATTATAACATAAACTGCGAAAAATATCTTGTCAGAATAAGTTCTTTTTTATATAATAAATTCTATATCATACAGGGGATGTCTCCCCAGCAGTATTCTTACTATTCCAGTCGGGAATAACAGCGTTACATTTCTGTATCGCCTGTCAATTATCCGAAGATAAAAACGAAGAAAAAGGAGAAATGCGGATGACAAAAGCAAAAAAACAATATGCGGGCGAAAAACGCCGGCATAAGAAAAGGGAACAAATAACGAATACCAGAATGCATGACAGCAGCAGTAAAATTATTTTTGGCAACGCTGAATTATGCTCTCAGTTTCTTAGAAACTATGTAGATATACCGATTTTGAAAAATGTCAGGGCGGAGGATATTGAGGATGTGTCAGAACGTTATCTTCCCATGTTTACGGAAGAGAGAAATGCGGATACGGTAAAACGTGTAAAAATATCGGAAAAAGATACATTATATTTTATTTCTCTTATTGAACATAAAACGAAAGTGGATTACAATATAAGTATGCAGCTTCTTCGATATATGGTCTTTATATGGGAAGACTATGAGAAAGAAATGGAGAAAAAGCATAAAGGAATCAGTAAGACGAAAGATTTTAAGTATCCGCCCGTTTTACCTATTGTTTATTATGAGGGAGCGCAGAAATGGACAGCAGCAGCCGATTTTAAGGATAGGATTCTTTTCCATGAGGCGTTTGAACCTTTTACGCCTAAGTTTTTTTACAAATTAGTGCAATTAAATGAGTACACCATAGAGAAACTAATAGAAAAAAAGGACGAGTTGTCTCTTGTTATGTTACTGAACCGGATACAGAGTATGGATGAGTTTAGAGAATTAAATTTACCGGAAGATTATCTGCAAAACCTGTCGGAGCATTCTACGGATGAACTGTTGGAAGTTGTTGTCGGAGTTATTACGGTGCTTTTAAGACATTTGCATATTCCTGAGGACGAAGTAGAGACATTTACCGGACAGGTAAAGGAGTGGAAGATGGGAGAATTATTTGAAAATTTTAAAGATTTTGACCTGCCTGCGGCAAGAAGAAAGGCTCAAAAAGAAGGTATGGAACAGGGAATAAAAGAGGGCAGGAAACAGGGAAGAGAAGAAGGAATGCGGCAGGGAATGAAACAGGGAATGAAACAGGGAATGAAACAGGGCATAGAACAGGGCATAGAACAGGGTATGCAACAAGGCATCAAGCAGGGGCGTAGCGAAGGCGAGGAACGTATGGCGCAGCTAGTGCAAAGACTGATAGAAGAAAACAGAGTGGAAGATTTACAAAAGGCAGTAACAGATGATAAATATCGGGAAGAATTGTATAAGGAGGTAGTATTAAAATGAGCAAAGTATGCGTTTTTTTTGCAGCCGGATTTGAGGAAATCGAGGCGTTGACGGTAGTGGATATTCTGCGCCGGGCGAGTGTGGACGTGGATATGGTTTCCATTACAGGAGAAAGGAAAGTGACCGGTTCGCACAAAATTACCGTGGAAATGGATAAACTGATGGAGGAAGTTGATTTTGAAAAAACCGATATGATAGTTCTTCCGGGCGGTATGCCGGGAACTACGAATTTAGAGGCATCAGAGCCGTTGATGGCGCAGGTGGAGGATTTTTATAAAAAAGAAAAATATATCGCGGCTATCTGCGCCGCACCGAGCATCTTTGGACACAGAGGCATGTTACGGGAAAAAGAGGCGTGTTCCAATCCAGGCTTTGAAAGCCATTTAGAGGGCGCTATAGTAAAGAAAGACCCGGCGGTCGTTTCGGGTCATGTGATTACAAGCCGCGGCATGGGAACGGCGATTCCTTTTGGACTGGCTATTTTAGAGCAGTTACAGGGAAAAGAGGCCGTTATGCAGATGAAAGATAAAATTGTTTTTGAGACAGATAAGTAATTACTAAAACTTACCAAAATATTTTTTTTCAATCCGCTTATACTAACATCAAGATAAGTGATATGAGTACGCTTACACAGATAATGTAATCCGGTTTCGGGTTGTCATGAAAATTTCTGGGATAAGCGGTACGAAAAACGCTTATCTTGGATATAGATAAAAGATGAATGTATTTTCGGAGGTGAAAGAAAATGGCAAGTAACAAAACGAATAGAGTTGAGGTTCCGGAAGCAAAGGCAGCAATGGACCGTTTTAAAACAGAGGTTGCTTCTGAATTAGGCGTAAACCTGAAAGAAGGTTACAATGGTGACCTGACATCCAAAGAAGCCGGTTCTATCGGTGGCGAGATGGTTCGTAGAATGATTAAGAAGCAGGAAGAGCAGATGAAATAACAGGCTTTTCAAAAAAGATAAGAATGGCCCGCCTGAATACAGGCGGGTTGTTTTTTGTGTGACAATGTAGTACAATGATATCCGGAATGATTTGCTAACCTGAAAGGTTCGTCCTGACAGGGAATCACAAAGATATTCTGACGCTCGAAGATTTGTTCTGAGAGGAAAGGCGGCTGGTATGATATGGTTATGTTAGTGCGCCTTAAATCCGGCGTGCTTTTTTATGTAATAGGAAATTGTTGTAATCGTGGTGGAACGCAAGCACGAATCATGAAGAAGAAAAGGAGTACTGACATGAAAAGAAAATTGACGGCCATCATCATAAGTATCGTATTGGCGGTATCGATGCTGGCAGGATGCGGGAAAGAAAAGACAGAAAATGTGGAAAATACGGAAAACAGGGAAAATGCCGAAAACGTGGAGGCAGACTTTACGACAGATGTGCATGTAGGGTCTTTGAAAGGACCTACTTCCATGGGGCTTGTTTTTTTAATGGAGCAATCGGAAAAAGGGGAGGCGGAAGGCAGTTATCTGTTTACCATGGCAGTGGCGGCGGACGAATTGCTGCCGCAGATTTTATCCGGCGGGCTGGATATTGCATTAGTGCCGGCCAATGTAGCCGGTGTGTTGTATCATAAGTCGGAGGGAGCCATTTGTGTGATTGATATTAATACGCTGGGAGTGCTTTATATGGTGTCCGGAGACGATTCCATACAGTCCATGGAGGATTTGCGCGGAAAGACAATTTATTTGACGGGAAAGGGAACGACGCCGGACTATGTATTGCAGTATCTTTTAACGGAAAACGGACTGACGGCGGATGAGGTGGCTTTGGAATATAAATCGGAGGCAACGGAGGTTGCAGCTTATCTTTCCCAAAATCCGGAGGCCGTCGGGGTACTGCCGCAGCCATTTGTGACGGCGGCGTGTATGCAGAATGAATCATTGTCGATTGTGATGGATTTAACAAAAGAATGGGCGGCGCTTCAGGGAGAAAGCGGCAGCAGTCTGGTAACAGGCGTTACCATTGTCAGAAAAGAATTTCTTTCCGAGAATCCCGAAGCGGTGGCAGCGTTTATGAAAGAACATAAAACCAGCGCCGCGTATGCCAATGAAAACATAGAAGAGGCGGCGGAACTTGTCGTAAAGTATGGCATTATTGAAAAAGCGCCGGTAGCGCTCAAGGCGATGCCATACTGCAATATTACTTATATGGATGGGGAAGATATGAAGGCTGCGCTTTCGGGATATCTGGAGGTTTTATACGGACAGGATGCGTCCTCTGTGGGCGGAAGCCTTCCTGCGGATGATTTTTACTATATTCCATAGAGAAAGGTACTGTTGTTTGTGACAAAAAGAAATAAAATTTTTTTAAAAAAGAGCATGGTAATCCTCTTTTGGCTGTGTGCCTGGCAGGCGGCGGCAGCATTGATAAATAATACGATTCTTTTAGTCGGTCCGTTACAGGCGGGCAGGGCTTTTCTGGAAAATATGGTAAAAGAGGATTTTATCTGGATTATTTTAGCTTCTTTTAGCCGGATTGGGCTTGGTTTTCTGGCGGCTTTTTTGAGCGCGTTCCTATTGGGCGCGTTAAGCTACCGCTATCAACTGATGGAGACATTTCTTGCACCGCTTATCACGACGCTTAAGTCCGTTCCGGTTGCTTCCTTTGTAGTGCTTTTATTGATATGGTTCGGTTCGGGCCGCCTGTCTTTTTTTATCAGTTTTTTCATTGTATTTCCGAATGTTTATGTGAACACCATCGCAGGGATGAAAAGCGCGGATGCGCAGCTTTTGGAAATGGCGCGGGTCTTTGGCGTTTCCCGAAAAATGCGTTTTTTTTATATATACAGACCCGCGCTTATGCCATATCTGATAAGCTGTCTGCAAGTCAGCCTTGGTATGGCATGGAAGTCGGGCGTGGCGGCGGAGGTTATCGGTATGCCGTCTTATTCTCTTGGCGAGCGCATCTATATGTCCAAGGTCTATCTGGATACGGCGGGGCTGTTTGCATGGACTTTTCTGGTTATTTGTCTGAGTTTCCTCTTTGAAAAGGCGGTGTTATATGGCATGAGGCGTTTTGCGAAATGGCAGCCGCGCCTTCGTTCCGTGCGTGGCGGACAGGAAAGAGAGAGCGCGGGAAAATATATGGAAAATGATATTTTTATCAGAAATATCCGCAAATTTTATGACGGCAAACGGGTGTTGGATAATTTTTCACTGACATTGAAAAAAAGTGGGCATTATTGTCTGATGGCGCCCTCCGGCGGTGGAAAGACAACGCTTCTTAGACTGTTATGCGGTATGGAAAAGGCAGACGACGGCGTGATAGAGGGCGTTCCGGCGCGTGTAGGCATGGTATTTCAGGAGGACAGGTTGTGCGAGTCATATGATGTTATCACGAATCTGCGGATGGCGGTAAAAAGGGAAAGCGTAACAGAAGAGGCACTTAAGCTTTTACCGAAAGATTGTTTGACCCAACCGGTCAGTGAATTAAGCGGCGGTATGAGAAGACGCTGCGCCATTTTGCGCGCGATGCTTTCTGATTCGGACATTATCGTGATGGATGAACCTTTTACCGGACTGGACGAAGAAAACCGCCAAAGGGCGGCGGACTATATATTGGAACAGCTGAAAGGAAGAACGCTTCTGGTAACAACGCATAGAAAAGAGGATGTAGAACTGCTTGGCGCGAAGCTGGTGGAATTACAGGCATAAAAGCGGCGCAAAAATCAAAAAGGGGGAGATAAAGGGATGGAGACGAGAGTTGCAATGCTTGGCATTATTATAGAAGATATGGAGGAAGTCGAAAGACTCAACCGGATATTGCATGATTACGCTGAATATATTATCGGAAGAATGGGGATTCCTTATAATAAGAAGAAAATGCACGTTATCAGCATTGTTATGGATGCGCCGGAAAATCAGATTAGTGCGTTGTCGGGAAAGATAGGAATGTTAAAAGGAATGACATCGAAAGTGATTTATGGAAAGAAATGCTAGTATTTTTGGAGTGTTTGTGCTATAATTTCTAAATGACTGTGACTGGGAAGCAGAGTCGATTGAAGGAGGAAATAAGTTTATGAGTTTACAGGTAGAGAAATTAGAGAAAAATATGGCAAAGCTGACAATCGAGGCAGCCGCTGAAGAACTGGATAAGGCAATCGAGTCCGCTTATCAGAAACAAAAAGGAAAAATCAGCATTCCGGGCTTTCGGAAAGGCAAAGTACCCCGTCAGGTAATTGAAAAGATGTACGGAAAAGAAGTGTTTTATGAAGAGGCGGCAAACGCCCTGATTCCGGGAGCCTATGAGAAAGCTTTGGATGAATGCGAAGAGGATATCGTATCATCCCCCCAGATTGAAGTAACGCAGATTGAGGCCGGAAAACCTTTTATCTTTACGGCAACGGTTGCGTTGAAACCGGAAGTAAAACTGGGAAAATATAAAGGCGTTAAGGTAGATAAGGCGGATGTGGAAGTTACTGAGGAAGAAATTAACGCGGCCATTGAAAAAGAACGTGAAAATAATGCAAGAAATATTGCGGTAGAGGACAGACCGGTCAAAGACGGCGACATGACGCTTCTGGATTTTGAAGGCTTTGTTGACGGTGTCGCGTTTGAGGGCGGCAAAGGCGAAAACTATCCGCTGACTATCGGTTCCGGCGCATTTATCCCCGGATTTGAAGAGCAGCTTGTCGGTGCAGAGATTGGCAAGGAAGTGGAAGTTAATGTAACATTCCCGGAGGATTACCAGGCCGAGAATTTAAAAGGCAAAGCGGCGGTATTTAAATGTACGGTAAAAGAAATCAAAGAGAAAGAACTTCCGGACATTGATGATGAATTTGCAAGCGAAGTATCGGAATTTGACACATTAGAGGAATACAAGGCTGATATTAAGAAGAATCTGGAAGAAAAGAAAGCAAAAGAAGCGAAAGACGCAAAAGAGGCAGCCGTTATCGAAGCGATTGTAGAGGCGTCCGAAATGGATATTCCTGAAGCTATGATAGAGACACAGCAAAGACAGATGGTAGACGAGTTTGCACAGCGGATTACCATGCAGGGTCTTTCCATGGAACAGTATATGCAGTTTACAGGCACAAATTATAAACAGATGGTGGAGCAGGTAAAACCGGAGGCAGAGAAGAGAATCAAATCCAGACTGGTGCTGGAAGCGGTTGCGGCGGCGGAAAAGATTGAAGTCACCGACGAAGACTACGAGAAAGAAATCGAGTCCATGGCGGAAGTATATCAGATGGAGCCTGCCAAGGTAAAAGAAATGCTCGGTGAAAGAGAAGAAAAGAATTTACGGGAAGACCTTGCAGTAAAGAAAGCGGCGGAGTTTGTTGTAGAGCAGGCAAAAGAGAAATAGAAATTGTAACAGACGGGAAATCAGTAAGGAGGAATTAGTATGGCATTAGTACCTTATGTCATTGAGCAGACCTCAAAAGGGGAACGCTCCTATGACATTTATTCAAGACTTTTAAAGGAAAGAATCATATTCCTTGGAGAAGAAGTCAATGAGACAACAGCAAGCCTGGTGGTTGCACAGATGCTGTTTCTGGAATCGGAAGACCCGGAAAAAGATATTCATTTATATATTAACAGTCCGGGCGGTTCCGTTACGGCGGGTATGGCGATTTATGATACGATGCGTTTTATTAAATGCGACGTTTCCACCGTATGTATCGGTATGGCGGCCAGCATGGGGGCATTTCTGTTAGCAGGCGGCACGAAAGGCAAGAGAATGGCGCTTCCGAATGCCGAAATTATGATACACCAGCCGCTTGGCGGTGCGCAGGGGCAGGCAACGGAGATTGAAATTGCGGCCAAACATATTTTACAGACCAAAGAGAAATTGAATAAAATATTAGCTGAAAATACAGGACAGGATTATGAAGTGATTGCGGCGGATACGGAACGTGATAACTGGAAGTCAGCGGAAGAAGCGCTTTCTTACGGCTTAATTGACCGTGTTATAACCAATCATGCTGAAGCAGCAAAAGAATAGGCTGAAAAATCAAAGATTTTCAGCCGCGGGTTTGTGATGATACACAAACATCGCAAGTTGAGGAATGAAGTTGTTATAGAGAAAGGCATGGCTATTGAAAATGACGGGAAGAAATTCTGATGACAAAGTAAGATGTTCTTTTTGTAATAAGACGCAGGACCAGGTTAGGAAGATGATTGCCGGGCCGGGCAGCGTGTACATCTGCGATGAATGCGTGGATATCTGTGCGGATATTATCGAGGATGAATACGAAGAGGAAACGGAAATCGGCACAATGGAGATTAATCTCTTAAAGCCGGTGGAAATCAAGAAGTTTTTGGATGATTATGTGATTGGGCAGGAGGATGCGAAAAAGGTTCTTGCCGTTTCCGTTTACAATCACTACAAAAGAGTGACGGCGCCTCCGGATAACGACGGTGTGGAACTGCAAAAGAGCAATATCATTATGATAGGGCCTACCGGCTCCGGTAAGACATATCTGGCGCAGACGCTGGCGAAAATCATCAATGTGCCTTTTGCGATTGCTGACGCAACAACGCTTACGGAAGCAGGATATGTAGGCGAGGATGTGGAAAATATTCTCCTGAAGCTGATTCAGGCGGCGGATTATGATATCGAACGCGCGCAGTTTGGCATTATCTATATTGATGAAATCGATAAGATTACCAAAAAAAGCGAGAATGTTTCCATTACCAGAGACGTTTCGGGCGAGGGCGTGCAGCAGGCGTTGTTAAAGATTATCGAGGGAACGGTGGCGAGCGTACCGCCGCAGGGCGGAAGAAAACATCCCCACCAGGAACTGATTCAGATAGATACCTCGAATATCCTCTTTATCTGCGGCGGCGCTTTTGACGGGCTGGAGAAAATCGTCGAGGAAAGACTGGATAGAAATTCTATCGGTTTCAATGCGCAGATTATCGAAAAAAGCAGTAAGGATATCGGAACGGTATTAAAAGAAGCCGCACCGCAGGATTTGATGAAATTCGGACTGATTCCGGAATTTATCGGACGTGTGCCGATTACCGTTACATTGGAGGGATTAGACAGAACCGCGCTTATCCGGATTTTGAAAGAGCCTAAGAATGCCCTGATAAAGCAGTACCGGAAGTTATTTGAGTTTGATGAAGTCAATTTAAAAATAGAAGAAGATGCGGTAGAGGCGATTGCGGATTTGGCATATGCCAGAAAGACCGGTGCAAGAGGCCTTCGTTCCATTATGGAAAATGTTATGATGGACGTTATGTACGAAATTCCGTCAGATGATAATATTTCAGAATGTGTTATCACGAAAGAGGCGGTAGAGGGTAAGGAACAGCCGATTGTTCATTACCGGAACAGATTATTGCAGGCATGATAAGAACGTCGCCGAAACCGGGCGGCGTTTGTCTTTTGATACATTAGAGTGATAAAAGCCGACAAAAATTGAGGGGGATGGCATGGTTATAAAAAGTGTAAATTTGGAGAGAGTCTGCGGGATTACAAGTAAGCTTCCCAAAAATCAGCTTATGGAATTTGCTTTTGCAGGGAAAAGCAATGTCGGTAAGTCATCCCTTATCAACGGGCTGATGAACCGTAAATCACTGGCAAGGACAAGTTCCAAACCCGGAAAGACACAGACTATCAACTATTATAATATCAATGAGCAGATGTACTTTGTGGATTTGCCGGGCTACGGGTATGCTACGGCAAATGAGAATGTGAAAGCGCAGTGGGGAAAGCTCATTGAAGATTATCTGCATCAGTCCAAAATGATTAAGGCCGTGTTTCTGCTGGTCGATATCAGACATGCACCCTCTGAAAACGACCGTATCATGTACGACTGGATTGTAAAAAGAGGCTATCAGCCGATTATCATTGCCACAAAATCAGATAAAGTAAAGCGGAGCCAGATTACAAAACAGAAGAAACTGATTCGCGATACCCTGCAGTTGGAAAATGACACGATTATCATACCGTATTCGTCCCTGTCAAAGCAGGGACGAGAAGAAATATACATGTTATTGGATACCTTGACAGCGCAGGAATAGCAGCAGACCCGCCGGTTGATTAGGAATGGGGGAATTTCGTTATGAAACAGAAGTCAGTCACATATATAAAAGTAATTCTAAATTTATTGACCGCATTGGTCATACTTCTTTTATGTATTTTTTTACTGCCCAAGGCGATTATGTTTTTTATGCCTTTTATCATAGGCTGGATTATTTCCCTGATTGCCTCGCCGCTTGTCCGATTTTTGGAGGAAAAGCTGAAAATCCAAAGAAAAGCGCTTTCGGCGTTTGTTATCATAGCGGTTTTGGCAGTGGTTATTTTTGTTGTCTATAGCGTCATCGTGAAACTTGTAAGAGAGACGATTGGATTTATTAATGAACTGCCTGATTTATGGAAACAGATAGAAGCCGAGTTTACGCAGATAGGAGCCAATTTACAGGGAATTTATGTACGGCTTCCGCATGACATACAGGAAAAGATGACACAGATTTCCAACAGCCTGGGAGATTATTTATCTGATTTTATCGGCAGTATCGGAACCCCGACCTTTACGGCGGTAGGCAATTTTGCCAAGCAGCTTCCCGATATGTTTATGGCGGTGATTATGACGCTGCTTTCTTCTTACTTTTTCGTGGCGGATAAATCTTATTTATCCGATTTTATGAAAAAATATATGCCTAAGGCGATTTATTACCGTTTCAATCTGATACGCATCAGTTTTCGGGATGCCGTAGGCGGTTATTTTAAGGCGCAGTTTAAAATAGAAGTGTGGATTTATATTTTGCTGGTGATAGGGCTTTTAGTGTTAGATATTAACTATGCTTTCATCATTGCGTTAGGAATTGCGTTTCTTGATTTGCTCCCGGTTTTCGGCACGGGAACGGTTATGGTTCCCTGGGCGGTGATTGAGATATTAAGCGGTGAGTATAAAAGGGCAGTTGGGTTATTGATTATCTGGTGTATCGGACAGCTTGTGCGGCAGGTGATACAGCCTAAGATTATGGGAGATTCTATCGGCATCGACCCGATTCCCACATTATTTCTGCTCTATATCGGCTATCATGCCGCCGGCGTTTTGGGCATGATTGTTGTCTTGCCGATAGCGATTATTGTGATTAATTTAAATGAAGCCGGCGTTTTTGATACGACAAAGGAGAGTTTCCGCATTTTAGTAGCCGGGTTTAATCAATTCAGGCGCCTGCATGATGAGGATGAAGAGATTGTTATTGCATATGAAAATGAAATTCAGGAAAGTTATGAAAAGAAAGAGGATTGACTATGAGAGTCACAGTATATAATTGCAGAGAATTTGATGAAAAAGACTTATTTGTACGTTATGGACAGGAACTTGGCATAGAGCTGGTTCTTTGCGCTGACGCGCCGGATATGGAGAATATAGCCCTATCCAAGGGCAGCGAATGCGTGGATATCATTACCTCTCAAATAACAAGGCCGTTAATGAAAGCGTTTCATGATAACGGCGTAAAATATCTGACAACAAGGACAATCGGATATGACCATATTGATATGGAAGCCGCCAGGGAATTTGGCATAAAGGTGGCGAATGCGCCTTATGGTCCAAACGGCGTGGCCGATTATACGGTTATGTTGATTTTAATGTCTGTCCGGAAAATGAAAAGGATTATAGAGCGCACCAATATACAGGATTATACGCTGGCGGGCATTCAGGGAAGAGAGATAAAGGATTTGACGATAGGCATTATCGGCACGGGCAGAATAGGAAGATGCGTGATTCACAATCTGTCCGGATTCGGCTGTAAAATACTGGCCTATGATTTATATGAAAATGAGGAAGTCAGACAATACGCCGATTATGTTTTGCTTGATGAACTGATTGCGCGCTCGGATGTGATTTCCCTGCATACACCGCTTACGGATGAAAATTATCATTTAATTAATGAAAAAAGCATTGCCATGATGAAAGACGGCGTCGTTATCATTAATACGGCCAGAGGCGGACTGATAGACTCACAGGCTTTGATTAGCGCGGTGGAATCCGGTAAAATCGGCGCGGCGGGTCTGGATGTTGTAGAAAATGAGTTCGGACTATACTATTATGACCACAAATCGGATATATTAAATAATAGAGAGTTGGCAGTTTTGAGAGGTTTTCCAAATGTTACCGTATCCCACCATATGGCTTTTTATACGGATAACTGTGTGGAGACCGTTGTGCGTGACTCTTTAACCGGTTGTAAACTTTTTATGGAGGGAAAAGAAAATCCCTGGGAGGTCGCTTAAGTGCAAAAGTGGATAAAGCTTGTTTTTGCTGTCTACCTTTTATTTTTGATAAAAGTTATTATTTTCAAATATCCTTATGACGAATTGTATGCAATCGCGCAGACATGGCGTAAAGATGTCATATTAGAGGGATTGGGAACGGCCAACTTTATACCTTTTAAAACCGTTAGGATGTATATAAGATATGCCGATAAATTAAACAGTTTTGAAAACCTGGCAGGCAATATATTGTTATTCGTGCCATTTGGCGTTCTGCTACCGTTCATTCGCACGGCAAAGAGCAAATTAATCGATGTTTTTGCCAATGCGCTGTTTCTGGTGTTAGGAATTGAAGTGTTCCAGCTTTTCAGTGCATTCGGGGCGTTTGACGTGGACGATATTATTTTAAACTGCTTTGGCGCGGTGTTAGGCTATTTTGTATATAGAGCAGGCTGTATTTTATTTCCGGTATTGCGTAAAATCAATCCACATAACCGGGAAGAAAAAGAAGAGGAGGATAACTATGGAGCGTATTTTGAAAAAAATTAGGACGAATGTAGTGATATCGGCGTTGATTTGTATTGCGCTGGGCGTCGTACTGGTGGTATGGCCGGGAATGTCCGTGCAGATTGCCTGTATGGCAATCGGTGCGGTACTTGTTTTGAACGGTATCAGCAGACTGTTGAATTTCATTTTTGAAAGAGACGGCAGCCTGTTTTCCCAGATGAATTTGATTATGGGAATTATCATTACGGTAATCGGCGTTTATATTTTATTGCAGCCAAGTAAAATTATCGCTATGATACCGATTCTGGTAGGCATTATCATTATCATCCATGGCGTCAATAACTTACAGCAGGCGGTCAGTCTTTGTAAAGGACAGTATGATAAGTGGTGGGTGGCGCTTATACTTGGACTTTTGACAGTCGGTTTCGGTATTCTGCTTATCTGCAATCCTTTTGAGGCAATCGATACGCTTGTTATGTTTATCGGACTGTTTTTAATCTATGACGGCGTTTCCGATATCTGGATTGTTTCCCGGGTATCTTATACGGCGAAACAGGTAAAACAGGAGTTAGGGGCGATAGATGTAGAGGCAAAAGAGTAATTGTTGACTGGACTTTATTCTCTAATGGTGCTATAATGGATTCGATTAATACCTTTGATTTATTTCAGGAGGTGGATAATATGCCTGGTGATAAAGAGATGATAAATAATCTGATTGATATTTATTCAAATTTACAGCGTATTAAAACTGCCGAAAATGCTGAAAAAGAACTGGATTATCAGTTGACTTTGGTAAAGGCAAAACTTGAATCTTTTGGCATTGTGACAAGTGAGTTGGATATTAGAAAATAATGACTGGTGTTATCATAAAAATAGCGCAGTAATAAGAAAGGTGGAAATATTACTATGAGAATCGGCAGTATTGGAAATATTTATCCTACATATGTTTATAATCCCAATACGGTAAGTGCGAAGAGCATGAATAAGTTATCCAGAATATCGGATGACGTATTGGATAAAAAAGTAGATTATACCCAAACAGCGGCGGCAGAGAATGAGAACCCGCTGAAAAAAGGGCAGACATTGGACTTTGAAGGCATTCTGGCGAAGCAGATGCAACAGGGGCAGAACCGCGCGGCTCGTATCATGACAAATAAAACAGAGGGAACGCCTGTAGAAAACAATACAAGCGTTATGCAGATGCAGAGAGCAATGCAGGCATATGGATTTTCTATGATAGCATAAAAATAAATAAAATCCTCATTTAATTTTTATAAATGGGGATTTTTCTATGCCGTTTTTTAGTGGTAATGCTAAAAAAGGCATTTTTATTTGTGCGTAATTCGATAATAGTTGATTTTTGGAGCCTCAAAATGCCGACTTCCTGTAAGGCAAAGTGGCAGTACAGATAGTTAGCATGTACAAGTTCCGCCTGCGTAATGCCATCAAGATATCGGTTGTTATTATAATTAGTAACCAGTACGAGATTATCAGTAGCAAATATTTCACAGTTATATTCATATGGAAAGACAGGAAAGGATGGATGATAAGCATGAAAAATATCATAGTGCGGCAGGTATCGCATGAAAATCAGGATTTTATTATGTTGTGCGGGGAACTGGATGAATTTTTGAACCGTGCGATTGGCGGAGAGGAAAAACGGGAGAAGTATAAAAAGTTCAATCATACGGATACGATGGATTATGTGGTGATTGCTTATGATGGCGAAAAGCCGATAGGATGCGGTGCATTGCGCGGATATTCCGAAACAGAGGTGGAAGTAAAGCGCGTATTTGTGCGGGAATCTTATCGTGGACAGAATATTGGCGGTATGATTTTAGAAGCATTGATATCACGGGCAAAAGAGCTGTCGTTTGAACGGATGATTTTAGAAACGGGTGTTTTCTTAGGGGCTTCCGTCCGCCTGTATCAGCGTTGCGGCTTCGAGAAAATACCCAATTACGGGGCATATCGGGATATGCCGGAATCTTTGTGCATGGGGCGCGATATTGAAAAAAATGCCATCCTGCGGGAACCGTGATTCCCACAGGACAGATAGGGCATTTATGATTCCTGTGCCAACGCTTTTACCCTTGTCATCGCGCTTTTTACGGGTGGAAGTGATATGATAACAATAGTTATCACAGCTTCAGCCAGAATGTAGGCGTAGTTATAGGCAATCGGATAAACGGGTGCGAGAGCCTGCGGGAAAGATTCGGACATATAGTCCATCCAGTACAGATAACCGCCGATAGAGTGCATCGCCCCTCTGACAAAGATAGCGAAGAGATAGCCCTTTAACAGACCGTTAGTCTTCTTATAGAAGAAACCGGAAAGACCCAGTGCGGCGAACGCAAGAACATAATCCAGACAGACCTGTAAAGGGGAGAGTATGTAGTCGCCTCCGCCCTGTATGAATTGCAGAAAACCATAGGCAAAGCCTGCCGCCAGACCGATTTTAGGACCGTACCAGTAACCGATTAGGGTAACAAACAGCATGGAACAGAGTGTTATGGAGCCGCCCCAAGGCATATGCACTATCTTAATATAAGAAGTGACAAAACCAAGAGCAAGCGCGACGGCGGAAAAGACAAGCTGTCTGGTGGAAAAGAGTCTGCCACTTCGGGTTTCGGATTTTCCTCGGTTGGTAAAAAAAGCCGTCAATACAACTAATACGGCAATGATGGCAACAAACAGAATAACACCTGTTGTTGTCAGAGAATAGTAGCCATCTTCTTGTTGAAATAGTAATAACATAAAAAATCCTCCTTCGTGTACGCGAGGAGGAACAACATCATATCACAAAATAACATCACCTGTTATTTTGTAATGCCGTGCTTCCTTACGCCGGTATTATCCGGGTCAAGTAGTGAGGGTTAGGAATATTCTGTATCGGTATCATATTCCAGTCTCAGCGATGCGCTCCCCTAGCGAGTTTATTTCCGCGAGCAACGAGCCAAGCGGCTGTTGGCAGCGGAGTTTTTGATTTATGGAATAGTATAGGGCTTTTTGGCGGGATTGTCAAGTTTCTTCGCGTCATCGATGCCGTGCTTTTGGTTACGAAATTTTTCAAGGTAAGCGCAACACCCTGTTGCAGTTATTCTGAAAAGCCCCC
>JAMPCN010000040.1 GCA_023666125.1 Bacillus sp. (in: firmicutes) | reverse complement strand
ATAGGGTACGGCAAGACGGCAGCCGCGGTGACCGATCATCGGGTTAAATTCATGCAAAGAATCGCAGATTTCCTGTACTTCCTCCGCCGTCATCATCATTTCAATCGCCAAATCGTCAATATCGTCTTTTTCCGTCGGTACAAACTCGTGCAGCGGCGGGTCTAAGAAACGAATCGTAACCGGTCTTCCCTCCATGACTTCGTATAACGCCTTAAAATCGCCTTTCTGGAAAGGAATCAGCGCATTTAACGCCTTTTCTCTCTGCTCAACGGTTCTTGCCAGAATCATCTGACGGATTTTCGGAATCCTGTCCGGTTCAAAGAACATATGCTCCGTACGGCACAGACCGATACCCTCCGCGCCGTATTTAACGGCATTAGCAGCGTCCGCGGGCGTATCCGCATTGGTACGCACCTGCAGTTTGCGGTATTTATCCGCCCATTCCATGATACGTCCGAAATTGCCGCTGACGGATGCCTCTACCGTCTTAATATCGCCTTTATAAATCTTACCGGTGGAGCCGTCCAGAGAAATATAGTCTCCCTCGTGGAACACTTCACCGCCCAACTCAAACACTTTGTCAAGTTCGTTAATCGCAATCTCGCCGCAGCCCGATACGCACGCCGTACCCATGCCACGCGCTACAACCGCTGCATGGCTCGTCATGCCGCCGCGGACAGTTAAGATACCCTCCGCCGCGTGCATTCCTTCGATATCTTCCGGAGATGTCTCCAGACGGACGAGTACGACTCTTTCTCCTTTTTCATGCGCCTCTTTCGCTTCCTGCGCGGTAAAATACACTTTACCTGCCGCCGCGCCCGGAGACGCCGGAAGCGCCTGTCCGATAACCTGTCCGGCTTTTAACGCATCTGCGTCAAACGTCGGATGCAATAACTGGTCTAATGATTTTGCCTCAATTCTAAGAACCGCCTCTTCGGGCGTAATTTTGCCCTCATCCACAAGGTCGCAGGCAATCTGGATGGCTGCGGGTGCGGTTCTTTTTCCGTTACGCGTCTGTAAGAAGAAAAGTTTCCCGTTTTCAATCGTAAACTCCATATCCTGCATATCGCGGTAATGATTTTCCAGTTTATTCGCAATTTCCATAAACTGTTTATAGCATTCCGGTAAATCCTCTTCCAGCTTCGTAATCGGCTGCGGCGTACGAATACCCGCTACCACGTCTTCACCCTGCGCGTTAATCAAATATTCCCCGTAAATGCCTTTCGCGCCGGTAGAGGGATTTCTGGTAAAGGCAACGCCCGTACCGGACGTATCGCCCATATTACCGAATACCATCGCCTGCACATTAACGGCGGTTCCCCAATCACCGGGGATATCGTTCATTCTTCTGTATACGATGGCTCTTTCGTTATCCCAGGAGCGGAAAACGGCTTTTACCGCCTCCATCAACTGCACTTTCGGTTCCTGCGGAAATTCCTCTCCCTTATTTTCCTTATAAATAGCCTTGAATCTGACAATGATTTCTTTCATATCATCCGCCGTCAGTTCGGTATCAAACTGAACGCCTTTTGACTCCTTAATCTCGTCCAAAATCCTTTCAAAGTAAGACTTGGGAATTTCCATAACCACATCGGAAAACATCTGGATGAATCTTCTGTAAGAATCATAGGCAAATCTCGGGTTTCCTGTCTTTTGGGCAAATCCCTCCACCGCGATATCCGTCAGCCCGAGATTTAAGATGGTATCCATCATACCCGGCATGGAGGCCCTTGCACCGGAACGGACGGAAACCAAAAGCGGGTTTTGTGTATCCCCGAATTTTTTCTCCTGTTTCTTTTCCAGAATTTCCAGCGCATCAAAAATCTGTTTCTGTATCGCTTCGGAAATCTGTTTTCCGTTATTGTAATAGTCCGTACATGCTTCCGTCGTTACGGTAAATCCCTGCGGAATCGGCAGACCGAGGTTTGTCATCTCCGCCAGATTCGCACCTTTTCCTCCCAACAAGTTCCGCATGTCGGCATTGCCCTCTTCAAACAAGTACACCCATTTCTCCATTCTAATAACCATGCTCCTTTCTCAGCCCATAACGTCTTCAAAATACTTTTTCTAATCATAGCATATCCCATACTGTCACGCACCAATTTTTTCTTTATTTTCAGCAGAAGTTTTTGTATCTTTGGGAACAAAACTGTCGAAAATAAACAAATCGAAATCTTTTTTTAAACTTTCCAACTGCTTCTGGCTTTTCACCGTCCATGCAACGGACAGATTTTTATAGAGTTTCCGGCAGAGACGACGCCCCGGCTCTTCTTTAAACTGGCAGTTATAGGCCACAAAATCAGGGCTTGTTACCCAATTCATCAGCAGATGGCTCAAAAGAAAATGAAACACATTTCTGCTATTGCTCTCTCTCCGGAAATTCGTGGACAACTGTCCCCGCATCACCTCTTTATGATGCCGTCTGTACCATAACAGCGCAAGCGGATTAAAGGATTCAATGCAGTAGACGCCCTGATATTTCGCAAGCATCTCCTGTACGGCAGGACATAACGCCAGATTGAGCCACTCTATTTTTAATTCCACAATCAGGGGAACCCTTCCCGCTACCATATCCAAAAATTCTTTTAACGTCGGTATCTTCTCCGTTGTCTGCATTAAGAATAGTTTTTGTAACTGCTCATAAGTCAGTGTGTCAATCCTGCCCGACACGCCGCACATACGCTCTAGCGTAAAATCATGAAAAATAACGGGAATGCCGTCCTTTGTCAACTGCACGTCCAATTCTATGCCATACCCGGCATCCACCGCTTTCCGAAACGCCTGCATGGAATTTTCCGGCGCGGCGGTTTCGTTATCATATAAGCCCCTGTGCGCATACAGCACTCCCATATAAGGCAAGCGGTTTGGTCTTTTAAAAATACGCGGCATAATCATAAATAAATATAGTAAAATCAGTGCGCTGCCGCTTGTTATTATTATCATTGTTCTCTGTATCATCATATTTATAACCAAATGCCTCCAACTTCTTTATTTCCACTTTAGATTATAATGAAAAAATCGAAAACTGCAAGCCTTTATCTTCCTGCTTTTGCCGAAAACATCCGAAACCCTTTTCTTCATCCTTGAAAAGTAAAAGAATTTATGTATAATAGATAGAGTGACCGTAAACCACGCAAAAACATTAGAAGATACGAGGTTTTTATTATGATTAGCGCAAACAATGTAACTTATAGAGTAGGCAAGAAAGCCTTATTTGAGGATGTCAATATCAAATTCACGGAAGGCAACTGCTATGGTCTGATTGGCGCCAACGGCGCGGGAAAATCGACCTTTTTAAAAATTCTTTCCGGTGCATTGGAAACCACAAACGGCGATATCGCCATTACGCCCGGTCAGCGTCTTTCCGTGCTGGAGCAGGACCACTTCAAATACGACGCCTATCCGGTAATGGACGTCGTTATTATGGGCAATGAACGCCTGTATCAGATTATGAAAGAAAAAGACGCCATCTATGCCAAAGAAGATTTTTCCGATGAGGACGGCATCCGTGCAAGCGAACTGGAAGCGGAATTTGCGGAAATGGACGGCTGGGATGCGGAATCGAACGCCGCCATGCTCCTAAACGGACTGGGCATCGAGACGGATTTACATTACAACATGATGAGCGACTTAAACGGTAATGAAAAAGTCAAGGTGCTGCTTGCGAAAGCCCTCTTTGGCAACCCCGATATCCTGCTTTTGGACGAGCCGACCAACCACTTGGATTTAGACGCGATTGCCTGGCTGGAGGAGTTTTTAATCAACTTTGACAATACGGTTATCGTCGTTTCCCATGACCGTTACTTTTTAAATAAAGTATGCACACATACGGCCGATATCGACTACGGCAAGATTCAGTTATTTGCCGGCAACTACGATTTCTGGTATGAATCCAGCCAGCTTATTATCAAACAGCGTAAAGAAGCCAATAAGAAAAAAGAGGAACAGATTAAGGAATTGCAGGAATTTATATCGCGTTTTTCCGCCAACGCCTCCAAATCCAAGCAGGCGACCTCCCGTAAAAGGGCTTTGGAGAAAATCGAACTCGACGATATCAAACCCTCCAGCAGAAAATATCCTTATATCGATTTCAGGCCGGAACGCGAAATTGGCAACGAAGTTTTGACCGTGGAAAATATCAGCAAGACGATAAATGGGGAAAAAGTTCTCGACAATATTTCCTTTATTGTCGGACACGACGATAAAATTGCGTTTGTCGGCGGTAACGAACTTGCCAAAACAACGCTATTTAAAATTTTAACCGGTGAAATGGAACCTGACGAGGGCAGCTATAAATGGGGTGTCACCACGTCTCAGGCGTATTTCCCGAAAGACAATACCGCCGAATTTGACAACGACTATACGATTACGGATTGGCTGATGGGCTACTCTCCCGTCAAGGATATCACCTATGTCCGCGGCTTTTTGGGGCGTATGCTCTTTGCAGGCGACGACGGCGTTAAAAAAGTCAAGGTATTGTCCGGTGGTGAAAAAGTCCGCTGCCTGCTTTCCAAAATGATGATCAGCGGCGCAAACTGCCTGATTTTCGACGAGCCGACCAACCATCTGGACATGGAAGCCATCACCGCTCTCAACGAGGGAATGATGAAATTCAAAGGCGTGGAATTATTCTCCTGCCACGACCACCAGGTCGTACAGACGACTGCCAACCGTATTATGGAAATCCTACCCGACGGCACGTTAATTGATAAAATTACGACTTACGACGAATATCTGGAAAATGATGAAATGGCAAGAAAGCGTACGGTTTATACAAGCACCGCAACGGACGAGGAAGACTGATGAGACAGGTCGATTTACATGTGCATTCCACAAAATCGGACGGAACCTATACCCCAAAAGAATTGGTTGATTATGCCCTGCAAAAAAATCTGGCCGCATTTGCCTTGACGGACCACGACTCAATAGACGGTCTGGAGGAAGCGGTTGCCTATGCAAAGGACAAACCGGTGGAAGTGGTTCCGGGCATCGAATTTTCTACGAAATACGAAAAAAAAGATGTGCATGTGGTCGGCCTTTATATCCGCTATGACGCGCCCGGTTTTCATGATAAGCTGCAATCCTTTGTGGACTCCCGCACCCGGCGCAATATCCAAATGTGCCGCAATTTGCAACAGGCCGGCATTGACATTACTTATGAAAAATTATGTTTGGAAAACCCAAATGCCGTCATTACAAGGGCGCACTATGCCGCATACCTGACAAAATACGGCTATGTCGCCAGCCGTAATGAAGCGTTTGCCAGATATCTTGGCGATAACAGCCCGTATTTCGTTCCCCGGGAAAAGGTGACGCCCTCACAGGCCATTGCATTAATCCACAGTGCGGGCGGCATTTCAATTCTGGCGCACCCGCCTCTTTATCATATGGGCAAAGAGCGTCTGGACAATCTGGTCAGAAAGTTAAAAGAAGACGGACTTATGGGCATTGAAACGCTCTACAGTTCTTACAGCCCGCAGGAACAACGGGATATGTTCCGGCTGGCGAAAGAATATGACCTGCTTCCAAGCGGCGGCTCCGATTTTCACGGCGCCAATAAACCGGGGCTGGATTTGGGCTGTGGCTACGGAAAGCTTTTTGTGCCGGAAGAAATGTTAGACAATATAAAAAAAGAAAGGCCCGATAACGCGTCATGAAAATATTATTTACGGATTTAGACGGCACATTACTGAATAACGAAAGCATTATTTCAGAAAAAACCAAAGCGTTTCTGGATGATTTTACCCATGCGGGAAATAAACTGGTTCTCTCTTCGGGAAGACCGTTAGGAAGCATTCTTGAGGTAAAGGAGCAGGCGCATATTCACTATCCCGGCGTCCTCATTATCGCCAGTAACGGAACGCTTGTTTATGACTGCGATAACAAGTGTTCTCTTTTGGAGAAGCGAATGCCACTTCCCTATGTATCGTATTTACAAACGCAGGCAAAGGCGCATAACTTACATATCCAGACCTATACCGACGACGCCGTTGTCACTGCCAAGGAAGACGAAGAAATCATATTTTACCGCAGGAAAGTCCATCAGCCGTTAATTCTTGCGGATGATTATGCCTCCGTCTTAGAAAAAGGACCTTTTAAGATGCTGGCTATCCAGTTAGACGGCCGCAGCAAAATAAACGGATTTTGTAAAAGCATTGCCGGCTGGGCCGCAGATAAAATCCAATGTATGTTCTCAAACGAATATTATCTGGAACTGTTTGTAAAAGATGCGGGAAAAGGAAACGCCGTCCGCTGGGTCTGCGACTATTTTCATATTCCGCTGCATGACGCCTACGCCGCGGGAGACGCCGCTAACGATATTTCCATGATAGAAGCCGCAGGCTGCGGCATCGCCATGAAAAATGCCGCTGATGAAGTCAAAAAAGCCGCCGATGCCATTACCGAATACGATAACGACAACGACGGTCTCGCCACTTTTATGCAGTCAGTCTTACATTAGCCCTCCACAATCAGATAACGTCCGTCTCCGATATCAAAAACCTCGTCGGCTTCCAGTATCTCTTCTTTATCGGCGCCCTCCATATCGATGCCCTCCGCGTCAAAATAATCCCATACCTCCTGCACGGAATCAACTACGACAGCCATACACTCTTCCAAAAAATCATCCGCCGCCTCTAACGTTTCCACCACATTTTCAGGAAACAACTGTTTCTGTTTTTCCAGAAAACATCTTAATACCGCATCATCAAACATAATTCTTTCCCTCCTGTTTATGATTTCTTTTCCGTCTGCCTTATATCAGATTCCTCTTTTTCATTTCCTGGCACAATCTTCCTATGGGCAGACCCACCACATTCGCATAATCGCCGCAGATACCCTGTATATAAGCGGCAAAACGCCCCTGAATCGCATAGGCTCCGGCCTTATCCATCGGTTCACCGGAATCGATGTAGGCTTCTATCTCCTCTTCACCCATGGGATATACGGTAACGTCCGTACACTCATGAAACGTATAAAACATCGCGGGCGTATCTTTATATTTCCAGGCAAGCGTAACGCCGGTATAGACCTGATGGCTTTTGCCCTGCAATTCCCACAGCATCGAAAACGCTTCCTCTTTATCTTTCGGTTTTCCCATGATTTTATCCCAGCAGGAAACAACCGTGTCCGCGCCAATGACTACAAAATCCTCTTTCATCATCTCCGATAATTGTCCGCAGATATCGACCGCCTTTTGATAAGAAAGTTCTTCTACGATTTCTTCCGGTCTGTCTTTGGTAATTTTTTCTTCTTTATCGCTAGGCATAGTCTTAAAGGAAAGCCCGATTTGTTTTAAAAGCTCTTTTCTTCTCGGAGAAGCCGATGCCAGTATGATTTTCATCTTTCCATTTCCTTTCTTTCATCCGTCGTTTTGCCGCAAGGTATCTTTCAGATATGGCGCGTTTCCGGAATAAAGACGCGTTTATCCACAGTCTCTTCTTTCTTTTTCGCCTCTTGTTTTGCTTCCATGCCAAACATTAACTGGGAATTAAAGCCCTCGTCCTTGCGCCGGTCTATTTTTTGATACGTGCCGTCCGGAAGCAGGACATGCGCCTTGATGGTATCCTGTAACTGATACTCCAAAATATGCATGATTTTTTCCTGTAATGCCGGTCTTTCAATCGGAAACATAATTTCCACGCGTCTGTCCAGATTTCTGGGCATCCAGTCCGCGCTGGCGCAATAATATTCCGCCCTGCCGTCATTTTCAAAATAAAAGATTCTGGCATGCTCCAGATAGTTGCCGACAATGGAACGGACGCTGATATTGTCTCCGATACCATCCAGTCCTGTTTTTAAACAGCAGATGCCTCGGATAATCAGCTCGATTTTTACCCCGGCCGCCCCCGCTTCATATAAAGCCTCAATAATATTTTTATCGCACAGGGCGTTCATCTTGGCAATAATATGCGCCGGCCTGCCCTGCATGGCGTTTTCCTTTTCTCTCTGAATCAGATAAATCAGCCTGTCTTTTAACCAGAGCGGCGCCAGGGAAAGTTTATTCCAGGAGCGCGGCTCCGAATAACCGGAAAGCATGTTAAAAACTGCCGTAGCGTCCTCCCCGATGACCTCCGAACAGGTCAAAAGCCCCAAATCCGTATAAAGTTTCGCCGTAGAATCGTTATAGTTGCCGGTTCCCAAATGCACATAACGACGGATACCGTCCGCCTCTCTTCTGACAACAAGTGTTATTTTACTATGCGTCTTTAACCCTAAAAGCCCGTAAATAACATGGCAGCCGGCTTTTTCCAGCCTTCTTGCCCATACGATATTGTTCTCTTCATCAAACCTTGCCTTTAGTTCCACCAGCACGGAAACCTGTTTCCCGTTATCCGCCGCCTGCTCTAATGCCGCAATAATCGGAGAATTGCCGCTGACACGGTAAAGCGTCTGTTTGATGGCAAGGACATCCGGGTCTTTGGCCGCCTGCCTGATAAAGCGCACAACCGGTTCAAAGGTCTGATATGGGTGGTGCATTAGAATATCGTTTTCCCGTATACATTCAAAAATATCGGCGTCTTCCGGCAGCCCTGCGACCGGCTGCGGTTTCGGGTAATGGTTTTCCTTTAATGCCTCGAAACCGTCCAGACCGTACATTTTCATCAAAAATGTCATATCGAGCGGTCCGTTAATCGGATAGATATCTTCTTTTCCTATGTTCAGCTCGTCCTGAATGATTTTTAAAAGCCTTTCGTCCATACCTGCTTCCACTTCCAGACGAATGGCCTGCCCCCACTGCCTTTTTTTCAACTGCTTTTCGATTTCCTGCAATAAATCCGCAGTCTCTTCTTCTTCGATGGATAAATCGGCATTACGCATAATACGAAACGGGTAAGCGCATACGATGTCATAATTCAAAAAGAGTTTATGAATATTTCTTTCAATGACTTCCTCTAATAAAATCACCGTTTTTTCTTCAACCGACGGGAGGGAAACAATTCTTGGCAATACGCTCGGAACCTGTACGGTTGCAAATTCCAGTTCACCGTCTCCGCCCTTTTTTTTCACAAGTGCGCCGATATTTAAGGATTTATTGCGGATTAACGGGAAAGGCCTGGACGAATCCACCGCCATCGGCGTTAAAACCGGATAGACGTTATCCTCAAAATACTGGTCCACATACGCCGCTTCCTGTCTCGTCAGTTCCTCATGCTGCCCTATCAGGCGGAGCGCATTCTCCATAAGCTCTGATATCAGCGCATGATATGTAATATACTGCTCTTCTACCAGTCTATGCGTCTCCGCATTCAACATGACAAGCTGCTTTTGCGGCGTCAGCCCTGCAATATCCGTTTTATGGTAGCCCGCATTTACCATATCCTTTAACGAAGCGACCCTGACCATAAAAAACTCATCCAAATTAGACGCCGAAATGCTTAAGAATTTTAAACGCTCAAACAACGGTATTTCTACATCCTGCGCCTCACTCAATACCCTTTTGTCAAAGAGAAGCCAGCTTAACTCCCTGTTTGTATAATTTTCCGCCTGCGAAAAATCCAATGTTTCTGCCATATCGTTTTTATTCCTTTCCGTTTCCCCTAATTAATATTTCCTTTCTTTTGTTTGATAACGGGTGTTACACTAAACACCTCCTCAAAAAATTCCGCCCTTCTGTAAAACAACCCTTTTTCCAACGTAATGTCCACCGGCGTGTCAATGGTAATGATTAACTCTTCCTCCTGCAGCGTCGTTTTAATATCTTTAAATTTCTGTTTATGGCTTCTGTCAAGGCCGTTTGCTACTTTCAAAATCGCCGTCAGCTTCGCAATTTTTAAATAAGCTTCCTTATCCAGATGCACCGTCTGTCCTATCACTTCATAATAATCAAAATCCATATGATTATACTTGACAGTATTTGCCACAATTTCTCTTTCCAGATGCGAGAGTCCTATCATTTCGGTTGACATAATAATATTATAGGAACATTCTCCCAGATTCATCAGGCTGATATATTTGCCGCAGTCATGTAAAATAGTCGCAAGCTGTAAAAGAAGCCTCTCTCTCTTTCCGAGTCCATGCACCTTTTTCATGCTGTCGAAGATAGTAAGCGCAATATGCTCTAACGTCTCGCTTCTGCGCTTACTTCCCATATACCGCTTACTGATATTCTGCGCACAGGCAATAATATCCTGCTCAAAATCATGGTTCGCCTTGATAATCTTACTTTTCTCCCCATATTCATATGCAATACCGTCGCATAAAGTGACGCCCGGCACCCAAATCATCCGCGCGTCCATAACCTTGACCGCACGGTTTAACAATACGCTGGAAATATACAATAAGGGAATGTTCTCCTCCGGCATATCCAGTATTTTGGCCGCCTCAATCACGGATTTGGAACGTATTTTCTCCATAAACATATCCATCTCGGACGCTTCGATGCAGTCATCCGCTACTTTTGCCATCTTCCGTTCCACTACCGCCGAAATATAATCGTCCACGACAATGATATTTTCAATCTTTCTATCCTTTAAATAGAGTTTCTTGAATACGGCAAACTGGGAACTGATAAATTCATCAATAATATTCTCATACTGGCTTGGCTTTAAGTTCAGATGCCCCATATTATCCTGCAAACGCAGGATGCCCAGCCGCAAATTCTGCGTCGTTACCAAAGAATCCTTTACAAAAAGGGAAATCTGAATGCTGCCGCCGCCGATATCCAAAATGGCCGTTTCTTTTTCAATGACCTTATTAAAGACCTTGCCTTTGGACGCAATGGATTTATAATCCAGAAATCTTTGCTCGGAATTGCTTAAAACCTCTATCTTAATGCCTGTTCTTTGCTCAATCTGGTCTAAAATGATAATCGTATTATCCGTTTCACGGATTGCGCTCGTTCCGTATGCCTTATAGGCATCCGCGTGATAGCTTTCCATAATTTCTCTGTACTCACGCAGTACGCGGCATAGCTCATCCACTTTGGCATAGCTGATTTTTCCCGTGGCAAACGTGTCCGTTCCCAAATCAATACGGTGTCTGACGCAGTCTATCTCCCGCAGACCGTTTTGTCTGGACACTTCAAATATTTTCATTGACAGTTCATATGACCCTACATCAATGGCCGCAAATGTCTTCATAATGATTCCTTTCCTAACAGATAATCCATAAACTGCTGCGCTGTCCTTCCGGATAGTCCGCCGTGCGCAAGCTCCCACTTATTCGCTTCTAAAAGAAGCTCTTCTTCATTCATTTCCACGCCGTAACGTTTGGCAAGCACCGTTACAATCTCCTGGAACTGCTTTTTATCCGGCGCGCTAAAGAAAATCGTAACGCCAAAGCGCGCGGCAAGCGATAATTTCTCCTGTACGGTATCGCCCGCGTGTAAATCATCCCGCCTGTCTTCCTTGTCGCTGAATTTCTCCCGTACTAAATGCCTTCTGTTGGATGTCGCGTAAATTAAAATATTATCCGGCTTTTTCTCCAGACCACCCTCAATGACCGCCTTTAAATATTTATATTCCGTCTCAAAATCCTCAAAACTTAAATCGTCCATATAGAGAATAAATTTATAGTTCCGGTTCTTAATCTGGGAAATGACGTCATTTAAATCCCGGAACTGATGCTTATATATTTCAATAATACGAAGCCCCCTGTCATAATATTGGTTGGCAATCGCTTTGATACTGGATGATTTTCCGGTTCCTGCATCCCCAAACAACAGACAGTTATTTGCCCGCCGCCCGCTTACGAAAGCCTCCGTATTGTCAATTAGCTTTTGTTTGGGAATCTCATATCCCACCAAATCATCCAGATGCACATGGGCAATGTTTAAAATCGGCTCAATCGCCGCGCCCTCATCCCCGTGCCGTATGCGGAAAGCCTTATGCAGCCCGAATTTTCCCACGCCATAGTCTCTGTAAAACTCCGTCAGCGTCTCTTTCATCTCCTCCGGCGTATTGTCCGCGTTAAACCGCTCGGCAAGATGGCAGATTCTGTCACGGATACGCGTATTATAGACCTTGCTTACCTTGGATGGGCTGTCATAGGATAATATCATGGAAAACTCCGGAATCTGCAGCGTCTCCATCATATCCGTAAAGTCATAATCATATAATTCCTTAAAAATCCGAATATCATGCAGTACCAACTGATTGATGGTTCCCTCGATGCCGCCCCGTATTTCACAGGCCATGCTGTAGCTGTTTTCATGATTTACAAGCAGGTTTGCTAAAAAAGTATGCCAGAGATTTCCGTAAAATCCATGCGACGCCGAAAATTCTAACAACCTGTTCATACAGTCATAACAAATCGTTCTGTTCCTCTCCTCCTGAAAAGACTCCATCAGACGCACCATATCCTGCAGGATATCCTCATGTTTCAAATTTTTATAAATAACAAGTTCTTCTATTCGCATTCTTTTGTCTCCTTTGCATTACGCATGTTATTTATAATATCATTTCGCCTTTTGCGCTATTATGCTATTCTCCGGCTTTCGCAGCCTGATAGTTGCCAAGAATTTTCATATTTCTGGCTTCCTCCCGCAGTCCCCGCAGTGCATTTTTTACTGCACTGTCTGCAAGATTTCCGTCAAAATCAATAAAAAAGCGGTATTCCCAGTTCCTGTCTTCCAACGGCCTGCTCTCAATCTTGCTCATATTCAGATTATTATAGATAAAATGCGAAAGCATATGATACAGGGAGCCGCTCTCATGCGGCACTTCAAAACAGATACTGACCTTGTCCGCATTTTCCATAAATATTTTCTGGTTCGTCACAATGATGAATCTGGTGGAGTTAGTCTGGAAATGATTGACGCCTCTTTCCAGAATTTCCAGTCCGTATATTTTCGCAGCCTGTTCGCTTGCAATGGCCGCCTGGCTTTTGTCGCCGTCCTCTTTCACCTTTCTTGCGGCAAACGCATTGTTCTGCATACTAACCTGCTTCCAGGAAGCATGGTCATTTAAATAACGTGCGCTCTGCATCAATGACTGCGGATGGGAATAGACGGTCTGTATCTCCTCTTTTTTCACGCCGGGCAGTCCCATCAGGCAATGCTCAATGCGGATAATCTGCTCTCCTACGATATAATTTTCAAATTCCACCAGCAAATCATAAATCTCATTCACAATGCCCGCCGTAGAGTTTTCAATCGGCAGCACCGCAAAATCCGCGCTTCCCTCTTCAATAGCGCACATGGCATCCCGAAAGGTGTCCACATGGAAGCAGTCTATCTTATCCCCGAAAAAACTCTGCATCGCCATCTGCGAATAGGCTCCCTCCGCCCCCTGAAAGACAACCCTTGCGTTTTGCATATCCAATCCGTCCATCCTGATAAAAGGCAGCCTGCCCGCGCCCTCTTTCTGTGTAAGCTTTCTGTATTGCAGTTTTCTACTCATCGACATAATCTGTTCAAACAGTTCCTGAATGCCATACGCGTTAAATTCATTATGCGTCAGGGATTTTACCTTACTTAGTTTTTCCATTTCCCTCTCTTTATCAAAAACCTTTTTGCCGGTCTCTATTTTATAATCCGCCACCTGCGAAGAAATATCCATCCGCCGCTCATATAATTCCACAATCTGTTCGTCGATTTTATCAATCTGTTTTCTCAATTCCAATAAGTCCATAAATTTATACTTTTCCTTCCGCTTTTTCTTCCTTATCTTTACATCTTATAACAAATCCTACTTGATAGCAAGCAGGTTTGCGACTATACTATAATTAACAGGAAAAAATACCTGTCACTATCATTTTGAAAATCAGGGGAGATAAAATATGACTGCAAAAACCAAAAATATAATCATTATATCCAGCATTTTTGCCATTCTGGCCATTATTGTCACCGTCCTTATCATAACCAGCCGGATGCCTATGAACAACGACTATACGGTGGGCAATACCGCGGGCAACCTGAATAACGGGGGATTGTTCTGTGAATCGGACGGGCGGGTGTACTTTGCCAATGCTTATGACAATAACACCCTTTATTCTATGAATCCCGACGAAACGGATATACAGAAAATAGGCGTTAATTCCGTTGCTTCCATCAATGCCGGCGGCGATTATCTATATTACTATATGGAAAGCGGCGGCTCGGATGGCGGCGAAGGATTGGGTTATATGGGGCGTACCGCCGGTATTTACCGCAGTTTAAAAAACGGCAAAAAGACAAAATGTCTGGACAGAACCTATGCGGTTACGATGCAGCTATGCGGCAACTATCTCTACTATCAGGATTATAACAATAAAACCGGCACACAGCTCACAAAAATTAAAATTGACAAATCCGATAAGGTTACGGTTGCCGATTATGTTATCAATCCGGCTTCCTATGTCAACGGCTATATCTATTTTAACGGCACACAGGATGACCACGCGCTGTATACGTTAAACACGGCCAACGATTCCATTGCTTCCCTATGGGAGGGCAATATCTGGAATCCTGTCTATATGGACGGTTATGTCTATTATATGGACGTGGCGAATGACTACCGCCTGTGCCGCTATTCCCTGTCACAAAATGTGATTGAAGTATTGACAAACGACCGCGTCGATTTCTTCAATGTATATTATAATTACATCTATTATCAAAAGAGTTCCCAGACGGAACCTGCCCTAAAGAGAATGAATATTGACGGCAGCAATCCGGAAATCGTGGCGAGCGGCGTCTATGAAAACATTAATATTACATCACAGTATGTATATTTCAATCAATACGGCGCATCTGTTCCGGTTTTTAGAACAAGCACTACCGGGCCTGTCAATGTCACGCCATTTAATGCCGCCAGCAATGCAGCCGCACAAAACATCAAAAAATAAGCGCAAGGCCATCAGGCCCTGCGCTGCAAATTGCTGTACTTTTGAAATATTGGTTTGGTAATATTTGGTTAAATCACATTTTAATATTCCAACTTACCGTAGTCGGAACATTTCCAGGAAGATTTTCTGTGGCAGCATCTTTTCATAGACAGATGTTATTTTTTCTCCCACTCTTTCCTGCGCCGCTTTATCGGCCAGCGGCATCACCATCAATTTATAGTCTACGCCAAACGCATGGCTCTTTTCATCCGTCATCATAACGCCATTCTTTTCATAAAAAGCAATTCTTCTTTTACGGTTTATTTTCTCTTCTTCCGAATCCGCCGTTTCGTCATCCTCAACCTCGAAAATAATGCCATTTCTGGTTATATAATCCTGTTTTAATATTTTTAAAACCGCCGCTCCATAGCCTTTTCCGCGAAGTTCTTCGCAGACGGCGAAGTAATCCAGCAGTAACATGTTCGTATCAGCGTCTGCCATCAAAAAAGCATAGGCACACAGCCCGTCATCTTCTTTCCGGTAAAAACCACAGCATTCATAACATCCGTTACTGCACAATTTTTCTATCATGGAAAAGGGCTTTAACTCATCACTCGGGAAATCTCTGTGCGCATGTCCGATATAGACCGCCCGCGCTTCTTCTATCGAAAGTCTTTTACTGTATATAGACAGGCTCGATGACATGTTTTTCTCCAATCTTCTGCACCTCGTCATATAACTGTAGAACAGTCTTTCCTAATAACGGGTGTATTTTATACGGCACAAGCTGAGAAAGCGGCTCCAATACAAAATCCCTGTTCTGCATATCCACATGCGGAATCTGCAGCGCATCCGTATACATAATCAAATCATCATAGAAAATAATATCCAAATCCAGCGTTCTCGGCCCCCAATGCTGTTTCCACTCCCGCCCGGAAGCCTTTTCTATCTCATGAATTTTCTCCAATAACTCTTCCGGCGTATATAACGTCTCTATCACAAGCGCGCCGTTGAAAAACTCATTCTGCTCCACGCCGCCGTAAGCCGTTGTCCGAACCAGTTCGGAAGACTTGATTACCCTGCATTTTCCGTCTTCATTCAACGCATCAACCGCCGCTTGAATATGCCCCGGCCTGTTACCGACATTGGAACCGACCGCCAGACATACCGTATGCCACATACGGGTAATCTTAACGGATACGGACTCAAATTCCAGTTCAATGGGAGCTTCCGGTTTACGGACTTCCAAAGTGATGCCCTCCAACAGCGAAAACTCTGCAAGAACCGCTTCCGCCGTTCTCTCCGCTACCGTTTCAATCAACTGATACATGTGCGTACTGATAAAATCATGGATAAACTGGCATACCTCCCCGTAACTGGTAGTCGCCTCCTTTTTATCCTCTTTGGCAGCCTTTGCCGTATCCGTATACAGGACTGCATTCACATAAAAGTTCTGTCCCTTTTCATTCTCTTCTTTATATACGCCATGATACGCATATATCTGTAAATTCTCAATTCTAATTTCATCCATCTGCATTCACGCTCCCTTTTATGCCATCTCGCCGGTTAAATCATGATTTTTTTATCCGGTGTGCCTAACGCCCCTGCATAATCGCTTCCGTCATTCGGATAATTCTTACGTTTTCCTTTACATCATGTACACGTACGAACATGACGCCTTTCATAACGCCGAATACGGTTGTTGCCAGCGTTCCTTCCACACGTTCCGCCGGCGGCAAATCCAAAGCCGTTCCAATGACGGATTTCCTGCTTGCTCCAAGTAATAATGGATAGCCAAAACTGTGCAGGATTTCCATTTTGTTAATAATTTCCAGATTATTTTCGTACGTCTTGCCAAACCCGATGCCCGGGTCTATCATAATCTTTTCTCCCTCGATTCCCGCCTGATAAGCAAGCTGCGCCGTATCTGACAAATCTGCGAGGACATCCTGCATAAAGTTCGTATAATTCGCCTCCACTCTGCTGTGTACCAGACAACAGGGAATATCGGCGTCCGCTATCACTTTTGCAAGATTTCCGTCATATTTCAATCCTGATACATCATTAATCATATCTGCGCCTGCGGCGATTCCCGCCTGTGCAACCTGACTTTTATAAGTGTCTAACGAGATTGGGATATCAAATCTTGACTTAACTTTCTCAATTACCGGTACGACCCTTTCGATTTCCTCGGATTCCGGTATCATTTCATATCCCGGCCTGGTGGATTCACCTCCGATATCTACAACATCCATACCCTCTTTTATCATTTCCTCCACTCGGAAAAGGGCTGCGTCCATCTGATTATATTTCCCACCATCTGAAAAGGAATCCGGTGTTACATTTAAAATTCCCATAACGTATGTGTGGCCTTTCATTTTAAACTCTCTTGCTCCAATTTCCATCTTGACCATTCTCCTCTCTCATCTTCATTGCTGTCACGTTTATCGGCTGCCAACCATCTGAAAAAAGTCGTTTTGCAACCGCATGTTATCTTTGAAACATCCCCTTTTAGCTATTGTTACTGTTTTACTTCCCGGCTTCTTTACTCCACGCATAGTCATACACATATGCTCCGCCTCTATCATAACCATAACGCCCTGCGGCCTCAAACACTGCATAATTGCATCTGCAATCTGCACTGTCATCTGCTCCTGTATCTGCAAACGTCTGGCATAGACTTCTACCGTGCGTGCAAGTTTGCTAAGTCCGACGACGCTGCCGTCCGGTATATAAGCAATATGCACTTTTCCGTAAAAAGGCAGTAAATGATGTTCACACAGGGAGTAAAACCCGATATCTTTTTCTACTACCATTTCACTGTTTTCTATCGAAAATGTCTTGGATAAATGCTGCGACGCGTTCTTTTCCATGCCGTCAAAAAGTTCCATACACATACGCGCTATCCGTTCCGGTGTCTCCCGAAGCCCTTCTCTGGTGATATCCTCCCCGATGCCTTCCAAAAACAATGCTGCCGCTTCTTTAATTTTCTGCTGATTTACCATGAGAATCTCTCCTGATTGTATCTCTGTGTTTTACAATATCCATTAATTCACCCAAAAAGGAAAGGGAACCGAATGCGATAATTACCGTATCCTTATCCTGACCTGCCAGCAAATAGGAAAGTTCCACCGCCTCCTGCAGACTGTCTGCAACCGTCACCCGCTCATGATACGCCCGCGCCGCCTGCGCCAGTTCATATGCGCTCATCGCCCGTGCATTTCGCGGTGGCGTTACTGTAATCATATGCTCTGCAAGATAAGATGTCAATTCCAGAACCTTATCATATTCCTTATCTGCCAACATTCCTATTATATATAGGATTCTCTTATTTGTAAAATAAAATCTTATGGACTGTGCTAATTTTAATGCGGCATCTTCATTATGCGCGCCGTCCGCAATAAAAAGCGGCTTTTGTCCTATGACTTGGAACCGCCCGGGCCATTCGGTCTGTATAAGCCCTTTCTGCAACTGCTTTTCCGATACCGCAAAACCGGACTTTTTCAACGTTTCCAGAGCTTCCACTGCCAGCACGGCATTTTCTATCTGATACTGTCCGGCCATGGTGATTTCCAATTTTTTATAAATGCTGTTTTCCTTTGTCTTATAAGAAAACGACTGTTTTTTAATTCCGTATCTGATATGTCCGGCATTGTCCATATCGACGGCCGTAAATGTGCATCCGTGCTGCAACGCCGCCTTTTTTAATATCTGCATGACTTCCGGTTTCTGGCTGCAAGTCACTACCGGACAGCTATCTTTGATAATGCCGGCTTTCTGCATAGCGATTTCTTCCAATGATTTGCCCAAAACCGCCATATGGTCCATGCTGATGGAAGAAAAGACTGTGCATACCGGGTTCTTTATGATATTGGTCGCATCCATCCTGCCGCCAAGTCCCGTCTCCAACACTACAATATCGCATTTTTTATCCAGAAAATAAAGAAATGCCAATGCCGTTTCTATTTCAAAAATCGTAGGATGAGCGGAAGTTTCTTCCTCCATCCGTTCTACCGCCTCTTTCACCTGCTCCAGATATCGGCAAAAAGCCGCCTGTGGAATCATTTTCCCATTTATCTGGAAACGTTCCCGGTAATCCGCAATCGTCGGCGAAATGTATCTTCCCACCTTATACCCCGCCGTCCATAATACGGTCGAAATATACGCAAGCACGGAGCCTTTCCCGTTCGTTCCCGCAATATGCACAAATTTCAACTTATCCTGAGGATGATCCAGATATCCGCACAATGTACGCATATTCTCTAACCCGTATACGCTGCCATACCGCTGCATGGATTCCACATACTGCATTGCTTCTTTATAGTTCATCACAAGCGGACTTCCTTTTCTTATGTATAATCTGTGTCATTTCGGGGCATCCTGATAATATGAAAAATTTTATTCACAACTTCCTCCACTGCGGGCTGCTTGGCTGGTGTTTGGAAATCATTTTTACCGCTTTTCATTCTTTCCGCAAAAGACAGATGAGCCTATCCGGAATTACCTCCGTCTGGATGTTTCCCATCTATGGAATGGCCGCCTTTTTAGCTCCCATTGCCCGTATGCTCAAAGGCAAAAATTTCATATTCCGCGGTTTTGTCTACAGCGGCATCATTTTTCTCGGCGAATTTACATCCGGACTCCTTCTTCGTAAAAAAGGACTCTGTCCGTGGAACTATGAACGCTCCAGATGGAATGTCGCCAAAGTCATCCGCTTAGACTATGCGCCCTGCTGGTTTTTCGCAGGTCTGTTATTTGAACGGCTGCTTTTGGAAAGCGACAGATTAAATCAAAACTAATCTGCGTCATCCATGTCGTCAAGAGGTACGGAACCGATATCGAGCGTCGTCAATGTGCGGCGCTTTCTGCGCGCCTCTTCCGATTCCTGCAAAATATAATTTTTAATTTCCTTAGCATGTTTAATATGCTCTATTAAAAGTTTCGGATGTGTCGTATCTCCCGTATAGCAGACAACCGTGCCGAGTCCGAAAATACGCTCCGCCAGGCTGACTTCCAGTTCCACATCCTGTACTTTATACATATAGCAGTCGTTTTCACGCGTATTGAAAAGACCGCTGTTAATGGTAATCACATTTTCCTGTACCGTATACTTTGTAAAAGTAAACGGCAGCCCCAAAAAGAGCCATCTTTTTCTTTCCTGATATGACATGTTACGCCTCAACTTCCTTTTGTATTTACTTCTTACTTAATAATATATCATATTTACAAGCAATCCACAACTTATGTCGCCCAGAAAAATGATTTTTGAACAAAAACGATTTTTGAAGTATGCTTATTGCAACATGTTTTTCTTTATGGTATGATATACAAAATATAGTAAGTCTTATGACGCACATCACAATCACAAGTGCATCAAACCACAAGGAGGTATTCTTATGACAGTGCAGGAAGGTATCAAAGGGCGCAGAAGCATCCGCAAATTCAAACCGGATAAAATAGAGCATACGTTATTATCGGAAATCATTGAAACGGCTTCCTATGCTCCCAGTTGGAAAAACACACAGATTACCCGCTATATCGCGGTAGAGGGAGAATTAAAGGATAAAATCGCCACGGAAGGAACGACGCCTTTTCCGAACAATGGAAACATCATTGCAAACGCACCCATGTTAATCGCCGTTACTGTCATCAAAAACAGATGTGGTTATGAAAGAGACGGTTCCTTTACAACGCCCCGTAAGGATACATGGCAGATGTACGATGCAGGCGTTGCCTCCCAGACATTTTGTCTTGCCGCTTATGAAAAAGGCGTAGGTTCCGTTATTTTAGGTATTTTTGACCGGGAAAAAATCGAGTCTCTTTTAAAGCTGCCGGAAGACAGGGAACTCGTTGCTTTAATTCCTATCGGTTATCCGGACGAAGCTCCTGCTGCTCCGAAGAGAAAAGCGGCAGAGGAGTTATTATCATTTCAATCATAATATAAAAATAGAAGGGAGCGCTTCTCTTCTATTTTTTTGAGTATATAAACCGAAAGGAGATACGCAATGAAACATTTAATGAATCCTCTGGATTTTTCGGTAGAGGAGCTGGACGCGCTCTTCGACCTTGCCAACGATATCGAAAAGCATCCCGATAAGTACGCCCACGCGTGCGAAGGCAAAAAGCTTGCCACCTGTTTTTATGAACCCAGCACCCGCACAAGGCTCAGTTTTGAATCGGCCATGTTAAGTCTCGGCGGACAGGTCTTGGGCTTTTCGGACGCCGCTTCCTCCTCCGCTTCCAAAGGCGAAAGCGTTTCCGATACGATTCGGGTCATTTCCTGTTTCGCCGATATCTGCGCCATGCGCCATCCCAAGGAGGGGGCGCCCATGGTAGCGGCGAGTAAGTCGGGCATTCCGGTCATCAATGCGGGCGACGGCGGCCATCAGCATCCGACGCAGACGTTGACGGATTTATTAACCATCCGTTCCCTGAAAGGGAGGCTGAATAACTTCACCATCGGCCTGTGCGGCGATTTAAAGTTCGGCAGGACCGTACACTCCCTGATTAACGCGCTCGTACGCTATCAGAATATCCACTTTATCTTTATTTCCCCGCCGGAATTAAAAGTTCCCGACTACATTACGGATATGTTAAAGGAAAAAGGCATTTCCTACGAAGAAGTCATCCGCTTGGAGGAATGTATGCCGCAGTTGGATATGCTCTATATGACGCGCGTACAAAGAGAGCGTTTCTTTAACGAAGAGGATTACGTCCGCCTGAAAGATTTTTATATTCTGAATATGGAAAAGATGGCGCTGGCAAAAGAAGACATGCTGGTTCTCCATCCGCTCCCCCGCGTCAACGAAATATCCGTGGAAGTGGACGACGATCCGCGCGCCGTTTATTTTAAACAGGTGCAGTACGGCGTATACGTCAGAATGGCATTAATCTTAACGTTATTGGAAATCACCGTGTAAAGGAGAAAAATTATGTTAAATGTAGGAAAAATCGAAGAAGGCTACGTTCTCGACCATATTCCGGCAGGCAAAAGCCTCTCCATCTATCATCATCTGCAGTTGGACAAGCTGGACTGCATGGTTGCCATTATCAAAAATGCCCGCAGCAATAAAATGGGAAAAAAGGATATCCTGAAAGTGGAATGCGATATCAATACGCTGGATTTGGATGTGCTGGCTTTCATAGACCATAATATTACCGTCAATGTGATTAAGGACGGCGAGCTGGTCGATAAAAAAGAGCTGACGCTCCCCAAAGAAATTAAAAACATTATCAAATGTAAAAATCCCAGATGTATCACCTCTATCGAGCAGGAACTTCCCCACATTTTTGTCCTTGCCGACGAGGAGGCGGAAATTTACCGCTGTAAATACTGCGAGGAAAAATATAACGAGCATTGGTAAATAACAGATATTGATAATAAGTTGACATAACATCAGACCTGTGTAATTTATAAGACGCCGAACGATTTAAATTGTCCGGCGTCTACTGCTTATTCGATACGATTCTGATTTCCTGTCTGCTCTTTTTAAAGGTAATGTCACGATACTCCGAATGCAGTATTTCCCGCACGCCGTTAATAATAATGACGCATCCGACATTGGCAATGCCGCTGACAACAATCTTTCCACCCGCGGAACGCTTGTTAATGTCAATCATCTGCTCTCTTTTCGTCGCCGTCTCTTTCAATTTCAACTGATAATGAATCTTCTGGCGCATCTGTTCCGCTTTCTGCTGGCTAAGTTCCGGCGTGGCGGGCTGCGACCTTAGCTGATATGCGATTCTATCGAGGGCGCGCGCCGCGTCCGTCATGCTATTTTGATATTCCTCCATCAGGCGGTCAATTTCCGCCATCTTCGTTTTAAATTCACAGTCCAGGCCGATAACCAACTGCGTATTGACGCCGGCATGGTTGCCGATGGAAGCTGCCGCAATCTGCTCTACCGCCGTCACCCTGCCGCCGATAATCGTGCCTCTGCCCGCAACTATCACGCTCTGGCCTGATTCTACCTCGCAGTTTAATAATGCGCCCGTATTAATTTCATTTCCCGCAAAAACCTGTGTCTGTTCCAAAAAACGCGCCATTACGTTATGTCCTGCGCGGATAACGCCGTTTCCTGAACCCTGCATACCGTTTGTGAGTATCACGTCTTTTCCCGCAAAAAGACTTGCGGTCTCCACATGTCCGTTTATGGTAATGCTGCCGGTTGTCTTCACCGTAACGCCTGCAAATACATTCCCCTGCACCAGCACATCTCCATGAAAATCCACATTGCCGGTAGCCGCATCCAGATTTCCATCTATCACATATAAGGGCGTTACCACCAAAGCTTTTCCCTCAATCGTAACATTTCCCTCCATAACGGCATAATATTGGCCGCTGCTCTCGTCCAGCTCGCAGCGTTTACATTGTAATGGCGCCAGTTCCTTTCCCTCATAGGCATCTATGCTGTTGCCCAGCACATCCGTTCCAAACACAACCGGACGGGCGGCATGATAGGTCACAAGAAGCTGTCCTTCTTTTACCAGCTCCATTTTGCCTAACACATTATAATCCACCGAACCGTCTGCTAATACAATCGGCCCCGTCGCCGGATGCGGATTAAAATGATATTCAAAAAAACCGTCGCGCCCGTCCTTTGCCGCAGTGCCTCTGGCAACAAGCGTTTCCTCGTAATTCTGGTTTCCCTTAGCAAGCTCCGCTACCGTATCTTCCCTGATACCGTAAACAACTCCGTTTTCCTCTAACAGCGCGCAAATCTCATCCTGTGTAAAACTGCGGTACAGCGTAAGCATTGCCTCCATCCGCGTTTCATTGATACGTAAAAGATAGTCTGAACCGTTTATGATAATCGGCTCCCCCTGAACGGTTCTGCCGCCAGAATCGCCCAGAGAATCCTCCCCGTCCTCCGGGTCAAAGTAACCGTCATCTTCCTTGGATGGATACCTTTCTTCCGGTGAGAGGAACATAATCTTCTCCATTTCCTCGTTTTCCGGCTCGTCATCTTCAAAAGACAGCCGCCCGGCCTCTTCTATGTTCAATATATCCGCATAATCAGCTTGTTCTTTTTTCTTTTTCTTTCCCGCCTGTTTAAAAAATCCCATATTGCAATCTCTCCCGCTGTCATTATATCATGAACCTGCGATTCATGATTGACATTCGCCGCTCGCCGAATGAGTAAACTCATTCTTCCCGCTAACGCTCATTGTATCATAAAGTGCGGAAAAGTTCAATTATACGCATACTCGTATTCATGTGTAATACTTCTCTCTCTCGTTCTTTCTTCGATTAAATTGCCGGATGCATCATAAATATATCGCAGCTTTACAAATCACTCTTCTTCAAACCGGAAAGTATTGTCCTCCACCTTGCACAGTTTCAGCTTCCAGCTCTCCAGCCAGTACCATTCCAGATGCGCTCTTGTCCATGTTCTTACTACAACATTATAAACTGCATATTTCTGATATTTTTTCACATCTCGTCTCGTCAGACCGTATTTACTCAGAAATTCATCAATACTTTTTTCATCTTTGTATATCTCTGAATAACCTGATTCTCCCTGCAGGATATATACCGGCTTATATATCAGTTTCTTTTCCTCATAATCATAATACATATCCAGTTTCATCCTTACTTTGTCTGATTCAGATAAAATTACCAGGATGCCTATATCGACATCATTGGTGTTACGGAAAAATCCCAGGTCTATAAATGACACATCTTCCCTCAAATATTTTTCTTTATACCTCACGCCAAGGGCTCCCATCAAGTCCAATCCATCCATCCATTCCCATGGCCTACTCTCTCTCTCGATCGCCAATACAGTATTTGTACCATATACTTTCCATTTACCGATTTGTCTCATCACATTGGGGGTAAAACACGATATAATGAAATGAATACACAATATCCACATGACTATTTTTAAAAATTTATTTCGCATAAGTCTTGTTCTCCTATAACTTTTTTCATTTGAGCAATTCGTTCCATTTCATAATGCTTTATCAGTTATCTTCCTTCCGGCAGCATCCTACTCCAGTTTCTTCAAAAATTCTGCATCCAATATATGCTCGGCAGACTCGTTACTGATGGCATATTCGTTATAGTATGCGCCGTATTTGTCCATACTGATAAATATAAAATTCTCTCCATCCGTATACCACTCCTGCTGCTTTTCCTGTAGATTTTCTTCCAGCTCATCTACAGTTCCACTAAATTCTCCACTAAACGGATATCCGCCTTTTACTCCTTCCCACATTGTGATACCCTCCAATTCATCTGCCAACAGCATTTCGCTTAATTCTCTTAAATCTGTAACAACATCTTGTAAAGTGATTATTCTTTCCTCTTCCATATCTATTGTTGTAGCTATTGCTTCCTTGTCAATCGATGCATGTCCTGTTGTGATATAACCTTTCCCTCCTTTATATAGAATGCTGATTACCCGGTCATTAAAAAACATTATTTTATAATTTAAATAAATACGATAAAAAGAATCTTCTCCCCCTGTATTTTTTTCTCCTACTATTTGCATCACATCCTCTTTAATCAGGGCATTAATCCGTTCTTCCTTTACAGAATCTTCAAAACCACAAAGCTGAGGATAGTAAATCTCAATGCCATTCTGTTGTTCATCAAATATGTAGCTATCCGTTACAACTTCAAAATCTACATCCCATTCACTTTCTATGCTTTCCTCCTCTGCTTTTGGCATTTCTGTGTCGTCTTCTATAATATCCCCGGCTGCATCTACAGTTTCCATATCATCTTCTACGATTTCTATATTGCTGTCTGCACATTTCGCGCCTGTTTCTACTTTTTCAGCTACGCTGGCATCTTCTTTTACCAAATCATCAGACATTTGCACGTCCGTCCGCGTATTCAGGGTACAGCCGTATAATAGGACTGTGACCGTACTGACTACCAGAATATTTTTTACTCTATTCATATACATATTCATATGTAATACTTCTCTCTTTCGTTCTTTCTTCGATTAAATTGCCGGATGCGTCATAACTATATTCCGTTATCTCTTCTTCCGGATTTCCATCCTTTCCATAATATCCATATTCTGTATGGATTTTCTTTATTATTTTTCCATCGTCGTCATATTCGTATTTATCCTGCGCGAGTATGCTGCCGCTGCCGGCATATCTTGTTTTCTTAAATATACGTCCTTTCCCGTCATATTCCCATTCATACCATAACACCATCCTGTCGTCCATATAAAGAATTTCTTTTTCTTTTCTTCCCACCTCGTCATATTCATATT
The DNA here is from genome assembly GCA_023666125.1 of Bacillus sp. (in: firmicutes). GTDB lineage: Bacteria > Bacillota > Clostridia > Lachnospirales > Lachnospiraceae > UBA3282. The sequence goes on along the minus strand of JAMPCN010000040.1, from coordinate 749 downwards.
TTTCACATTGAAATAGTTCCCAAGCATCGTCGCAGCTTCCCGACTCATAATCCGACGGCGATAAAATATACAGCGTATCGCTTATGACGTTTCCTGTCTCATCATATTCGTATTCATCCTTGTGACAGACAAATATATCGCCGTCTTCGTCATATCCGGTAAAGCCTGTCTCTCTTCCCATTTTGTCATATTTGTATTCATATCGGATGTATAACTCGCCGCCAAAATAAATTGCATATTCCGTCCTATCTCCCATCTCATTATAAGTATAGATATTTTTCCGCGTGCCGCTGCTTCCGTTCTTCTTTTCCGTCTGTTCTACCAGATTTCCTACCTTATCATAATCATATGTTATCTGTTTTAGGATACTTTCGTTTCTTCCATATACGATTTGCGCTATTTCCTTACCTGCTCGGTCATACTCACTTTGGGAAACAAGCGTTCTGTCATGGTACTCTTTTTTACCGACGATGACAAACGGCTCAGGCTGACGGGAAGTATATACCGTTGCATACTCATATACATAAAAGTAAACGCCATCATCCTTTAAGTTCCCCCATTTGTCATACTCATACTCACGCTGACCGGTTATCTCACCATCCAATAGTGCGGTATCTTGTATTTCCTTTCCATTCTTATCATATCTATATTCGTATCTATGATAACGACCGTCACCGAGATTGTAGGCTATCTCCGACAATAGGTTTCCGACTTCATCATACCGATACTCCCGCCAGTAATATACGTTT